>NZ_JANPVN010000001.1:1800000-2100000 GCF_026157085.1 Sphingomicrobium arenosum
GTGGCGACGACTTCCATGCCCTTGGTCGAGGGCTCCTTGACGAAATTGGCGTGCATCCGGTTGATCGCCCCGCACATGCGACGCTTGGCGCCCTGCACGACGACGATGGCGAGGATCATGAAGAAAGTCGCCATCAGCTTGGGCACCCATGAAGGCTCGAAGGCGCCGAACAGCGCGCGCAGGCCGAGCCCGAGACCGATCAGCCCCATGCCCGAGCCCATCCAGCTCGCCATCGTCCGCTCCACCGCCATGATCGTGCGATCCTCGGCGAGATCGGTGCGATCCTCCGCCAATTCCTGATTGTCGCGCTCGTGGCTCGAGACGCCGCCTACCATGTCCTTCTCCGCTGCTGTCCTTCCCTAACGGCCGGGCGCCGCGATCGTTTCGCCTCCGCCAGCACCGCAGGCTGCGATGGAACGGGCACCCGGCGGCCCTCGTTACGGCCCCATGCGTTATTGTCCCTGGTCCATCGCCGCTTTCTTTGCCTTCGTCCTGCTCGGCGGCGCCGCGCGTTGGGCGATCGGCAGCGTCTATTCCTCGGGCGAGGCGATCCAGTTGATGGACACGCTCGCCTCGTCGGGGCTCTATCTCGGCTCGGCGGCGGCCACTGCCTCGGCGACCATCCTCGCGCTGATGCTGACGCTGACCGGCATGATCAAGCGGCTCGATCGCGACTGGGACGCGCCGGTGTGGAAGACGATCGATCGCGTCAGCCAATTCTCCACCATATCGCTGCTCGCCAGCCTGACCCTGCTCCTCGCGCTGGTCTTTCCCATTGGCGAATTCGACAAGCTGCCGGCAGGCTGGTTCGCGACCCTTTACAATCTCCTGTTCGGCTGGACCGTGCTGGTGATCGCGCTGCTCGCCACCACCGTGACCATGCTCTATCGCACCATCCGCACGGTGATCGCCTCGATCACCCCGCACGAGGATGTGTGAGCCAATCGACCGAAGGACCGTCTTGAACCCGGGGACGGCGGCGACTAGCTCGGCGGGAACGATAAGGATTAGAGCTCCAGCATGACCGACCTCACCCGCCGCCACCTCCTGCGCGCCAGCCTCGCTGGCGGGGCGTTGACAGCGGCGCTCCCCGCCTGGGCGCGCGGACAGGACGTGTCGCACCATGGCAGCGTCATGGCGCGGCGCGGCTTCGACGAGGCGTCGGGTGAGCGCATCGACCTCACCGTCGGGCGCTCGATGTTCTCGACCGGCGGACGCACGGGCCATGCCGTCACCGTCAACGGCAGCGTCCCCGGCCCGCTGCTCCGCCTCAAGGAAGGCGAGGAGGTCTCGCTCAACGTCCACAACCATCTCGACGAGGACACGTCGATCCATTGGCACGGGCTGCTCCTCCCCTTTCACCTCGATGGCGTCCCCGGCGTCAGTTTCCCCGGCATCGCGCCCGGCGACAGTTTCGAGGCGCGCTTTCCCGTCCGCCAGTCGGGCACCTATTGGTGGCACAGCCATTCGGGTCTTCAGGAACAGATGGGGCACTACGGCCCGATCATCGTCGATCCCGCCGGCTCCGACCCGGTGCAGGCCGATCGCGACTATGTCGTGCTCCTGTCCGAATTCAGCCCGCTCCACCCGCACGACATCTTCAAGAAGCTCAAGCAGGGCGAGGGCTATTTCAATTTCCAACAGCGCACGCTGACCGACGATTATCCGCTGAGCGCGCAGGAGCGTCGGATGTGGGCGCGGATGCGGATGATGCCGACCGATATCCTCGACGTCACCGCCTCGACCTACACCTATCTGCTGAACGGCCATGGCCCCGCCGACGGGCTTGAATATGCCTTCCGCCCCGGCGAGCGGGTGCGCCTGCGCTTCATCAACGGCAGCGCGATGACCTTCTTCAACATCCGCATCCCGGGCCTGCCGATGACCATCGTGCAGGCCGACGGACAGAATGTCCGCCCCGTCGAGGTCGACGAATTCCAGATCGGCGTCGCGGAGACCTACGACGTGATCGTCGAACCGACGGGCGACGCGCATGCGCTCGTCGCCGAGAGCATGGACCGGTCGGGCATGGGGCTTGCCCATCTCGCCAGCCGCCCCGGCGCCCGCGCGCCCGTGCCGCCGTTGCGCGACCCCCCGCTGCTGACCATGAAGGACATGGGACATGGCGGGATGGACCATGGCGGCATGGATCATGGCGCGATGAATCACGGCGGCGAGACCACGGGCATGGGCGACATGGACATGGGCGCGATGGACATGCGCGACACCTCGCTCCTGCCCGATCATGTGAAGGTCGGGCCCGGGATCGACATGGTCGCGATGAACCCCGTGGACCGCATGGGCGACCCCGGCATCGGCTTGGACGACGTCGACCACCGTGTCCTGCGCTACACCGATCTTCGCGCGCTCAACCCCGACCATTCGGCCCGCGCGCCGACCCGCGCGATGGAGATCCATCTCACCGGCAACATGGAGCGCTACATGTGGTCGTTCGACGGCAAGAAATTCGCCGCCGTTGCCGATGCGCCCATCCGCTTCGCCTATAACGAGCGCGTGCGTGTCAAGCTCGTCAACGACACGATGATGGCGCACCCCATCCACCTGCACGGCCATTTCTTCGAACTGGTCAACGGCGCGGGCCATGGCGAACAGCCCTTGAAGCACACGCTCGTCGTCCAGCCCGGTGGCAGCGCGGTCTTCGACCTCACCGCCGACGAGCCGGGCGACTGGGCCTTCCACTGCCACCTCCTCTATCACATGCACGCCGGCATGTTTCAGATCGTCACCGTGGCCAATCCCGACGGGGGCGAGGCATGAGCATGATCGCCCTCGCCGCCGTGCTCCTCGCGCAGGACGCGCACCAGCACCACGCGCCGCCGCCGCCGCCGCCGCCGCCGCCGTCCGTTCAGCCGAAGCAGCAGCAGCAGCAGCAGCAGCAGCATGCCCATGACCATCATCAGCATGCCCCGACGGAGCCCGAGCCGGAGGTCGAGGTCGAGGCGCATCACGACCACCAGGCCATGGATCACAGCCAGATGGATCACGGCACGATGGATCACGGCCAGATGGACCACGCCGCCATGGGCCACGGCACCGACAGCGCCGACAAGCTCGCCGGCATCCCCAAGGGCCCGCCCCCGCGCAGCGCGGGCAACGGCCCCGCCCGCGCCGCCGAACGCCTCTTCGGCGAAGCCGCGATGCAGCGCGCCCGCGCCGCGCTCATCCATGAAACCGGCAACCAGGCCTTTTTCTGGTTCCAGGCCGACCGGCTCGAGGCGCGCTTAGGTGGCGAGGATGTGGGCTTTCTGTGGGACGCGCAGGCAAGCTACGGCGGCGACCTCGACAAGCTGTGGATCGAGAGCGAGGGCGAAGGCGATGTTGGCGAAGGCGTGGAAGACGCCGACATCGAGGCGACGTGGAGCCATGCCATCGCGCCTTATTGGGATCTGCAGCTTGGCGCGCGGCAGGATCTCGCGGGCTCCTCGCGCACCTACGCCACCGTGGGCGTGCAGGGCCTCGCGCCCTATCTCTTCGAAGTGGACGCCGCCGCCTATCTGTCGAGCGAGGGCGAAGTGACGGCCGAGATCGAGGCCGAACTCGACCAGCGCATCACCCAGCGCCTCATCCTCCAGCCACGCGGCGAACTCGTCTTGGCGGCGCAGGATATCCCGGACCTCGCGCTGGGCGCCGGGCTCGCCAAGGCCGAACTGGGCGTTCGCCTGCGCTACGAGTTTTCTCGCGAATTCGCTCCCTATGTCGGCATCGCGCAGGAATGGCGCCTCGGTTCAAGCCGCGACCTCGCCCGCGCCCAAGGCGAGGACGTGAGCGCCACCCGCTTCGTTGCCGGCGTGCGCTTCTGGTTCTGAGCCTCATGCGCTTGCTGCTTCTGTTCCTGTGCGGCCTCTTCATGGCAGCAGCCCCGCCAGCACATGCCCACAAGGGCGAGAAGCATGGTGGAGTGGCGCCCCTCGACGCGCCGATGGAACAGGCAAGTAGCCCCGATGCTCGCGCGACACATGCCACCGACAGCGCGCCCGCACCGACCTTCACGCCCGCCTCCCCCGGTGCCGCCGAACGCACGCTCGACTGGCTCGGGCGCTTGCATCCCGCGCTGGTGCATTTCCCCCTCGCGCTCTTCCCGATGGCGCTGCTCGCCGCCTTGCTCTCGCGCCGCCGTATGGCGCTTCGCGAGACCGCGCGCTTTCTGCTTGTCGCCGGCGCCATCAGCGCGCCGGTCGCCGCCCTCGTCGGCTGGCTCGGCGCCGTCCCCACCTGGTGGGACCTCGATCCCGTCGTCGCTTGGCACCGCTGGCTCGGCACCGCGATTGCGCTCATCGCCCTCCCACTGGGCTGGCTGGCATGGCGCCGCCCCGACCGGATCGCCGCCACGCCGATGCTCTGCTTCCTCGCAGCCTTTTGCGTGCTGCTCCTGGTCCAAGGCTGGCTCGGCGGTTCGATGATCCACGGCCTCGACCATCTCGCCTGGTAGGCTCCGCGCCCGGAACGATCCCCCTTTGCCACGCTTTTTCAGCGGTACAGCAACAAGGGAGAACGCCATGGCGAGCGACGCGCACGAGCAGCATCACAAGCAGGGCCATCACGGCAAGTGGACGACCTTCTTTGTGATGATCGCGACCTCGATCATGACCATGTTCGTCCTCAAATATTCCAACGTCTACGAGCCCAGCCACGTCTTCTTCTCGCAAACGCGGATGTGGATGGCGCTGATGATGGGCATGGCGATGATCGTCATCATGCTCGGCTTCATGTGGAACATGTACAGGACGCTGGCGACCAAGATCCTCGTCATGGTCGGCGCCATCCTCGGCTTCCTGCTTTTCCTCTGGCTCGCGCGCAGCCAGGCGACGGTCGAGGACGAAAGCTGGATGAAGGCGATGATCCCCCACCATTCGATCGCGGTCCTGACCAGCCGCCGCGCCGAAATTTCCGATCCGCGCGTACGCAAGCTCGCCGATGCGATCATCGAGGCGCAGGTCAAGGAGATCGCGCAGATGGAGTTGTTGCTCGAGGATATCGAGGCCAATGGCGAAATGGGCAACGGCACGCCCATTGCACCGCGCACGGCCAAGCTCACGCCCGAACTCTACGCCAAGGCAAAGGAGGCGGTGAAGCGCGACCTCACGGCCGATGCACGCGAGGAAGTCACCGTCGAAGCGGCGGGCGATACCCAATAAAGTAACGGACGATCCGCGAGCCGGTGATGGTGCTGCCGGAGAGATTTGAACTCTCGACCTCTCCCTTACCAAGGGAGTGCTCTACCCCTGAGCTACGGCAGCATCTCTAGCGGGAACGGCGCGGCCTATCGCCAAAGCGCTCCCACCTGTCAAGCGTCTTGGCGCGGCAGGCTTGCTGTTTTATCGAGCGCGCCATGACCCACGACAAGGACGACAAGGCCAAACGCCTCGCCGAGGCGCTGCGCGCCAACCTCCGCCGCCGCAAGGGCCAAGGGAAGGAGATGGCGAAGGAGCAACGCAGCGAATCGGAAAAGCCTCGCGAATCAGGCGACTAGCCCGCGCTTAAAGCGGCGCGCACTGCGCCTCGAGCCACGCCTTGTCCTCGCCATCGAGCTGCGAGCCGATCTTCTCCATCACCTGGGCGTGATAACGGTCGACCCACGCGAGCTCGGCATTGCTCAGCATGTCCTTGTCGATGAGGCGGCGATCCAAGGGCGCGAAGGTCAGCGTCTCGAAACCGAGCACGCGGCGGCCCTCGACCTCATGCGCGACGACGAGCACGAGATTCTCGATCCGCATGCCATATTCGCCTTCCTTGTAGAAGCCGGGCTCGTTCGACAGGATCATGCCCTCGCGCAGCGGCTCGTCGGCCCCCGCATAGGCACCGCCCGGGGGCGAGATGCGCTGCGGGCCTTCGTGCACCGCAAGGAAGGCGCCGACGCCGTGCCCGGTGCCATGGCCGAAGTCCTCGCCGATCTCCCACAGATATTGGCGCGCGAAGCTGTCGATGCGCCCACCCGAAATGCCTTCGGGGAACCGCGCCCGCGCAATCGCGATATGGCCCTTGAGCACCCGCGTGTAGCGGTCGATCATTTCCGCCGTCGGCGTGCCGATGACGACCGTGCGGGTGATGTCGGTGGTACCGTCGAGATACTGCCCGCCCGAATCGACAAGATAGATCGAATTCATCTCGAGCTTGGCATTGGATTTCTCGTCGACACGATAATGCGGCAGCGCGCCATTGGCGCCAGCGCCCGAAATCGTGTCGAAGGACAGGTCCTTCAATTCGCCCGTCGCCTCGCGCAATTCATAGAGCTTGGCCGCGACCGACAGTTCGTCCTGACCGCCCTTGGGCGCCTCTTCCTCGATCCAGCGGAGGAATTTGGCGATGACCGCCCCGTCGCGCGCCTGCGCGGCGCGGTGTCCCGCGACTTCGGCCTCGTTCTTGATCGCCTTGGGCAGCACCGCGGGATCCCTCCGCGCGATAACCTTCGCCCCGCCGCGCTCCAGCGCCATTTCGATCGCCGCGACCGACCGCTCGGGATCGACCGCGACGGTCTTGCCCGCGAAATTACCCTCGAGATGCGCCTCGAAATCCGACCGCTCGTGAATGCGCACGTCCTGCCCAAGATGATTGCGCAGGCCATCGTCGACCTTTTCGCCGTCGAGGAACAGGTCGGCGCTGCCATCGGCATGGACGATGAGGAAGGCGAGCGCGACCGGCGTGTGGACGATGTCCTTGCCGCGCACATTGAGTACCCAGGCAATCGAGTCGAGCGCCGCGATGACGCTCGCGTCCGCCTTCATGCCCTTCAATGTCTCGGCGATTTCGGCGCGCTTGCTCTCGCTTGAGCGCCCGGCGAGATTTTGCGAATAGGGTTCGAGATGCGCATCGGACGGCGCGGGCTGGTCGATCCACACCTGGTCGACCGGATTGCGCTCCACCGCGACCAGCTCGGCACCATTGTCGGCCAGCGCCTTGGTCGCCGCCTTCACCCAGGCGCGCGTGTGCAGCCACGGATCGTATCCGATCCGCCCGCCCTGCGGTGCATGCTCGCCGAGCCAGGCCGCCACGCTCGTCTGCGGCACGTCCTCATAGGCGAACAGGTCGCCATCGACCTGCTGGCGCACCTGGATGGTGTAGCGTCCGTCGGTGAAGATCGCCGCCTGTTCGGGCAGCACCGCCGCCGCGCCTGCCGAGCCGTCGAAGCCCGTCAGCCACGCCAGCCGCGCCGCATAGCTGCCGACATATTCGCTCATATGCTCGTCGGTCAGCGGCACGACAAATCCGTCGAGCGCGTCGTCCTTCAGCTGGGTCCTGAGCGCGGCAAGGCGGTCGGCATGGGTCGACATGAATATACTCCTCTGCCCGGCATCGGGCGAAATCAGATGTTGCAGCTTCTCTCATAGCACCTAGTGTCGCGGCAACGAATGTGAAGGAGCTTTTCCGATGAAACGCCATATCCTGACGGCCAGCATCGCGCTCGCCGCCCTCGCCGCCCCCGCTCTTGCCCAGAAAGACAGCATGACCGACCTGCCCGAACCGCCGATCGCCGAACAGCGCGCCTACAGCTTCGAACGCCACGGCATCACCGTCGAGGATCCCTATCACTGGCTCAAGGACCAGAGCTACCCGACCATCGATGACGAGGACGTGCTCGACTATCTCAAGGAAGAGAACGCCTATTTTGAAGCGTGGAAGGCCCCGCAGGCTGACACGATCGAAGCGCTCTTCGAGGAGATGAAGGCGCGCATCAAGGAGGACGACAAGGGCGTTCCCGTCAAGAATGGCGACTATGTCTACTGGTCCGAATTCGCGCCCGGCACGCAATATCGCCTGTGGTATCGCAAACCCGCCGATGGCACGGCGAGCGACATCACCCCCGACAATGGCACGCTCATCTACGACGAAAATGCGCAGGCCGAGGGCGGCGACTATTATCGCCTTGGCGGTTTCGAGGTCAGCCCCGATGGCACGCAAGCCATCGTGCTCTCCGACCGCAACGGCTCGGAACGCTACACCATCGAGGTGATCGACATCGCCTCGGGCGAGGTTCTCGAGACGGTGAGCGACAGCGCGCTCGGCGCGCCCGAATGGGACAAGGCGGGCACCGGCTTCTTCTATACCGTCGCCAACGAGAATTGGCGCACCTACGAGGCCTATTATCACGCGCTTGGTACCGACGCGAAGGACGACCGCCTCGTCCTCAAGGAAACCGAAAACCCCGCCTTTACGGTCAACCTGTCGAAGTCGACCGATGAAAATTACATCTTCCTCCTGTCGGGGGAGAACAGCTCGGGCGAATGGTATTTCATTCCCGCCGACGACCCCACTGCCGAGCCGCAGCTGATCATGCGCCGCCGACCCGACATCCAATATTCGGTCGACGCCGCGCACGGAAAATTCTGGATCGTCACCAACGACAATCACGTCAATTTCCGCTTGGCCCAGGCCGACCCCGCCGACCCGATGAAGTGGCACACGGTCATCGCCGGCTCGGACGACTTCTATCTCGAGGGCGTCGATGCCTATCGCGATCACCTGCTCGTCGAGGGCCGGTTGAACGGTCTCGACCAGCTCTACCTGCGTGATTACGACAGTGGCGACATGACCCGTCTGCCCTTCGAGGAAGCGGCCTATACCGCGGGCTTCACCGGCATGGCCGAATATGCCCCCGACAAATACCGCCTCTATTACAGCTCCATGGTCACTCCCGGCACGGTGATGGACTATGACGCCGCCTCAGGCGAGTTTACGACGCTGAAGGTGCAGGAGGTGCCCTCGGGCCATGATCCCGACAAATATGTCGTCGACCGTCTGATGATCGAGGCGCGCGACGGGGCGATGGTTCCGGTTTCGGTGCTGCGCTCCAAGGACTTCGAGCTGGACGGCACGGGCCGCGTCTTCATGACCGGCTATGGAGCCTATGGTTCGGCCTATCCGGCCAGCTTCTCGACCAGCCGCTACAGCCTCGTCGATCGCGGCTATGCCTTCGCCATCGCGCACATCCGCGGCGGCGACGAGATGGGCTACCAGTGGTTCCTCGACGGCAAGCTCAAGAAGCGCACCAACACCTTCAACGACTTCGTCGATGTGACCCGCGGCCTCATCGAGGCGGGCTATGCGCCGGCCGGCAATATCGCCGCGCAGGGCGGCTCGGCAGGCGGCGAGCTGATGGGGGCCATCGCCAACCAGGCGCCCGAGCTTTACGGCGCCATCGTCGCCGACGTGCCCTTCGTCGATGTCTTGAACACCATGCTCGACGACACGCTCCCGCTCACCCCGGGCGAATGGAACGAGTGGGGCAATCCGATCACCGATCCGGAGGCGTTCAAATATATCCTGTCCTACAGCCCCTATGACCAGGTCAGCGCGCAGGACTATCCCGCCATGCTGATCACCGGCGGCCTCAACGACCCGCGCGTCACTTATTGGGAGCCGGCCAAATATGCCGCCAAGCTGCGCGCCACCAAGACCGACGACAATCTCCTCCTGTTGAAGATCAACATGGGGGCGGGTCACGGCGGCAAGTCGGGGCGCTGGAATTCGCTCTACGAGCAGGCCGAGAAATATGCCTTCGTCCTCGACCAGCTGGGGCAGGAATGAGGCGCGGCCTCGCCTTTCTGACCACAGTCCTGTTGGGGGCGGCGCCGCTCGGCGCTGCCCCCAATCCGTATGAGGCCGCGCGCGCCGGCACGCCGATCATGCAAGCGACCGTCACGGCGGCCGCGCATGATGATTATCGCCTCGAACTCGCGCTGGGCGCCGACGCTCCCGTCTGGATCTTCCTGCGCTCGGGCACCGCGCGCGACACCGGCGCCAGTTGGCGCGCGACCAGTTGGCACGTCCTGACGGACGGCGTCACGCTCACTCGCATCGGTCACCACGAAGCGCTCGTCGCCGACGATGGCGGCGCGCTCCCGCGTGAGATCGAGATCGCCTTCACCCCCTATGAAGGACTGATCCACGCCGACTACCAGCCCGCCATCCGCCTCGGCGAGGACGTCACCGCCCTCTTCTCCGACCATTTCACGCTGCGCCCCGCCGCCTCGATCGCCGCCGTCCAGGCCTTGGGCGCCGACTGGACCATGCTGCCCGACTATCCCGGCGGCCATCCGCTGGTGCGCTTCGAGGGCGAGGACTTCAACAGCGGCACCCGCCACGGCGACTTCGCCTTGCAAAACGCCGCCTATGTCTTCCACGGCACCCCCAAGCCGCGCACCAGCGATCAGCTCGTCATGCAGGTCCATCCCGACCTTCCTTTATGGCTCGCCGACCAGCTCGCCGCCGACATTCCCGATATTCTCGCCCTCTATGCCGCCCGCCTCGGCCCGCACGAGGACGAGCGTCCCGAGCTGATCGTCGGCTGGGGCGGCCCGACACGCGGCACCGTCAGCCTCGGCGGCAGCGTCATTGCCCATCAGATCGTCATGCGGCTGGAAGGCGAGATGCTCGTCTCCCCCTCGCCCGCCGCCGCCGCACAGGCGCGCCAATTCATTGCTCACGAAGCTGCCCATTTCTGGCTCGGCAACCTCGTCGACTATGGCCCGCCGGGCGAAGCCTGGACGATGGAAGGCGGCGCCGACCTCATGGCCCTTCGCGCCGCGCAGGCGGTCGATCCCGCCATGGCCGCGCGCCTCGAGACCCGCACCTTGCGCGCCAGCGAGCGTGAATGCCGCCGCCTCGGCGCGGGCGGCCCGCTCGTCACCGCGCCCGAACGCGGTGCCGCCCAGGCCTTTTACGGCTGCGGCCTTCTCTTCAGCCTCCTCGCCGAAGCCGCCGCCGTGGACGCGGGCGGCGACTTCTTCACCTTCTGGTCGGGCCTCATCGCCCGCCATGGCGGCGACGGCACGGTGAGCGTCGAGGAATGGCTCGACCATTATCGCGCCATCGGCGGCGACCCCGCCACCGCCGCGCGCATCCACGACCTCGCCTTCAACCGCGGCGTGGACGGCCCTCTCCTCGACGCGCTCTTCGCGGCCAGCAAACCCGCCCGCCCTGCGTCGAACGGCGAAGCAGCTTCGTAGAAGCTTAGCTATCCGGGGCAAGCACCGCGCTTGAAGATGCTGGCCATGTCGATCCTGCTTGCCGCCTTGCTCCTTGCCGAGCCCAACGCACCCGTCATGTCCGCTCGGATCGAGCGCGAGGAGAATCGCCTCGTCGCCACTCTATCGCTTGATGAACCCTCCAACGTCTGGCTGTTCGAGCGATCCGCCATCGACTGGGACGAGGAGCAGCCTTGGCGCCCGCGCAGCTTCGAGGTGCTGACGCCCGATGTCGAATTGCGCCATGTGGGTCATCACGACGTCCTCCTGTCGACCGACGGCGGACCCGTTCCGTCCGAAGTGCGCATCGCCGTCACGCCTTTCACCGCCGATCTCCAGCGCGACTACACCCCGGTCCTTGCCTTCACCGACGGCACCATGGCGGTCTACAGCCACCACTTCGTTCTCGCGCCCGTAGCCGATGTCGATACCGTCGCCGCCATGACGATGGACCGCGATTCCGGCCCACCGCTCAGGCGCCCCTACCCCACTGTCACCTTCTGCGACGCGGACGGCGTTCTCGTCGAGGGAGTGCGCCAGCGCTGTACGAGCGTCAATGAGGGGCGCTACGCCCTGTTCGGCGCTGGCGAGCCGGTCCGCGCAGGTCCCCTCACCGCCTTGATCGACGAAGGGTTGCCCGCTTGGATGGCCGATTCCAGCCGCGACACCCTCCTTGCCGCGATCGACTATTACACCGAGCGTTTCGGCACACCCGTCCTCGGCAATCCGACGGCCCTGATCGTCTGGGGCGGTGCCACGCCCGACCGCACCGGCTTCGGTGGCAGCAGCCTGGACGATATGCTGCTGCTGCGTTTCGAGGGGGCAGCACTGCAATCGCCCGAACCGCGCTGGCGCCGTGCGCTGACCCGTCACCTTCTCCACGAAACCGCTCACTATTGGATCGGTCAGCAGGTCGAATATGCTGCGTCCTCGGAAGCCTGGATCACCGAAGGCGGCGCTGAATATGCCGCCATCCGCGCCATCGGCGACCTCGTCTCGCCCGGTGCCATGCAAGCCGAACTCGCCGGGATCTGGCAGCGCTGCGGTGAATGGCTCGAACGCGGCCCCTTGTCGACCGCGCGCCAGCGCGGGGATGGACGCGCCTATTACGATTGCGGCGCCGTGGTCCACCACCTGCTCGATCACGCCGATAGCGGGGATCGCTATTTCGCCTTCTGGGCTGAACAACTCGCGGCAATGCCCGCCCCAACCCCCTATCCGCTCGCGCGCTTCACCACCAATCTCGAGACCGAGGGCCTTGCGACCGCCGCCTCGATCATTCGCTGGATGAATGAAGGTCCCATCGAGGACCCGCAGCGCCTACTCGCCGGGCTTGCCGCCAGCGCGGGGCTGGACGTGCCGGTCGCGCCGGGCGATAGCCTGTCGGCATGGATCGCCCCGTCTTCACCCACACCCTGACCGCCGCGCCCGAACACATTGACGAGCTCGGCCATGTCAACAATGCCGTCTGGGTGCAGTGGATTCAGGAAGTGGCGATCGGTCATTGGGAGGCCGCCGCCCCTACCGAATTGAAGGAAGAGGTCTTCTGGGTCGTGACGCGTCACGAGATCGACTATCTGCGCCCCCTGCACGCGGGCGAGAGCGTGACCGCGCGCACCTGGATCGACGCGGAAGTGAAGGGCGCGCGCTCGGTCCGCCACATGGAATTCGTGGCCGACGGCAAGGTCCATGTCCGCGCCGCGACCGCCTGGGCGATGATCGACAAGGGATCGAGTCGCCCCGCGCGGGTTCGCGAACGCCACATCGCCCCTTTCCGCGCCGCACACGATTGACGCGCCGTTAAGGAACGCGCAGTCTCCCGCCAATGACGCGCCCCATTCTTCATGATTATTACCGCAGCTCGGCTAGCTATCGGGTCCGCATCGGGCTCAACCTGAAGGGCATAGACTATCATAGCGAGAAGGTCGACCTCGCCGGCGGTGCGCAAAAGGAGGAGGCCTACAAGGCCAAGAACCCGCAAGGCTTCGTGCCCATGCTCGAGATCGATGGCCAACGCCTGACCCAGAGCCTCGCCATTCTCGACTATCTCGATGCCACTCGGCCCGAGCCCCCCTTCATGCCTGAGAACAATGCCGATCGCGCCCATGTCCTCGCGCTGTCCACGCTGATCGCCTGCGACATCCATCCGCTGAACAATTTGCGCATCCTCAAATATCTCAAGCAGGAACTGCGCTGCGAAGAAGCGGCCAAGGACGATTGGTATCGCCATTGGGTGCGCGAGGGGTTCGATGCCCTCGAAAAGCTCGCCGCGCCGCGCGCGGGCGCCTTCCTCTTCGGCGACACGCCCACGCTGGCCGACATCTGCCTCGTGCCCCAGCTTTATAACGCGCGCCGCTTCTCGGTGCCCATCCACGACTATCCGCACCTCAGGCGCGCCGATGAAAGTGCGAGCGCGCACCCCGCCTTCGCCGCCGCCCATCCCGACAAGCAGGGAGGTCACCCATGAACCGTGCCGACAAGCTGACCGAGGCCATGCGGGGTGCGACCCCGATCGACAGCGCCGACATCCCCAGCCTCGAGGGCAAGGTGTCGCCCGAGGAGTGGGCGGTGCGCGTCGAGCTGGCCGCCGCCTATCGGCTGGTCCATCATTTCGGCTGGGACGACCTCATCTTCACGCATTTGTCGGCGCGCGTGCCCGGGCCCGAGCACCACTTCCTGCTCAATCCCTATAACCTCATGTTCGACGAGGTGACGGCCAGTTCGCTGATCAAGGTCGACGAGAACGGCCATGCGGTCGGCGACACGCCTTTCATGACCAACCCCGCGGGCTTCGTCATCCATTCGGCGCTCCACATGAACCGCGAGGATGCGGCCTCGGTGATGCACCTCCACACCCCGCACGGCCAGGCCGTCAGCGCGCACAAGGACGGGCTCCTGCCCCTTACCCAGACCGCCATGCTGGTCCTCGGCGACCTCGCCTTCCACGATTATGAAGGCGTCGCCGTCGATACCGACGAGCGCGCCCGCCTCGTCGAGCATCTTGGCGAGAAATCGATGATGCTGCTCAGGAACCACGGCACGCTCGCCACCGGCGCGTCGGTCGGCGAATGCTTCATCCGCCTCTACTATCTCGAACGCGCCTGCCAGGCACAGGTGATGGCGCTGTCGGCGGGCGAGGCCAATCTCAACCACCCGCCGCAGGGCGCCCCCGAGATCACCGCGCAGCAGGGTGGTGCCGGCCTTCCCATCGTCGCCAAGATGCTCGCCTGGCCCGCGCTGATGCGCCTCGCCTACCGCCTCGATCCCGGCTTCGCGACCTAGGTCGGCAGGCCAGCGTCCATCCGGATCCATAGCGCGCGCGCCATGCCGATGGCGCGGCCTTCCATGTCGTGAATGACGCTGCCCGAATGCAACTTGCGCCCGTCGGCCTCGATCGGCCAACCGGTCACCGTCAGCCGCTCGCCCGGCGCGGGCCGGCGCTCCACCCGGGCGGCCATCCCCGCCAGCAACGCGGGCGTGTCGGTCAGCCCGGTGGCGAAATAGCTCGGGCAATCGAGCGCGGCCCAGACATAGCGCGTCGCTACCAGGCCATCGTCGCCTGCAAGGTCGGCGCGCGGCACCCACTGGTCCGCCGCCACCCGTGCCTTGGCGTCATAGCCGGTCAGGAGATGCAGCGCCTCCTCGGGATCGCGCAGCGGCCCGCACACGAAACAGCGCGGCGCCATATGCACCTCGGGCGCGGGAAAAGCCGCCTTCGCCGCCGCGATTGCCGCTGCTGCTGGTGGCGCGGGCATGGGATCGAGGTCGAGCGGCTTGCCCAGCAGCTCGCCCTCCACCAGCAGCGTCTCGCCATCGACCAGCCGCGCGCCCACATCGCCGCGCACCAGCCTGATCTCGCGGTCGAGCGGCGTCGGCGCGTGGAGACGCACCTTCGTCGCATTGCCGCCCACCGCCTCGGCGACGAGACCCGAGACATAGCCGCCATTGCCCATTCCATCGGGTCCGCGGAACCGGCTGTCGATGATGATCGGATCACTGTGGGTCATGGGCGCGTTGTAGGGGGGAAGAGGCGTGCCGTCACCCTCACCGACAGGAGCATCACCCATGAACATTCTCATCGTCCTCACCAGCCATGACGAACTCGGCGACACCGGCGAAAAAACGGGCTTCTGGCTCGAGGAACTGGCCGCGCCTTACTATGTCCTCAAGGACGCGGGTCACCGCCTCGCGCTGGCCAGCCCCAAGGGCGGCAAGCCGCCGCTCGATCCGCGCTCGGACAGCGAGGACAGCCAGACCGAGGACACCAAGCGCTTCAAGAACGACCCCGAGGCGCAGCAAGCGCTCGCCACCACCAAGCTCCTGTCCGAGATGAACCCCGCCGATTTCGATGCCGTCTTCTATCCCGGCGGCCACGGCCCGCTGTGGGATCTCGCGAGCAGCGAGGACAGCAAGCGGATCGTCGAGGGTACGCTGCGCTCGGGCAAGCCGGTCGCGCTCGTCTGCCACGCTCCCGCCGTGCTCAAAATCGTCGAGAATGAGGAAGGCAAGCCGATCGTGGAGGGCCGCAAGGTCACCGGCTTCACCAACGAGGAAGAGGAACAGGTCGGCCTCACCGACGTCGTCCCCTTCCTTCTCGAGGATTGCCTGAAACAGCAGGGCGCCGAGTGGAGCCAGGGCGGCGTCTTCGCCGAGCATGTCGTCGCCGACGGCCTCCTCATCACCGGCCAGAACCCGCCCTCAAGCGGCCCGACCGCGCAAGCGCTGTGCAAGGCGCTGGCGGCGAAGGGGGAATATGCCTGATTAGGCGAACCTGACGTCGTGCAGCCCTGCACGACATCCGTCGGATTTTCAAAGCACAAGCCGGCCGCCCGTCCACTGGACGAGCGGCTTTTTTCCGGCTTGGACTTTGAAAATGGTCGGGGAGAGAGGATACCCGACCAATTATTCTCAGACGCTAAGTCCTTGAAAACTTGTGATATCGAATAGCGCGCTGTGCAGAATTGTACAACGAATGGTACAATAAGCTGCACAGCGCGCCGTCCGTCATCGATTTGCGAGAGTCGACAACCAGGACGCGCGGGCGGCCTCTCGATCACGATCAGCGCCGAGCTGCCGGTCAACCTTCCCCCAGCCGAACCGGGTAAGGCGACGCGGCAGGATCATGGCGTGCGCATGGGGCGGGTTGTCGCTGCCCATCCGGAATGGCGCATGCAGCACCAGGATGAGCGGGAGCCCCCTGTTCTCGACATATTCATGGCGCGCCCACGCCCTCGCCTTCTCGTACGGGCCATGCAGGTTCGGCGCATCCTTGAACCGCAGAGTGACCTGCGCGAGCGCAAGGCTCTCGTCGGCCGGATAAGCTTCCTCGAAGTTATGCACGAGGAAATCCACGTCGGCGTAGAGCTGAGGCGCATGAGCAGGCAGGAGAACCTCGACGCGCTCTGCGGTATCGATCTTGCCCTCCTTCGCGGCTGGGCGGCGCTTGGCGAGGATTTTGGGCGCGATAGACTGGCGCACCCCCTTGCCTGCTTCCCAGTTGTGGCGAGCGAACGTGAAGGCATCATCAGGTTCACCGTCCCAGAACGACTTGAGCGCGATGGTCTTCGGCGTTTTAATCGTCGGCTTCGGCATCAGAACCACCCCGCGACGGCAATGCCGAGAATCTCGGCGCCGAATTCGAGGCCACGATACTTGTCGGCCCAGTCCAGATAGGGAGGGTCTTCCTCGATCTTCAGCCCGTCTTGCTCGAGACGGATGCACGGACCTTCGCCGGCCGATGGGATCAGCCATGCAGTGCCAGTCGGACGCGAGATCCAGACCCGATAGGCCAGGAACAGGCGATCATCGCCCTGAAGTTTGGCGTCGAAGGTCGCGTGGCCGGGCTTGTCTGACGCGCGACTAATGACCAGGTCGCATGTGACCGCATTGGCCACGGCCAAGCCCTCGCGGATGAGGAGTGGCCGCTGACAGCTGGTGCCGAGAACGACGACGTTTGCCTCGGCCAGCATCACGCTGTGCTTCAGGTATGGATGGAACGTCTCGGGTTTCTGATCGACCACCCCGTCGATCAGCATGCCGATGGCGAGCATCAGCCGCTTCACTTGGTCTCGCGGTTCGGGGATCGGGTCGAGTGGCAGTCGGTCGATCGGGCTTGGTATTTGTTGCATCTGCGATGCTTCCTTTTGTCTGGCTGCTTATCGCAACGACCAAGCCGTGTTGTTGCGAGCAGCTTTCATTGGATTGGCTTGATCAATCCTCACCCTCTCCTTTCATTCCGAGCTTGCTCGGCCTGCCCACGAGCCCTCGTGCCCCATATGGGGAGATTTGGTTCCTTGACGATCATGACATTTCACGGGGTTCACCCCGCCCGAGGGCGCGTCCAAGTGCCCGGGGGTTTATTACGCCACCGCGTAAAAACCCTTCACGGGTGAAATGTTATTATCGTCTCTCTGCTAACATTTTTTGGCGGGCCTCTTTCGCCCGCCTCCCCTGACCTGATACTATTTCAGGAAAGGGGGACGGTCGATGAAACGGCGTAAACGCCGCACAGATGATGAGGACGATATCGGTCCGATTGGCAAGCGGAAGCCGAAGCGCAACTTTGATCTCGAAAAGAGATTGGTCGGAGGTGTCGGGCGCTTCCCGCCGCGAGCCGACGGTTCGCCAGCTCTGGGGTTTGCGACCCTTGGTCACAACAATCTGAAGACTTGGAACCAGGTAGCGAAGGCTCAAGGCCACAACGAGCGTCACATCGACGTTCCGAACGTCGAAGACGAGCGGCCGGAACCGATCGAGCTACTGCAAGGCGCCGAAGGCACCTACAAGGAGCGCATCAAGGACATTTTCGATGCTAAGGGCGTCCCACACAAGATCAGGAAAAACTGCGGCGCCATCGCCGTAGAGGATGTCTACGGCGCCTCCCCTGAATACTGGAATCGCGATGGAGACTGGCGCGAGAAGCCCCTTGAGGAACTGCTTCGCGATCCCGTCATTGTGCGGGCGTTCGAGTTTGCGCGGAAGGAGCATGGCGACCTGCTGGCCTCCGTATCGCTCCATATCGACGAGAGGTCGCCCCACATCCACGTCGTATCGGTGCCGCTGACCCATAAATGGGTTCGCCCACGAGGCCCCAAGCCGAAGAGCCTAGAGAAGGTCGACGGCCACGTCGTCGACACCCGGGGGGAGATGAAATGGTCCCTCGACGTCTCGTCGACTCGCTGGGCGCCAGAGGCACTTGCTAAACGCCACGACCGCTGGGCCGCGGTGTGCGAGGATCTCGGGCTTGTTCGAGGAATCGACGGGCGCGACCTTTCGCCAAACGAAAAGCGCGATCGACGGCACACGCATACTGGCAAGGCCAGCCAAGCCGGCGAGAAAGTCCGGAGAGCTCGTGAGGATAGGCTTAAGGAGGCCGACGCGAAGGCGGCCGCCATCGTCAAGGAGGCGGAAATCACTGCCGCGCGGATCAAGGCCGAGGCTCGCCAGTCCACGGCCAAGTTGGAGAATGAGCTTTCCGAAAGGATCAGCGATGCCGAATTCACATCGAAGCAAGCGGAAAGAGAGAAAGACGACCTCCGCAGCGCGATGAATTCTCTAGCTCGCTTTCTGCGACATGATGCTGACGATGGCTTGAGCCTTACCCCAGAGATGTTCTCTCACCCGAATAAAATGCCGAAGGAAGTCCTCGACTTCGCCCATGTCGAGCCGAGCCTCACTACCGCCTGTTTCGACCTTCTCGAGCTCGTCGCCAAGTTCAATCAGCGCAATGTGGAGCTGAAAGCGAAAGAGAAGGACTTTTCGAGACGAAATGCGCGGCTCAACGAAGCGACGAAGAGCTTTAACGATAAGGTAGTCGACCTCCGAAAGATCATGGCTAAGGCGGCCGAATTCGAGGAGGTGTTCGCTAAGATTCCCGAGGATGAACGAGCACCTCGAGTGAAGCAAGCGCTCCACAAGGCGGAGGGGCTGACTATCGACGATATCCCTCCCGGGTGGCCAGTTCCAGGGAAGGGTGGCTACGGCCGTGACTAAGAAGGCAAAAATCGGAAAACCGGGCGAGTAAATACTCTTCTCCCGGCTACGCCGATGGGACAATCAAGCTGGTCGACGACATCGGTAGAGTTGCTTGAAGGTGCCGAATAATGTGTGACAAAACAAAGCTCTGGAGAAGGCACCTCGACGAACCGCGCTTTCGACCCCATATCGAACCGCATGGACTTGCCTCGCGTATCCTCGGACACAAGTCATACTGACAAAGCTGCACCGGTTACGCCCGCGCGCTCGCGTCTCATGGCCCGCGTTCGAAGCCGAAACACCAAGCCCGAACTCCGGGTGAGGCAAGCGCTTCACGCCCTTGGCTATCGGTTTCGCCTTCACCGACGTGATTTGCCGGGGACACCCGATATTGTTCTGCCGCGCTATCGCACAGCCATTTTCGTCCATGGCTGCTTCTGGCATCGGCACGAAGGCTGCCGCAAGACAACGATGCCGAAGACGCGTGCTTCCTATTGGCGAGATAAGTTCGCAGCCAACGTGGCTCGTGATCGCCGGAAGCAAGATGCTCTAGAGCACGCGGGCTGGCGCTGCGTCACGGTATGGGAGTGCGAGACGGAAAACGAAGTCAGCTTGCGCGACCGTTTGATCTCGCTTTTCGGCTCTGGCAAGTAATTCGGCAGGCTGCCGACGGCGGTACAACTATAGTGGGGGGAGCGTAGTGCCCGATGTAAGCGAAGATACGGCGGAACAGGTTCCGACCGCGACAGATGAAGATGCGGTGGAACAGGTTCCGACCGCGACAGAAAAGGTACAAGATCTCTTTGAAGGGTTGCTAGAAAAAACGCCGAAGGGGTTTGCCGCCTCAAGCATGGGTAAGTTTAACGAGTTTCGCGCTTGGTTCGCGGAGACCCTCAACCTCGGTGACTGGAAGCAAAACACGTACGCGGTTGGATCGGCAGGCACCGCCCATAACTTTTCGGCTCGCTGGGCACAAAACAACATGATCGCGGGACGCCATGTCTCGATTGGCCTCGCCTTTCTTTCAGTGCCCGCGGGGGTAGACCCTGACGATCTTGCCAGAACGGCTATGAATACAAACAAGACATTCGTGTCGGGAGAGAAGCCGACTTCCTACGAAACGATCATGTTATTCATCCAGCGCTATGGAAGTACACAGCTGGAGCCCTATTCAATTATGTCGAGACCCGGCAGTCCGGTCGCGACAGCTCTATCTAAGCTCTTTCCGGGCGTGCAGCTTGAAACCGTCCCTTGGACACGCAGCAAACCTCCAGTCCTCGCAACTATACCAGCTGCGAAGACCGAAACGCAGGATGCGAAACCACTGGATCCGGAGTTAGCCGTAGAACTAGAAGCGGCATTGGCCACCGCCGCCTATCGGGCCGAGCCGGGTTTGCCCAAACGGTTTATCGCTTCACTCGCTGCAAAGCCCTTCTTGATCCTCGCCGGGCTGTCGGGCTCTGGTAAGACGCTACTCGGCATGCTCGCTTCGTATTGGCTCAGTGCGAACTCTGAGCAGGTTGCAGTCGTCGCCGTTGGCGCCGACTGGACTAGCAAGCATCATCTGCTTGGGTATTCAGATGCGCTCGATGCCGAAGCTTTCGTTTGCACGCCGACGCTTGAGCTTCTTTTGCGCGCTGTAGATGATCCCGCGAACCCTTATTTCTTGATTCTTGACGAAATGAATCTCTCACACGTAGAGCGATACTTCTCCGACTTTCTTTCGGCAATCGAGAGCGGACAGCCCTTATATTTGCATGGCGGTGAAACCACTCGAAACAACGTTCCACCAAGCGTTCCTTTCCCGCGCAACCTCTTTGTGATCGGGACGATTAACGTCGACGAGACGACCTACACGTTTTCGCCCAAGGTTCTTGACCGTGCCAATGTTATCGAATTTGTCGTGTCTCGCGATGCTTTGCGTTCTTATCTTGAGGGCCAACGAGAGCTCGACGTGGATAGTCTCCGGGGAGGTGGCGCACACTACGGACCATCGCTTGTTGAGTTTGTGACCTCACCTGCTGAACTTGGCGCTTTGCCCGACGCCGAAGCCCTGGAAGTTCTTGAAGCGATCGACCTGCTATTTGCAGCGCTAGATAGCTCGGGCCTTCAGCTCGGTTTTCGGAGCGCTCGAGAAATGATCCGCTTTGTCGTAGCCAGCAAAACGCTTTTCGAGGGTGAGGGGACTGCAAAAGCTGCGCTCGATGCGCAGATATCACAACGGATTCTTCCGAAACTTAGCGGCGACGCAGCACGTCTTGAACCGGTGTTAATAGCGCTACTCGCGTACTGCATCGCGGCATCGAAAAATTTTCCGCCGACAGAAGCCGAGTTTGATCAAACGAAGGAGCGGTTGAGCCAACTCGCATCGAATGAGCTAAGCTCGGACCTCGAGGCAGCAGGCGATGGCTTCCCAATTTCATCGGAAAAGATCGGTCGACTTCTTTCGCGGTTAGCAGCACATGGGTTCGCAACGGCCATCGAGGCCTAGTTGACTGCGACTTCGACCATAACCTTTCCTTGCCGGATGCCAGACGGCACTTGGCTTGGAGAGCTGCAAATAGCTGACCAGCGCGGTAAAGCCACTCTCGAGCGCGACGCTACTACTGCGCGCGCTTGGATTGGCGAGCTCGATGATTATATCGTGCTACTTCGCGACGCCTCACCAGCTGTATCTGGCTTTACCGCGCCAGTTTCCGCCGGACGTATAGAAAACGATGGTGCGTTATTCGGATTTCTTCCTAGCCAAGCTGGCCTTGGATCCGTGCGCATCGGGCTTGCCGGCCCTAGTGGTGAGCCACTCTGGCACCAATCGGTTTCCATTCGCCCTGCCAAGTTTCGGGACACAATTGAGTTCGAGACGATGGTATCTGAGATCTGTGACTGGCGAACAGCGCTGACGCTCGATCTACGCGCATCATCCTCGGCTCCTTGGACACTCGATCGTAATCTTGTCGCCATACCCGCGGAGGAAAGGCTTGCGGTCCTGCGCGCTGCTGCTGGCGAAACCGCATTCGTTGAGGCGCTTCGCCATATTGAAAACAACGCAACATCCAAATTAGAACGAGAGACAACCTTGGTGCGGCTCGGCGAGAGCGGCATCGATACTCACTCTTTAGGGCAACACCTCTCAAGCGCCGTGCGACGAAGGGCGGTACCGTCATCGCATCGATTGGGAAGTCGACTTTCGGCAATTCCGACGGAAATGCCATCGGTACGGCGTTACGACAGCACCGACACCCCCGATAATCGTTTCGCAAAATTTGTCGGGGAAGGGTTTAGGAGGCGGATTGTCGAAGCCATTGGTGGCGGTATTGATCTGAGAACGCCTCTCGGTGCGTGGGGCATGCGTACTGCGTCGATGCTTGACCGAATTCTAGGGTCCCGTTTCTACCGTGGTGTCGGCAATCTCACACGGCTCGAGCTCGGTAGCCCGGGGCTACAGCGCCGTCGCGGATATCGTAAGGTGCTGGAGGCGTTTCTCGCAGGTCAGGCAGGTCTGGCGGTCAAGTGGGACGACCTCGACGCTTTGGTACACGCCGAAACTCGCGACGTTCCGAGCCTTTACGAAATCTGGTGTCTTGTGCGCCTGCGCGATGAAATTGAGAAAACGTACGGCATCGCTCTGTCGCAAGACCATATCTCGCTTAGCTTAGGACGTTTGAAACTGAGGCGCGGAACGGCGGCGACGGCCAGCAATTTGGTAAAGATCGCAGATCAGCCTTTTGCGATGAAACTTTGGTACAATCGCAGCTTCTCGCCGGCGCCGTCTCCCGCGGTGAACGGGTTTTGGAAGACGAGTCCGCTGTCGACGGGAACCTGGACCAAAACGATGATGCCTGATTTCACTATCGAGCTAAGGCCAAAGGATGGGCCCGGCGAGCTGCTTGTTCATCTCGACGCGAAATACAAGCTGAAGTCGATCAGAAATTCTCAAAACCCTCCGCCCGACCGAACGCATAAGGCCGACGACGTTGATAAAATGCATGCCTATCTTTTCGGCATCAACAACAGCGTTGGAGCCTACATTCTCTACCCGGGTGACACGACCTCCTATTTTAGAAGGAGCGATCTGCGATCGACGATCGGCGCGATCCCAGTTGTGCCAGGAGAGAGTCAAAATCTCGGTGATTGTCTCAAAGAAATCTTGGAAGCTGCTGTACGCGACGCTTAATTCAGGCGCTTGCCTCGATGGCTGCGCGGCCCTCAATGTAAACAGACAATGATTCGAGAAAAGCGTCCGACCAAGCTATCTCTTTTGATTGTCGCGCGCGGGAGAGAAAGCCGGTTGCCGCACGCACTGACAGCGGCTTGAGCGGCGATTCCATAAAGCTCTCTAGCGCCGGAGTGGTTTCAGCCGCGAACGGCCATTCGGATATATCGACCATGAAGCGTTTACCGTGCTCGCCCCAAGCGGCACGCGGCCATTTGCCTGGCGGCATTTGACGATTGCGTTCAGGGTCAAAATGGCCAGGAGTGACGAGACGCTTGCCCACCCAATCTGCCATAGGCGGGCAGACGGCATTGCCGACGAGGCGCCAACGTGCTGTCGGCCGAAGGCCGGGCGTCTCAAGTACGGGCTCGGTCCAGCCAGCGGCAAAACCCTGCAACCGTTCGGCATCTTCTATTTGAGGAGTGCCTACAAAGTCGTTTGATGACAGCCAAATCGCTGGCGGCGACGGAATGCCGAGTCCCGATCCGCCCTTAATCGGAGGAGTTGCCTCGCGCGCCCAGCCGGCTCCCATCTTCCCCATGGTCCAATAGAAGCCATACGCTGGACCGATCTCGACGCGACTTGGCCGATCCTCGGTGGGGTTAGGAGCCCCCTCGTCGACAAATAGGACGTCACGTGGATCTTCTGTGCGCGATGCAAGTAGCAAGACTCGTTGACGACGCTGCGGCAGGCCAAAGCTGCGTGCATCAACCACCCGGTAAGCCCAACGATAACCTTCCGCTTCAAGCGTATCGACCAAGGATGCCATGCCGGCTCCTCGTTTGAGGATCAGCATGTAAGGGACATTTTCGAACAGTAGCCAGCTAGGTTTACGCTCAGCGTCGCGCAGAAGACGAAAGACTTCATTGACGAGCCCTGATCGAAGGCCACCCAGACCTGCTTTGCCGCCAGCAAGACTTAAATCTTGGCATGGGAAGCCCGCTGTCAGGACGTCGCACGATGGAATAGAGCGCAGCGCTTTCACGTCATCATGTAATTCGACCTCAGAAAAGCGAGCGCCCAACACGGCGGCCGCAGCCGGGTCGACGTCGCAAAAAAGCTCGGTTTCAAAGCCGTGGCGCTTGAGACCAATCTCGAGCCCGCCAATACCAGAAAAAAGACTGACTACGCTCATCAGCGGAGGAGGGCTACTGCAAGCGCGGCCATTGCGAGTGGTGGCACCGAATTTCCAATCATCTTCTGAAGCTGCGTTCGTCCGGCATCGCCGAAACTAAAAAAGTCGGGGTATGTCTGCAAACGCGCGGCCTCGTGCGGCGTCACAGTGCGCGGGCAAGTAGGATGGACGAAACGCCCCTGCCCTGTCGAACCGAAACCGGTGGTAATTGTCGGCGCCGGGGAGTTCCAGTCCATCCTGCCGTACACTCCGTTGTAGCTGTGCTTCTTGAGCCTATGACAGTCTGGGCGTTCTGCGTCAGGTAACGTGTAAAGGTCGTGCTCAAACAAATAGCGGATACGTTTTTCATTTGCGGCGGCGTGCCGGGCAGGGCTGTCGAAGACGGTATCCTGCGGGATATCCAATAAATCGTCGAGCGCCCAGCCTACGCTTCGAGGTGAGAGATCGAGCCCCGTGAAATCGGCCAGCGCGGCGTCGGAGGCTTTCTTCGTTGCTACAAGCATGTAACGACGGCGCGATTGCGGAACACCAAGTCGGAGACAAGGTACTAGCAACTCATCTACATTATAACCGAGTTCGCGAAGGCCTTCGGCAGCCTTTGTGGCGGCACGCCGTCGGTCGTGACGGATGCCTTGGACATTCTCCACAATGACTATCTCAGGTTCGACAAGCTCGGCGAAACGAACCATGCGATCGACAAGATTATTGCGAGGATCATCGCGTCGGGTGTGATTGTTGAGGTCTGAGTGGCCCTGACAGGGCGGACCGCCGAGAAGAACGTCAATCGGTTTAAGTCGGTTGAGCAGTGAACGCTCTGAAAGCGTAGTCGTCGACCCTACTGCTCCATCAACAAGCTGCTCAATTTCGCCGACATGCATTTGGGAAGGAGCGAGGTTTGCTGAGTAAACGCCCGCCTTCACCGCGTCCATTTCGCACGCAAATTCAAACTCGCAAGCGAGCCCTGCCGCACGAGCGCCTTCGACAAGTCCGAGTGACATACCGCCGCAGCCAGCGAAGATGTCGGCCGCGCGAATCGATTTGGCGGGCGAGCTAACAGATGGCGCGCGGGTCGCACGCATCCACGACAGGTCGAAATCGCGCGCTAGGTCGCCATCGGTGGCCCGAAGCGAAACGCTCGATGTAGCGATAGCGCCTGAACGAAGGCGAACATGACGGTGAAGCTTACTCGAATCCACACTGTAAGAAATCCATGGGTAGTCATTGGACGTCGCCGCGTCATCGCCGATCACATTTGTATGCGGCGCAACCGCCATATTATTTATCTCCGTTTCACCCACCCGTCACGCTCGCAACCATACTGAATCATGTTCGACCTCTGTTCAACCTCCGTTCCTGTGAAAAAGTCGGCCTTCTTTTTTAGATCACTTTGGTTGGCCTTCCGCGTCGTGCACCAAAACGCTGCCTTTCTCGCGGGCGCAAACACAGCGGTTTCGTGCAGAGATGCTCCGTCAAAGGGGTAACCAGATGAAGGGCTTTCAGCTTCTCCTCCAAAGCGGCCTCTTCATCATAAACCCGTTGGGTGGTGTCATCGCCTTCATGTCCGAGGATATCTAACCGGACCGAATCTTGAACCTTTCCTTTCATCAGGTTGGTAGCAACGCCTCGGAAGGAGTGAACATCCTTATCGACAGTGGCGCCTCGCTCAACATGTTGCCATTCCGTCCCCTCCGGAAAAGCCCATTCGCGCCAAGGCTTGAATATCGATCGATAAAATGTCCTTGAGAATGTCTGGCTCGGGGAATGGAGCTCGGGAAAAAGAAGGGTGTTTTTCAGCTTTCGCATGGCCGCGACAAATTCCAAAAAGCCTAAGCGGATCAGCTCAGGATGGATGGGAAGTTTCCGGACCGACTGGACGTTCTTCAAACGCCGAAGATCATGATAATCGACTTGAAAATAGGGAATTTCCGCACCTTCGTGGACATCTCTCAGAGGGAGCCCTGCGAGCTCTGCGCTACGACCGCCATAGAGAACGTACATAATAGGTAACCAGTACCACCCGTCATGGATGACCTCCTGGCCCTGCTTGAACCGATCATCGATTCCCGCACAACCATGCAGCGGCGGAGCATCGAGAAGCCGAGCGATTTCCTGCTTGGTCCAATTTGCGCGGAGATCTCTTGATCGCTTTGATTTCGCTTCGGCTTTAGCTGCAAGCGAATATTTCTTTGGCTTTAGACGCAGCGAGTTTTGCGGACGCACGCCATCGTCTGAACCATCGTCATCAACGAGATCTAAGACCTCCCCGATCCACGTGATGTGCTTCGCGATAGTCTTAGGTCCAAGACCGACACGATGGTCCTCTCCTCGCGCCTTCAGCTCCTCCGCGTAGGTCAAGCTTGCCTTCAATCCGTGTTTGATCTCGGCTTTCGTTTTCCCCCACCGGTTGGGTAGATTCTTGCAGAGCTCATAGAATTTCGTCACATGGTCCTGCTCTAGGTCTTCGACGCATATGCCCTCACCACACGCAAAGTCGAATAATCGGATAGCAGTTCGTACCTGCTTGATCGTATCGTCTGACCAGTCGCCCGCATCGATGTGAGCTTCGATACAGAGTTCAGCGGCATCCACGAGGCGAAGACCCGAGGGCACCTCCGCGTCGAAAACCGACGGTTCCTCGATTGGGTCCACGGCTTCACCGTCGGTTGATCGATCCCCCGACTCCTTATCCTGATGAGAGCCGACTTGCCCTGCCTCAAATGCAAAACCGGTTTCATCGAGGCATTCTGTCGCCCAGTTTTCTGGATCCAGGTCACCGGCAAGAAGGCGGCGCGTCGCTTCGTCATTCGCGTTCGCACGCGCCAATAGGATCGTTCGCTGCAGAATCTTCCTGTTCTCATATGTGAGCTCGACACCGAAGGCGTCGCGATAGGCTTCCAATTGCCTTCCGCTCACAAGCCGCCGACCAATATGTTTTTCAATTTCGATATCCAGGCGATCGATCAGGCCCTCGGACCAACCTTCATCGCGGAGGAAATCCTTATCTCGCTCAGACAGCTCGCCTTTCTCTGCAGCGAAATGCCGCCACAGCTCGCCGTAGACCTTGTTGGCAGGAAGATGCTCATTGCCGTGCAACGGACTAGCCATCTGATCGGACATGATCCGGCCGAGCTGCCAACGCATCGCGTCACTGAATACATTTTTGAGAGTCTCGCGGTCGATCGCCGCGCCGAGTTCACCATAAGCCATACGCAAATCATTAACTATGCTGGAAAGATGAGTTCCAACATAAGAGGCATGGTTAAAATTTCCGGTTCTCAGTGAGATCGCCAGCGAAATTGTGTGCACGCCGACGGTAATCTGCCGACGCCACCAGTAGGTGCTGCCGCGCAAAGTGAGGTTGGTGCGAGCCATCCTTGTACGCTCCCTTGCACAACGGCTCGTACAATCTCGGGGAGAGATTTACCCGAGCCGGGTGAGTGTTAGCGTTTTCAAGGACTTAGCAGAAAATGGTCGGGGAGAGAGGATTCGAACCTCCGGCCCCTGCCTCCCGAAGACAGTGCTCTACCAGGCTGAGCTACTCCCCGACTGCTGCTCGTGAAACCCGAACAAGGGGGCAAGGGCGAAGCGCTCCCTAGCCGCCCCTCAGGCGTGATGCAAGCAGCATCTTACTTGTGACCGAGCAGCCGCAGCATCTCGCTCGTCGACACCATCTTTTCGCGCGGGGCTCCCTCACGCGCGGCGGCTTCTTCGGCCGCCTCGATCCGTCGCCAGTCGGAAAAGCCCGTCGCCAGCACGTCGCGCGAATCGAGCAGGGCATCGAGCCCCCCTCCCCCCGCCTTGCCGCCGTCCGAGCCGACCGGCATCGCCGCCTCGATCGACGCGGCAACCTCATAGCCGTCGGGACGGTTCGTGCCGATCGTTCCCGTCGGCCCGCGCCGCGCCCAGCCGACCGCATAAAGCCCGTCCTCGATCACCCCGCCCTCATTGGCGAACCGCCCGCCACGATGGTCGTAGGGCACGCCCTCGATGGGCGGCGATGAATAGCCGATACAGCTGACCACGAGGCTGGCAGGCAGGACATATTCCTCCCCAGTCCCCCGCGCACGTCCGTCGGCGTCGATATGCGTGCGCTCGACGATAACGCGCTCGGCGCGCCCGTCGCCTTCGATCCGCACCGGCCGGGCGTAAAAGTCGAAACGGATCGCCTTGTCCTTGTCGCATTCGAGCGCCGCATAATCGCGCAGCAACCCCACCGATTTCGCCAGCCCGCGATCCTCCAGCGCCGCATCCTCGTCGGCCGGGGGAAAGTCCGCCGCATCGACGATCGGACAAGCGATTTCCAGCTGCCCCAATTCGCCCAGCTCCTTGGGCGTCATCGCCACCTGGTGCGGCCCACGTCGCGCGAGGATGGTGATGTCGCGCACCTGGCTCTGGCCCAGCGCGCGATAGGCATGGTCGACGATGTCCGACCCGCCCAGTTCCTCCAAGGTCTTCGACAGGATGCGCGCGACGTCGAGCGCCACATTGCCCGCCCCGATCACCACCGCATGGGTGCCCTCCAGCGGCGGGCGGTGATCGGCATGGTCGGGATGGCCATTGTACCAGCCGACGAACTCGGCGGAGCCCATCACGCCGGGCAAGTCCTCCCCCTCGATCCCCAGCGCGCGGTCGTGCGGCGCCCCCGTCGCCATCACGACGGCGTCATAGAGGCCGCGCAGTTCGGCCACCGTCACCGCATCGCCGATCGACACATTGCCGATGAAGCGCACATTGTCCGCCTCGGCGACCTTGTCATATCGGATCGCGACCTTCTTGATCGACTGGTGATCGGGCGCCACCCCGAAGCGGATGAGGCCATAGGGCACGGGCAGGCGATCGATGATTTCGATCCGCGCCTCCTCGCCATAGGCCTTGGCCAGCGCCTCGGCAGTGTAGAAACCCGCCGGTCCCGAACCCACGATCGCGAAATGCCGCATGGCCGTGTCTCCCCGTTTTTCGGAAAACGACCATAGCAGCCACGCACAGCAGCGCTAGTCGAGCGAGCGATCCTCGAGCAGGAGGTCGCGCCCATGCGTTTTCATCGCATTCTCGATCGCGCCCTTGAACATGCCGAGCATGCCGGGAAGGTCGATGCGGCATTTGACCACCGTCTCCTCGACGATGATGCGCGCCTTCACCTCCTGCCCCATCGCGCCGACGGTGAGGTCGAGCTGATCGCCGTCCCAAGCCTCGTGGACCTCGGCCATGCCACCGGGGATGGCGTCCTTTAAGCGGTGGGTGTTGCCCGCGATCCGGCTTCTCGCTTCGGCTCGCCCCAGCTGGTGCGGCAATTCGACTTCCATGGGTGTCGTCATGCCCCTAAGGCTGGGCGCATGGGGGAGCCTTTGCAAGCCCCATGCGTCGATAGGATATGGCCACCGGCATGAGTTTCCTGACCGCGATGCTCCTCGCACTGGCGCCGATCGCCCCCATGCTGCCCGACACCGCCGCCGATTATATCGAGCCCGGACAGGACCATGCGGGTTATCAGGCGTGGCTGGCGGGCAATGAGCCGCTGCAGGCCGAGGTCGAAGCTTATTTCGCCTATCTCGACGCCGCGGGCGTTGGCGGGGTCGTGCCCAAATGGCAACTGCTTCGCACCGCGAGCGACTGGCGCAAATGCGGCCAGCCCGCCTATGAGGTCGCGCCGCGCGCCTTCTGGCCCGAGATCGTCAACACGCTGCGCTATGTCGAGGAAGCGGTGAAGCCAGCGGTCGGCGAAGTCGAGGTCCTCTCCTCCTACCGCAATCCCTATCTCAACAGCTGCGCGGGCGGCTCGGCACGCTCGGTGCATCGCTCGAACATCGCGCTCGACGTCGTGCCGCGCTACCCGTTCGAGCGCGCCGACCTGATGAGCCGCCTGTGCACCATCCACGCGCGCTACGGTCAGCGCTACGATGCGGGCTTCGGCTTCTATTCGGGCATTCGCTTTCACGTCGATGCGTGGAAATATCGCATCTGGGGCGTCACCGAGGCCGAGGGCGGGCGCCAATGCGGCATCGCGCTCGAACGGCGCGAGGCGGCAAGGATCGACCAGTTCTGAGCGTGTTAGTCGAAAAAGACACCGGGCCTCTTGTGTTGCGGCATTGCAACACTACATTCGAGACAAGAACAGACCTTTTCTCCGCTTTTTGCCCAGGGACAATCAGATGGATCTCGAGAAACTGACCGAACGCGCGCGTGGCTTCCTGCAAGCCGCCCAGACCATCGCGGCACGTGAAAATCACCAGCGCATCACGCCTGCGCACCTTGTAAAGGCGCTGCTGGACGACGACCAGGGCATGGCCGCCGGGCTCATCGCCAAGGCTGGCGGCGATGCCCGCGCCGCCCGCTCGAACGTGGACACGCTCGTCGCCAAGGAGCCCAGCGTCACCGGCGGCGGTGCGTCACAGGCGCCCGGGGTCGACGGCAATACGATGCGCCTGCTCGACAAGGCGCAGGAAGTCGCCGAGAAATCGGGCGACAGCTATGTCACCGTCGAGCGCATTCTGCTCGCGGCCACCCTCGGCTCGGACGATGTCGCCAGGGCGCTCAAGGACGCGGGCCTGTCGGCGCAGAGCCTTAACGGCGCGATCGAGAGCCTGCGCGGCGGCCGCACCGCCGATACGCAGAACGCCGAAGACCGCTATGACGCGCTCAAGAAATATGCTGTCGACCTCACCGAAAAGGCCCGCGCAGGCAAGCTCGACCCGGTCATCGGGCGCGACGAAGAAATTCGCCGCACCATCCAGGTCCTCGCCCGCCGCACCAAGAATAATCCCGTCCTCATCGGCGAACCCGGCGTCGGCAAGACCGCCATCGCCGAAGGCTTGGCCCTGCGCATCGCCAATGGCGACGTCCCCGACGGCCTCAAGGACCGCACGCTCGTGTCACTGGACATGGGCGCGCTGATCGCCGGCGCCAAATATCGCGGCGAGTTCGAAGAGCGCTTGAAGGGCGTCATCGACGAGGTGAAGGGCTCCGATGGACAGATCATCCTCTTCATCGACGAGATGCACCAGCTCGTCGGCGCGGGGAAAACCGACGGCGCGATGGACGCGGGCAATCTGTTGAAGCCTGCCCTCAGCCGCGGCGAATTGCACGTCATCGGCGCCACCACGCTCGATGAATATCGCACTTATGTCGAAAAGGACGCCGCGCTCGAACGCCGCTTCCAGCCCGTGATGATCGAGGAACCGACGGTGCCCGACACTATCTCGATCCTGCGCGGCCTCAAGGAGAAATATGAGCTCCACCACGGCGTGCGCATCACCGACGCCGCGCTGGTTGCCGCCGCCACGCTCTCGAACCGTTACATCACGGACCGTTTCCTGCCCGACAAGGCGATCGACCTCATGGACGAGGCGGCAAGCCGCCTGCGCATGGAGGTAGAATCCAAGCCCGAGGAAATCGAGAAGCTCGACCGCCGCATCATCCAATTGAAGATCGAGCGCGAGGCCTTGAAGAAGGAAAGCGACGCGGGCTCGAAGGACCGGCTCGAACGGCTCGAGAAGGAGCTTGCAGATCTCGAGCAGGAGAGCGCCGAACTGACCCAGCGCTGGCAGGCCGAAAAGGACAAGATCGACGCCGAGGGCGACCTCAAGGCCGCGCTCGACCAGGCCCGAATCGAGCTCGAACAGGCCCAGCGCGGCGGCGATCTCGCCAAGGCGGGCGAGCTCCAATATGGCCGGATTCCCGAGTTGGAGAAGAAGCTTGAGGCCGCAAGCGCCGCCACCGAGGGTGCCATGCTGCGCGAGGAAGTGACCGACGAGGATATCGCCTCCGTCGTCAGCCGCTGGACCGGCGTTCCCGTCGAGAAAATGATGGAAGGCGAACGCGAGAAACTCCTCCAGATGGAAGAACTGCTCGGGCGTCGCGTCATCGGCCAGAAGGAAGCGGTCGATGCCGTCGCCAAGGCGGTGCGCCGCAGCCGCGCGGGGTTACAGGATCCGGGCCGTCCGCTCGGCAGCTTCCTCTTTCTCGGCCCGACCGGCGTGGGCAAGACCGAACTCACCAAGGCGCTTGCCGAATTCCTGTTTGACGACCCCACCGCCATGGTGCGCATCGACATGAGCGAGTTCATGGAAAAGCACAGCGTCGCCCGCCTCGTCGGCGCCCCTCCGGGCTATGTCGGTTACGAGGAAGGTGGCAAGCTGACCGAGGCCGTGCGCCGCCGTCCCTATCAGGTCGTCCTGTTCGACGAAGTGGAGAAGGCCCATGCCGACGTCTTCAACATCCTGTTGCAGGTGCTCGACGACGGGCGCCTGACCGACGGCCAGGGTCGCACCGTCGACTTCACCAACACGATCATCATCCTCACCTCCAACCTCGGCAGCCAGTATCTGGCGAGCCAGGGCGAGGATACCGATCCCAAGGTGGTCGAGGACCAGGTGATGGAGGTCGTGCGCGGCCATTTCCGACCCGAATTCCTCAATCGCCTCGATGAGATCATCCTCTTCCACCGCCTCAGCCAGAGCCACATGGGCCCGATCGTCGATATCCAGCTGAAGCGCCTGCAGAAGCTCCTCGACGACAAGAAGATCAGCATCGAATTGTCCGAAGGCGCCCGCAACTGGCTTGGCCGCGTCGGTTACGATCCCGTCTATGGCGCCCGCCCGTTGAAGCGCGCGGTGCAGCGCTATCTTCAGGACCCGCTTGCCGACGAGATCCTCGCCGGGCGCGTACGCGACGGCATGACGGTCAAGGTCGAGGAAGGCGATGGGCAGCTCGAACTGAGCCCCGCCTAGGTCCCACGATCCACCAGCAGCAAGAGGGGACGGTGCCGCGCGGCGCCGCCCCCTTTCCTTTTGCCCGGTCGGGGCGGCGCAAAAAGAAAGGGCCGGAGTATCCTCCGGCCCTTCCCTTTTGCCTTAGGCTGACGCCTTAGCCACGCTCGGGTTCAGGAGCGGGCGGGGGCGGCGGCGGGGGCGGAGGGGTTGCGGGGCAACCCGAGCTCGCCAGCGCCACATAGCCATTCGCGCAGGTGATCGTCGCCGGAGCGGTTTCGACCGGCACTTCGCGCACGACTTCGACTTCGCGAACGATCGGTTCCGGCATCGGGACCGCGCCGCCACCCAGGCCGAGGCGAACGCCGGCATAGTAGGTGCGACCGAAGACGTCGTAGAGCGACGGATCGGTGTTGGCGTCGGGGCCGTTCGAACCCAGCAGCGGCGGATCGCGATCAAGCAGATTGCGAACGCCGGCCGTGAAGCCGATCCGGTCGGTCAGGTCGTAGGTGAAGGCCGTATCCCAGTAGAAGACGGTACCCGTGTCCTGAACGAACGCACCCGCATCGGTGTTGGTCGAGTTGCCGATCAGCTGGAACTGGTTGAACCAGCCAAGCGAACCGAAGTCGAGGTCGACCGACGTGGTGGTGGCCCATTTCGGCGAGATGAAGTCGCCGAGACCGGTGCAGTTTTCACCGAACTTGCCGTTACAATCGATGACGTCGGCACCTTCGAGCGGCGTGAACTCGTTCACGAAGGTGTAGTTGCCGATGTGACGCAGGGCCACGCCGACACCGCCGAACGCGTCCTGATCGAAGGTGTAACCCAGCGACCAGTCGATGCCTTCGCGCTTCTCGTTCGCGACGTTGGCGGTCGGCGCTTCGATGCGCGCGACAACACCGTTGGTCGGGTCACGAGTGATGCGCTGACAGAACTGGTCGGCAGTGCTGAGCGCACGGGCGCACAGCGTGCCGATGTTGTTCGCGCTGAGCGACACGATCGCATCGTCGATGGTGATGTTGTAGTAATCGATCGTCGCGGTGAAGCCCGGAAGCGAGACCGGATCGAGCACGACACCGAGGGTGATCGTGTCGGCCTTTTCCTCGGTCAGGTCGGGGTTGCCGCCGAACACCGTGGTGGCCTGTTCCGAAAGGTCGCCTTCGAAGCCGTCGAGCTCGCTCTGCGGCACGCCCGAGGCGACGCAGAACGCTTCGATGGTCGGGGTACGACGATCGCTGTCGATACAGAAGTCGGTGAAGTCGTCCGCACCAGCCGAATCGCCGAGGAAAAGCTCGGAGATGTTGGGAGCGCGGATGGCGCGCTGATACAGGCCGCGGAAGCGGATCCCGTCAACGACTTCCCACTGCGCGCCAGCCTTCCAGGTGAAGACGCCGCCAACGGTCGAGTAGTCGGAGTAACGTGCCGCGCCTTCGAGCTCGAGGCCCGCCATGAGCGGAACGACGAGTTCGCCGAAGACTTCCGAAACGTTGTAGCCACCGACGGTGGGCTGTTCATCGTTACCCGGGCCAAGCTCGCCCGAACGAACAACCGCGTCGGGAGCGGTTTCGGCGCTCTCTTCACGATATTCCACACCGGCCGCGAAGCCGGCGCCACCCCAACCGAGGTCGAACAGCGACGAGTTCGACACGACGCCCGACAGGACGAGCTGGTCGACGCGGCGGTTCACCAGGCCGGTCGGCGAGATGAATTCGGCGCCTTCGGGGCTGATGCCACCGTCACCGAACAGACGGATCGGCACACAGCCGCCCGACTGGTCCTGACAGACCACGCTGCCGTCTTCGAGGACGTCGACGAGGAGCGCCTGCTGGATGCGAAGATCCGACGTGTAATAGAGCAGCTCTTCCGAACGCTCGTTACGGCCGTAGGACGCATAGGCGTCATAGTACCAGCCGCTGTCGGCGATATCGCCGCGGAAGCCACCCACACCACGATAGGTGTTGCTGTCGAAGTAGGTCTCGCGCGGACCGACTTCGAGCATGCGACGACGGAACTGCGGGATGCTGGCGACGCCATCGCCGTCCGCATCGAAGTTTTCGCTCAGATAGGTCTGGAGCGCTTCGTTGTAGAGCGGGTTCGCGATGGTGGCGAGCAGCTGTGCGGGCGGCTCGGGGATGTCGTTGGCGTCAGGCGCAAGCTGCTGCGCGATCTGCTGGTTGGCGTAGAGCAACTCAGCGTAGAATTCGACGCTGTCCGAGATCTCGTAATTCGTGAAGCCGGCGAGAACGTAACGGTCCTGCGGCGTCTGAATATAGTTCGTCGGGTTGAAGTTGAACGCTTCGCCATCGCGATCGATCGGCGTGCCGTCGGGGGTGAACTTCGTGTTGCCGACCACGGTGCCGTCGGGCAGGGTCGATTCGACGAGGATCACGCCGCCCGGGATGCGCGAGCTACCCAGCGGGAAGAGGCTGTCGCCGACATCGAGCAGATAGTCGACCGAGAAGTCGCGGTCGCCCTGGAGAAGCGATTCGCGCTTGGCGTAGTTGCCGAACAGCACCGCGTTACCGCGACCGTCGGCGAAGTTGCCGCCGACCGTGACGTCGAAGCTGTAGGTCTCGCCGTCACCACGTTCGGTGATCTCGTAGTTGGCACCGAATTCGACGCCTTCGAAGTCATCCTTCATGATGAAGTTGACGACGCCGGCAACCGCGTCCGAACCGTAAACGGCCGAGGCACCGCCGGTGACGATGTCGATGCGCTCGATAAGCGCGGCCGGAATGTTGTTGAGATCGACCCAGTTCGAATTGTTCGAACCGACCATGCGGCGGCCGTTCATCAGGACGAGGGTACGCGAGGCACCAAGGTCGCGAAGGTCGATGGTGGCGATACCACCGTCGGTGCCGTTGTTGGTCGAACCGTTCGCGCCCGGCGCGGTCTGCGGCAGCTCGTTGAGGATGTTCTCGATGTTGACTTCGCCCGAGTTCTCGATGAGCTCGGCACCGACAACCGCCACCGGGCTCGAGGCCTGGAGGTCGGGGCGCGCAACGCGCGAACCGGTGATGACGATCGTCTGATTGTCATCGACAGCATTTTCGACGGCCTCTTCGACGGCTTCTTCCGACGACTGGACCGGCACGGTCTGCGCGAAAGCAGGCGCGGCGAACAGGGCGACGCCCGCGATCACCGTGCTGCTGAGCAGCGCGTTCTTCTGGATCTTCTTCATGTTTTCCCCTCTCGTCGCCGGCCCCGGGCCGGCGCAAAAAGTCTTAGATGTAACGACGTTCATCGCCGCCATCCGAGGCAGGGTTAAGGGGAAGTCATGTATGGAAGCAACACACTCTGGCCGGTTTGAGACCAATTCGTTACGGGGTGTGTCCTAACCGACACAGGCGGAAAACTGCCGAAATCAGTTGTAAACGTTGGTTAACCGCCGATGGCACCGCCGCGGGCGCGGCATTCGGCCTCGAGGCTGGCGTGAGCATCCACATAGGCCTCCTGCCGCGCCACCGACCAATATTTGAGCTCGGTGAGCGGAATTCGAGTGCCCGTCACCGCGCACAGCACATGGTCGCCGTGGCTGATCAGGCGAAAGGTCGCATCGTCATATTGGATCCGCGCCTCGCGTCCGCCGCCCAGCAACATCAGGTCTCTCCGTCTTGGTCGGGATGGTCGAACAGGCCGCCCTGCTTGCCGTCATCCCGTGTCTTGGCGCCGCGATAGGCAATCCGCGCCGATTTCGCAACGGGACGAGCAGCCTTGTCACGCGCGTCGGCGCCATCGCCCGGCACCACGCCCAGCGCCGCGTCCTTGAACTTGAGCGTCAGCCGCGGCTCGGCGCGCGCGGCCGCTGCGCTCGTCACCACCTGCCCGTCGGCGCCGAACACCATCGCATAGCCCTTGTCGAGCAACCGCTCTGGGTGAACCAGCCGGGCCATGTCCCACAGGCGGTCGAGCCGCACCTGTTCATCGGCCAAGGCGCGGCGCACCGGCTCGGGCCGCAGTCGCGCGAACACGGAGGCGCTGAGCTCTTCTGCGCGGCGTACCCGCTGGCGCAGTGCGGGCAGCGCCCGCCCGCTCGCCATCTCGAGCCGCTCGGCGCCCCGGGCCCGGCCCTGGCGCAACCCCTGCACCAATCGCTGAGAAGCATTGTCGAGCCGGGTCGCCCCATCCCTCGCCTGCCGTTCGAGCAGCGCCGGCTGGTGCCGCGCCGCCACCGTGCCGAGCCGCGTCTCCGCCGCCTGCGCGCGCAGGCGGAGCCCCGAGCGCAGGCCCCGCACCGCCTCGCCCAGCCGCTGCGCCGGGCGTTCGACCAGTCGTGCGGGCTTGGGCAATCGCTCGCCCATCTCGTCCAGACGGTCACCGCGCTCGCGCACCGTCCGCGCCATCCGCTCGCGCGCGCGGCGATCCAATTCGCCAAGCCAGCCCTGCAGGTCGGCCAGCACCGGCACCGCCATCTCGGCCGCCGCCGTCGGGGTCGGCGCGCGCTTGTCGGCGGCATGGTCGATCAGCGTCACGTCGGTCTCGTGCCCGACCGCGCTGATCAGCGGGATCGAACAGTCGGCGGCGGCGCGCACCACCGCTTCCTCGTTGAAGGCCCACAGATCCTCGATCGACCCGCCCCCGCGCGCGACGATGAGGAGGTCGGGTCGCGGCACCGGCCCGCTGCCGTCCAGCGCATCGAATCCCCGGATCGCGGCGGCGACCTGTCCGGCCGCGCTCTCGCCCTGCACCTGTACCGGCCAGACGATGACATGCGTCGGACAGCGATCCTCGAGCCGGTGCAGGATGTCGCGGATTACCGCGCCGGTCGGGCTCGTCACCACCCCGATGACGCGCGGCAGATAAGGCAGCGACTTCTTGCGCTCGCGATCAAACAGCCCCTCGCCCGCCAGCTGTTTCTTGCGTTTTTCGAGAAGCGCCATCAGCGCGCCCTCGCCCGCCAATTCCATCGACCCCACGACGATCTGATATTTGGACCGCCCCGGATAGGTCGTCACTTTGCCCGAGGCGACGACCTCGGCGCCATCCTCGGGGGCGAAGGCGAGCCGCCCCGCCTGCCCCTTCCACAGGACGGCATCGATGCAGGCGTCCTCGTCCTTCAGGGTAAAATAGCAGTGCCCCGAGGCAGCGCGCTTCCAGCCGGAGATCTCGCCGCGCACCCTGACATGGCCGAACCGGTCCTCGACCGTGCGCTTCAATGCACGCGACAATTCGCCGACGCCCTGTGCTGGCGAATTGTCGCCGGGGCTTTCGGACGCTAACAGGCCGGAAACGGGTGGCTTGGAGGCGATGATGAAGATCCTGCTCTTGGGTTCGGGTGGACGCGAAGATGCGCTGGCGTGGCGACTTTCGCAATGCGGCTCTTGCGAGGAACTGCACGTCGCGCCGGGTAATCCCGGCATGGCGCGCTGGGCCGACGAGGTCCATGCGCTCGACCTTTCTGACCTCGCCGCCACCGTCCAGCTCGCCAAGGGCATCGACGCCGACCTCGTCGTCGTCGGCCCCGAAGCCCCGCTCGTGGCCGGGCTCGCCGATCTCCTGACCGAAGCCGGCATTCCCTGCTTCGGTCCCGGCAAGGGCGCCGCCATGCTCGAGGGCTCGAAAAGCTTCACCAAGCGCATCTGCGACGATGCTGGCATCCCCACCGCGTCCTATTGCGAGACCGCCAGCGTGGAGGCCGCCATGGCCGCGCTCGACCGCTTCGGCATCCCCGTCGTGATCAAGGCCGACGGCCTCGCGGCGGGCAAGGGCGTCACCGTCGCCATGACCCGCGAAGAGGCCGAGGAAGCGGTGCGCGAGGCGGGCGATGCCCCGCTCGTGATCGAGGAATTCCTCGACGGCGAGGAAGCCAGCCTGTTCGCCTTGTGCGACGGCAGCTCGGTGCAGTTCCTCGCCTCGGCACAGGATCACAAGCGCGTCGGCGAGGGCGACACCGGCCCCAACACCGGCGGCATGGGCGCCTACAGCCCCGCCCCCGTCCTCACCGACGCGCTCGCCGAGCAGGCGATGCGCGAGATCGTCGCGCCAACGGCGCAGTGGCTCGAGCAGCAGGGCATGGCCTATCGCGGAGTCCTCTATGCCGGACTCATGCTCACCGCCGAGGGTCCCAAGCTCATCGAATATAATGTCCGCTTCGGCGATCCCGAATGCCAGGCGATCATGCCGCGCATCGCGGGCGATCTCGCCGCGGCGTTGCTCGCTGTCGCCAAGGGCGATCTCGGCAGCGCGGAAGCGATCGAGCTCGAGGATGCCCATGTCATGACGATCGTGGTCGCCTCCAAGGGCTATCCCGCCAGCGCCACCAAGGGTGGCGCGATCCACGGAATCGAGGCGGCCGAAGAGGAGGGCGCGATCGTCTTCCAGGCCGGCACCTCGCGCAATGACGACGGTCAGCTCGTCGCCAATGGCGGCCGCGTCCTCAACGTCACCGCGGCGGGTGAAAGTCTCGCCGATGCGCGCGACGCGGCCTATGCCGCGCTCGGCCGCATCGAGTTTGCCGACGGCTTTTCGCGCCGAGACATCGGCTGGCGCGAACTTGGGCGGGACAGAACCGACCGGACTTGACGACAGCGCTTGTTACTGATGTAACACTATCACATCAGTAGAGGAGTTGCCGCCATGTCCGCTCGAACTCTCGCCCTTACCGTCGGCCTCTCGCTGGCGCTGAGCCCTTCATATGCCGTGCCGCCGCTCGCCATGGCGACAACCGCACAGGCGCAGGGCAAGCCTCAGGAGGCGAGCAGGCATCCCGACGTGGTGTGCGACCTCCACGAAACGCGGCGGCGGGAAGCGATGCGATCGCGACAAGGCCCCGTGTACGAATCGGCCTCGCCGGTGATGGTCATGCCCACTGCACCGACATCGCCCCCGCCGCCTCCGCCGCCCCCACCGCCCACCGCGAAAAGTTCGGCCGACGCGATCGCCATCTCCGGGTCGCGCGTCATCGCGCCCGCCCCTACCGACACCGAACGCTATGACGGCGAGGAAGTCTCGGGCGTCCAGCGCGTCGCCGACACCCCCGTCTCGACCTTCTCGGTCGACGTCGACACGGCGAGCTATTCCAACGCGCGGCGCTTCCTCAAAGACGGCGACCTGCCCCCCAGCGCCTCGGTCCGCACCGAGGAATTCCTCAATTATTTTCGCTACGATTATCCCGCCCCGACGGACCGCGCCCAGCCCTTCTCGGTCGCGATGGACGCCGCGCGAACCCCGTGGAACGCGAACAGCCGCCTGTTGCGTATCGGTATCCGCGGCTACGACCTGCCGCGCGAGGAGCGCCCCGTCGCCAACCTCACCTTCCTCGTCGACGTCTCGGGGTCGATGTCACGCGGCGACAAGATCGACCTCGTCCGCTATTCGCTGAAACAGGTCGCCGAGAATCTGCGCCCCGACGACCGCGTCTCGATCGTCGTCTATGCGGGCCGCACGGGGCTCGTCCTAAAGCCGACCGCCGACAAGGCCGCCGTCGCCGCCGCGCTCGACTGCATGCGCGCGGGCGGCTCGACCGCGGGGGCGGCGGGGCTCGAACTGGCCTATCGGACAGCGCGCTCCAGCTTCGTCGAGGGCGGCATCAACCGCGTCATCCTCGCCACCGACGGCGACTTCAATGTCGGCATCACCGACAAGGATCGGTTGAAGGACTTCATCGAACAACAGCGCGACAGCGGCATCACGCTCACTGTGCTCGGCTACGGTCGCGGCAACCTCAATGACGCGATGATGGAAACGCTGACCAACTACGGCAACGGCAACTATGGCTATGTCGACAGCGAGCTGGAGGCCGACAAGCTCTTGCGACAGGAACTCTCCTCCACCCTCTTCACCATTGCCAGCGACGTGAAGATCCAGGTCGAGTTCAACCCCGCCCATGTCGCCGAATATCGCCTCATCGGCTATGAGAACCGCGCCCTTCGCGAGGAGGATTTCGACAATGACACGGTCGATGCGGGCGACATCGGCGCGGGTCACCAGGTCACCGCGCTCTACGAGCTCGTCCTCGCCGGCGATCAAGGCTGGATGCCCGAGCGCCGCTATGCCACCGCCCCGACCACCAGCGGCGATCCCGGCCAGGAAGCCGCCTTCGTCAAGCTGCGCTACAAGCTGCCGGGCGAGGCGCGCTCTTCGCTCATCGAACGCCCCATCACAGTGCGCACGCTCGAACGCGCCCGCACGCCCGAGGGCGACTTCGCCTTCCAGGCCGCCGTCGCCGCCTTCGCCCAGAAATTGCGCGGCGACACGCTGCTCGGCAGCTACGACCATGGCGACATCGAAGCGCTGGCGGGCGACCAGCGCGGGGCCAGCGCGTGGCGCCGCGAATTCGTCGAGCTGGTGGGGCTTGCGAAAGCGCATGGAGGCGTGACAGAAGGCACGCGATGAAGCCGCGCCTCCTTTTCCTCCTTGCCGTCGCCCTCGTCGTTCTTGCCTCCGCGCTGTGGCACGGACCGGTCGGCAAGGCGGGCGCGCGCTATACCTTCGAGACCGAGGAACTGGCGCGGCTCAACCTCGATTATTACGAGATGCCCGAGATCACGCCCTTCGTCGAACGCGCGCCGCTGACGCGGCGGCTATGGCTGACCGGCGAGGCCGATGATTTCCAGCGCAAGGAACTGGCCCGCATCCTGTCGGGCCTGCCGCAGGTCGAGGCCGTCCATTGGTACGTGCCCCCCGGCGGCAACAGGGTGAAGAGCGCCCCGCTACTCCCCCTCATCGTCGAGGTCGAACTCACCGCGCTCGCCGCCTTCGGGCTCGGCCTGTTCGCCGCTTTCTTCCTGTTCGGTCGCCCCCGCGACCCCTATCGTTTCGAGATCTGAGGAGCCACTCAATGCAAACGCTCATCGAGGCCTATTGGCCGGTCATTGTCATCGCCCTGCTCATCGGGCTGGTCGCCGGTTTCTTCATCTTCCGCCCCAAGCAGCGCGTGACGTTGAGCGAAGACAGCGCACCCAAGCGCCCGCACATGCAGGCGAGCGAGACCAAGCCGATCGTCACCGACGCACGCTCCAAGGAAGGACGCGGGCTGGTCGACGAGGCTGCGGCGGGCCTGAGCGACGTCACCGGCCAGTTCATGCAGGCCGAAGTCCACGAGGAGCTCCCCGGCGCGACCGGCGAACCCGACGACCTGCGCAAGCTGAAGGGCGTCGGTCCCAAGCTCGCCACCGCGCTGAACGGCCTCGGCATCACCCGATACGACCAACTCGCCAAGCTGACCCCCGCACAGATCGAGAAGATCGACGAGAAATTGGGCAGCTTCAAGGGCCGTCTCGAGCGCGACCGCGTCGTCGAACAGGCCGACTATCTCGCGCGCGGCGATACGGACGGCTACCAGGCCAAGTTCGGCAACCTCTAGGCGAACGCCTGCCTAGGCAGAGGGCGTCGCGGGAACCTTCCTGCGGCGCTTTTTCTGACGCGAGGCGATGAGCTTGTCGATCTTGCGCGCGTCCATGTCGACGATCTCGAACACCCAGCCTTGGAACGCGAACTTCTCGCCCTCCTCGGGCAGCCGCCGCAGCACCGCCAGCGCGAGCCCCGCAGCGGTCGAATAGTCGCGGTCCTCGTCGAGCTTCAGTCCCAGCTTCTCGACGAGGATCTCGGCATTGGCCGTCCCTGAAACGAGCCACGACCCGTCCTCGCGCGCGCGCACCGGCTCTTCCTCGTCCTCGTCATTCTTGAAGCTGCCCGCCAGCGCGATGAGGATCGAGCCCGGCGTGACGATGCCGTCGAGATGGCCATATTCGTCATGCACCAGCGCCAGTGGCACCTCCGCCTCGCGGAGCACGTCCAGCGCGTCCATCGCATCCATCAGGTCGGGAATGATCGGCGCCGGTCGCGCCAGCGCGGTGAGGTCGAGTTGCTGCCCGTCGAGCATGGCGTCCAAGAGGTCGCGCGCCGAGACAATGCCGACGATATCGTCGACCGACCCATTGGCGACCGGCAGGCGGCTATGCGGGGTATTCGACAATTCTTCGCGAATGTCGGCAAGGCTCGCATCGGCGGCCAGCCAGTCGATCTCGGTGCGCGGTGTCATGATCTCGCGCACCGGCCTGTCGGCGAGCCGCACGACCGAGGAGATGATCGCGCGCTCCGATTCCTCGAGGACGCCGGCCGACTGCGCCTCGGCAACCACGAGGTGCAGTTCTTCGGCAGTCACCGCCTGGTCGTTCTCGCGGTTCAATCCGGCCAGCTTGAAGATGAGCGCCGAGGTCTTGTCGAGCACCCAGACGAGCGGCGCGGTGGCGCGACTGAGGAAGGCCATCGGACGCGACAGGATCGACGCGATCGGCTCGGGGTTTCGGAGCGCGATTTGCTTGGGCACCAGCTCGCCGATCACGAGGCTTACGTAAGTGGTCAGCAGGATGACAAGGCCCCAACCGATACTGTCGGCGGTGGTTTCGTCCATGCCCAGCAATTCGAGCCGTTGTGCCACCGGTTCGCCGAAGGTCGCCCCCGAATAGGCGCCCGCGAGGATGCCGATCAGCGTGATGCCGATCTGCACGGTCGACAGGAAGCGCCCCGGCTCGCTCGCCAGTTCGAGCGCCCGCGCCGCGCCGCTCGATCCCTGTTCGGCCAGCGAACGCAGTCGCGACGGGCGCGCCGAGACGATCGCCAGCTCGCTCATGGCGAGCACGCCATTGAGCCCGATGAGCGCGAGCAACACGAACAGGTCGAGGACGGGGAAGGGATCGGGGGATGTCATGGTCGTTATGTCTCGCCTTTTGCCGCCTTAACGACGATCCGACAAGCGCATGCGTTCAGTTGAGGTTCCGAAACGTTCCGACAGTGGCATGGATGGAACTATCGAGGACGAAGGCTCTTTCTTTGCCCGACAGATAAGTTTCCAAGGGAGTTTTCCAATGAAATTCACGCATAAGATGACCGCGCTTGCCGTGGTCGCGGGCCTCGGCACCGCCGCCTGCACCACCGATGCCGTCACCGGCGAGCGTCGCATCTCGACCGAGGCGGGCATCGGCACCGCCGCGGGCGCGGTGCTCGGCTATCTCGCCGGCGACATCCTCGGCGGCCGCAACGATCGTACTGCCAAGATCATCGGCGCCGGCGTCGGCGCGGTCGCGGGCGGCGCGGTCGGTGCCTATATGGACAAGCAGGAGCAGGACATGCGCCGTGCCACCGCCGGCACCGGCGTCGACGTCATCCGCGATGGCGACGAACTCCTGTTGCGCATGGACGAGGACGCGATCAACTTCGCCGTCAACCGCTACGACATCCAGCCGCAGCATCGCGAGACGCTCGACAAGATCGCCTCCACGCTGACGACCTATGATTCGACCTATATCGACATCATGGGCCACACCGATTCGAGCGGCACCGACAGCTACAACCAGACTCTTTCTGTCAATCGCGCCGTCGCGGTGCGCGACTATCTCGCCTCGCGCGGGGTGCAGTCGGCCCGCATGGCGACCGTCGGTTATGGCGAGACCCAGCCGATAGCCGACAATTCGACCGAATATGGCCGCGCGCAAAACCGCCGCGTGGAAATCAAGGTCGTCCCCGTCACCCAGAATGACGTCAACTCGGCAGGTTATTAAACCGCTCGACGCCACCAGGCACCAACCCCTCTTGCAGGGGTGGAAAAGGCTCTCGGTCCTTCAGGGATCGGGAGCCTTTTTCCGTGATCGGCCGGCCGGGCCCTTACCGCCGCGCGGCGAAAAAGTCCTTTAGCATGGCGCGCGCTTCCTCCTCGCCCGGCCCCGCCATCACCTCGGGGCGATGATGACAGGTCGGCTGCGCGAAGAAGCGCGGGCCGTGCGCGACCGCTCCCCCCTTCACATCCTCGGCCGCATAAACGAGCTTGTCGATCCGGGCATGGGCAATCGCTCCGGCGCACATGGCACAGGGCTCGAGACTGACGTACAGCTGGCACCCGACCAATCGCTCGCTCCCTAGCGCGTGCGAGGCGGCACGGATCGCGACCATTTCGGCATGGGCGGTCGGGTCGGCGTCGCGGCGCATGCGATTTTCGCCGCTGGCGATCACGCGCCCTTCGGCATCGGTCACCACCGCGCCCACTGGCACCTCGCCCGCCTCGCCCGCTTGGGCGGCGAGGTCGAGCGCTTGGCGAAGCGCAGGGGGCAGGGGAAAAACGGCCATCGCCGCAGCTAGCCCGGCAGGCCGCCCGCTGTCACCTTTTTCAATAAATGGCCGATCAGGAACCGGCGGCGACCGGCGTCGCTTTTTCGACCTCTTCGGCGGGCAGCTCTTCAGAAGCAGCGTCGTCGCGCTCGGCAACCATCGGTTGGCTTGCGCCCGGCTCCTGCGTTCCGGCCTCGACCTCGAAGGCCTCCCCATCCTCGCCGAGATCGACGATGACATCATTGGCGATGGTCGGCGTGGCGGCGCGTCCGCGCTCGCTCTGGGTGCCGATGACACCGAAGCCGAGTCCGATCACGGTGGCGATCAACAATAATAGGATAACGGCAATCAACGCTCGCACGGCGCTCTCCTTAGTGTCTGTGATTTACTGGAAAAACGCCAATTCCCTGCGTCGGGTTGCCGACATAGGACGGAGTCCGAGGCGAATCGGTTGACCTGCGCGACAGGTCGGGCTAGGTGGCAGCGCTTTCCGGGGCCTCGTCGGCCCCCAACCGACACAGGACGAAGATTATGTCGCGCGTCTGCGAACTGACCGGCAAGGGCCGGCAGGTGGGCAACAACGTTTCCCACGCCAACAACAAGACCAAGCGGGTTTTCCTTCCGAACCTGCAGAACGTCACGCTTCAGAGCGAGACCCTCGATCGCCGCGTCAAGCTGCGCGTGTCGACCCACGGTCTTCGCTCGGTCGAGCATAATGGCGGTCTCGACAACTGGCTCCTCAAGACCAACAGCGCCAAGCTGTCGGACAAGGCTGCCAAGCTGAAGCGCGAAATCGCCAAGGCGAAGGCCGCGCAGGCCTAAGCGCCCGCGCCCGTTCCTATTCGGAGCGCGCATCCTCGCCGAACGGCCAGCCATCGGGCGGGACATCGTAACGGACCAGCAGGGTCCGCTGCGGTGCCCGCCCGTTGTCGTCCGTGACGATCCAGACGTGATAGCCGCCACCGTCGCGCCGCGCGATCGCCAAGCCTTCGGGATTGTCGAGCAAGTTGAAACCGAGCGGTACCGGCGCACCGACGCTGAGCGCGTCACCCGCGACCGATAGCGTCGCGATCGTCGAGCGCAGGCCGAACGGCGTGATCGCCCGTTCGAGCAAGAGCCCGTCCTCGCGCCCCGGCCAGCGCGCCGCGCCCGTCGGCATCGAGCGGCTGCCGCCGATCTCCACCGGCTCGAACCGCGCCCCCATCCGCCGCGCCGCGCGATCCCCCGTCTCGCCGATCGTCCAGATCGCACCGTCGCGGCCCGTGAAGATCGCCTCGATCCCGCGATTGCCCTCCTCGAATCCCGGCGGCACCTCGAGCCGCTCGAACCGGCCCTGCCGCACCAGCAGGCGCGACGTACCCTCGAAGGCGACGACGAGGCGCGAGCCCATCTGCGCGATCGCTTCCGCATCGGACGGCCAGCCGATCTCGGCGAGAGCGAAGCGTTCCATGGCGACCATTTCCGCCCCGGCCTCGGGCGCCTCGAAGCGATAGCCGATCCCGAGGTCGCTGACCGCGACCAGCCTGCCTTCGTCATCCATATCGAGCCCCGACAGACCGCGCACGCCGCCTTTCATCGGCACCACCTCCCACGCCGCACCTAGTCGCCAGCCGGGCGGTTCTGCCGCGCCGATGCGAACGGGCGAGAGCGGCTGCACCACCACGCCCTCGCGCAGCGGCGGGCTCCAGCGATGGATCCGCGTGTCGTAGCGATCATAGAGGAGGATCGTGCCCAGCAGCAGCGCGGCGCTCGCGAGCCTGAACCAATGCTGCATGTCCTATTCAGTCCCCAGCCTGCACGAATCACTTATAAGCATCTGCATAGACAGGGTTTTTCCCCTTTTCCCTGTCCAGCAAAACCCTCGCGTCGCGTAACGAGGGGGGCCCGGTCGACCTTGGTTGTCCGGGCCCATATTTTTTTCAGCGCATCTCGACGTCGAACAGCCCCGCAAGCTGGTCCATCAGCGCGCCGCCCAATTGCTCGGCATCCATGATCGTCACCGCTCGCTTGTAATAGCGCGTCACGTCATGGCCGATGCCGATGGCGGCCAGCTGCACCGGACTCTTGCTCTCGATCCAGTCGATCACCTGGCGCAGATGCGTTTCCAGATAGGCGCCCGAATTTGCCGATCCGGTCGAATCGTCGACCGGCGCGCCGTCCGAGATGACGATCAGCAAGCGCCGCTCCTCGGCCCGCGCGATCAGTCGCTGGTGCGCCCAGATCAGCGCCTCGCCGTCGATATTCTCCTTGAGCAATCCCTCGCGCATCATCAGCCCCAGTGGGCGGCGCGCGTGGCGATAGGGTTCGTCGGCCTGCTTGTAGACGATATGCCGAAGGTCGTTGAGACGCCCCGGCTGCGGCGGACAGCCCGCCGCGCGCCAATCTTCACGCGAAAGCCCGCCCTTCCACGCCCGCGTCGTGAAGCCGAGGATCTCGCTCTTCACCCCGCAGCGCTCCAAGGTGCGCGCCAGCACGTCGGCACAGATCGCCGCGATCGAGATCGGCCGCCCGCGCATCGAGCCACTGTTGTCGATCAGCAGGCTGACGACCGTGTCCTTGAACTCGGTATCGCGCTCGATCTTGTAGGACAGGCTGTGGGTCGGCGACACGACGACGCGCGCCAGCCGCGCGGCATCGAGCATGCCTTCCTCCTGGTCGAAGTCCCAGCTGCGTGCCTGCTGCGCCATCAGCTTGCGCTGCAACCGGTTGGCGAGCCGCGTGACGACGCCTGCCAGCCCCGCCACCTGCCCGTCGAGATAGGTGCGCAGCCGATCGAGCTCGTCGGCGTCGCACAATTCCTCGGCATGGACGATCTCGTCATGCGCGGTGGTGAAGACCTTGTAGCCTGCCTTGGGCGCCTCGGACCAATCGGGGCGACGACCCTGCTGCGGCTCGTGCGCGGCATCGGCATCCTCGCCTGCCTCGGGCAGGTCGGCGTCCTCCATATCGGCGGCGCCGTCCTCCTCGCCCTCGTGCTCCTCGGGGCGCTGTTCGGGCTCGCCCTGGTCCTTGGAGGCGTCCTCTTCTTCCTCGCTGTCCTCGCCCTCGTCGCCGCCCTCCTCGGGCGGCTGTTCGTCCTCGCCGTCCTCGGGGTCCTCGGCCTCGCCGTCCTGATCCTCGTCCAATTCGAAATCGAGATCTGCCAGCACCTTGCGCACGAGCGCAGCATAGGCCTCCTGGTCATCGAGCGCCTCGGCCAGGGCATCGAGGCTTTCCCCCGCCTTGCCCTCCACCGTCTCGCGCACGAGATCGAGCTTGCGCTGCACCGCCTCGGACGGCGGCTCGCCGGTCAACCGCTGGCGCGCCAGCAACCCCACCGCTATCTCGAGCGGCACCTCTTCGGGCGATCGCGCGCGCATCAGCGGCGACACGCGCACCCGCGCCTCGGCATGGGCGGCAAGATTGCCTTTCACACCCGGAAATTCGCGCCCGCCCAGCGCTTCGACCCGCGCGGTCTCGAGCGCATCGTAGAGCGCCCGCGCCTCGACATCTGCGGGCGCGCGGCGAAGGTGCGCGGGCGCATCGTGAAAGCGGTGGCTGAGCGCCAGCGCATCGGCCGCGCCGCGCGCCTCGGCGACCAGCGCCGGCGCAAGGTCGCGCCCGGGCGAAGGGATGCGCCCCTCGCCCGACTTGCCCTGTTCGGCAAAGGAAATCTCGAGCTCTTCATCGCGCGCCAATGCCCGCGCCGCGCCGGTCAGCGCGCGGCGAAACAGGTCGAGATTATCGACGTCGGGCATCAGCCCGCGCGGCTCGCCACGCTCTCGGGCAGGTCCTCACCGAAGACGCGCTGGAAATATTCGGCGATCACCGGGCGCTCGGCCTCGTCGCACTTGTTGAGGAAAGAGACGCGAAAAGCATAGCCGACGTCCCCGAAGATGAGCGCGTTCTGCGCCCAGCTGATCACCGTTCGCGGGCTCATGACGGTCGAGATATCGCCGTTGATGAAGCCTTGGCGCGACAGGTCGGCGACCTTGATCATCTGCTCGACGGTCTTCTTGCCCTCGGGCTTGTCATACTCGCCCGACTTGGCGAGCACGATCCGCGCCTCGGTCTCGACGGGCAGATAGTTCAGCGTCGTGACGATGTTCCAGCGGTCCATCTGGCCCTGGTTGATCGCCTGCGTGCCGTGATAAAGGCCCGTCGTATCGCCTAGGCCCACGGTGTTGGTCGTCGCGAACAGGCGGAACCACGGGTTCGGCTTGATGACGCGATTCTGGTCGAGCAGCGTCAGCTTTCCTTCGGTCTCGAGCACGCGCTGGATGACGAACATCACGTCGGGACGCCCGGCGTCATATTCGTCGAAGACGAGCGCGACGGGGTGCTGCAGGCACCAGGGCAGCAGCCCTTCCTTGAACTCGGTGACCTGCTGGCCGTCCTTCAGCACGATCGCATCGCGCCCGACGAGGTCGATGCGGCTGATATGCGCGTCGAGGTTGATGCGGATGAGCGGCCATTTGAGGCGCGCCGCGACCTGCTCGATATGGGTCGACTTGCCCGTTCCGTGATAGCCCTGCACCATCACCCGCCGGTCGTGCGCGAAGCCCGCGAGGATCGCCAGCGTCGTGTCGGGATCGAACACATAGGCGGGATCGGCATCGGGCACGCGGCTGTCGGCCTTGGAAAAGGCCGGCACCATCATGTCGCTGTCGATGCCGAAGGTGTCGCGCACGCTCACCTCGATGTCGGGGGCGGGCAGGAGCAGCTCTTCGCTGGTTTCAATGGGCGCGTTCATCGGATCGTTCATGGAGGTGGACTTAGGGGCTCAGGCCCGATCCGACAACAATGGTCTTCAGCCCGTGACCTTCTCTGGCAGGGCGAAGAGCGAGAAGAACCAGCGCGCGAGCTCGGCATCGCCTTCGACCCCGAGCAATTCGAGCGGTGCGCCGCCATAGGCCACCCCGACCAGTTGCTCGGGCGCGCCCGCCAACGTCACGTCAGGCGCGGCGTCGGCCCCCGCCGCCACGGTGAAGCGGCCAGCCGCGATCGTGCCGGTATAGACGCGCTCGCCAAAGACGAACCGCAGGACGCCGTCGCGCTCGCCTGCCCGCTCGCCATCGATCATCGTGCGAAAGCTCAGCAGTACCGACACCGCACTGATCGGCAGGCTCGGATCATGCCCCGGACTGCGCGCCGCCCAGCGTCCCATCGTCTGCAGGATCGGCTCGGCCTCGCGGCCCCAGTCGCTCGCGTCATAGACCTGCACGCTCGCGGGCGGCGGCAGGCGATAGCGTACCACCAGCCCCTTCGCCTCCATCTCGGCGAGCCGCTGCGTCAGCACCCGCGCGGAAATACCCGGCAGATCCTCGCGCAGATCCGAAAAGCGCCGCGGCCCTAGCATCAGCTCGCGCAGCACGAGCAGCGTCCAGCGCTCGCCCAGGAGCTCGAGCGCATGCGCCGTGCCGCAGGCATCGTCATAACGTCGCTTGATCTCGTCCGGTCGCTTCATTGTTACTTTATGTAACCGTTGTGTTGTGATTTTCAACTACAGCCCTTATGCCTTGTTCGACTCGAAGAAGGAACCACCTCCATGACCAAGTCGATCTTCATCAACCTGCCGATCTCGAACCTCGCCGCCTCCACCGCCTTTTACGAGGCACTGGGCTTCGAGAGAAACCCGATGTTCTCGAACGACAAGGCGGCGGCGATGGTCTGGTCGGAGGCGATCACCGTGATGCTGCTGCCCCATGAATTCTATGCGACCTTCACCGACAAGGCGATCATCGATGCGCGCACGACGAGCGGCGCGCTGCTCTGCCTGACCTTCGACAGCAAGGACGCCGTCGATACCATCCACCGCGCCGCGCGCGACGCCGGCGGCAACGAGCCTCGCCCTGCCAAGGCGCAGGGGCCGATGTACGGTGGCGCGTTCGAGGATCCCGACGGCCATATTTGGGAGACCGTGTGGATGGACGCCGCCGCCATAGCCGAAATGCCGTCCGCCTGAATAAGGAGAAGAAGCATGACCTATGTAAGCGGGTTCCTCGTCCCGGTCGAAACCGGTCGCAAGGAGGAATATATCGAAGCGGCCAAACAGGCTTGGCCGCTGTTCAAGGATTATGGTGCCATCGCGCAGGTGGAAGCCTGGGGCGACAAAGTCCCCGACGGCAAGCTGACCGACTTCAATCGCGCGGTCGCGCTTCAAGAGGGCGAGGAGGTCGTCTTCAGTTGGATCCTATGGCCTGACAAGGAATCCAGCGAACGTTGCGATGCGAGCATGGACACCGACGATCGGTGGAAGAAGCTCGCCATGCCCTTCGATGGAAAGCGCATGATCTATGGTGGCTTCAATACCATTGTTGATGAACGGGCATAGGAGCATCCGATGCAAAACCAACATGGCGATTTCATCTGGTACGAACTGATGACGAGCGATGCCGATGCGGCGCAGCGCTTCTATCAAAAGGTCGTTGGCTGGCGCTTCGAGGACAGCGGCCAGGCGGGAATGGACTATCGGTTGTTCGGCCCCGACAGTCCCTCTGTCGGTGGCTTGATGGCCTTGACGCCCGAGATGCAGAAGGGTGGCGCGCGCCCCATGTGGGCCGGTTATATCGGCGTCGACGATGTCGACAGGACCGCCGCGAAGGTCGCCGACCTCGGAGGCACCGTGCTGACGGGGCCCCAGGACATCCCCGACGTCGGACGCTTCGCCTTTTGCAGCGATCCGCAGGGCGCCCCCTTCTACATCATGCGTGGCCAGTCGGACGAGCCGAGCCAGGCCTTCGCGGCGACCGAGCCGCGCGATGGTCATTGCGCCTGGAACGAGCTGGTCACCGCCGATCCCGAGGCGGCGCAAACTTTCTATTCGGCCCTGTTCGGCTGGGTGAAGGCCGAGGCGATGGATATGGGGCCGATGGGCACCTACCAGATGGTTCGCAACGGCGAGGGTCGCGACTTCATGTTCGGGGCGATGATGAAGAAGCCCGACGCCATGCCCGCCTCGCTCTGGGCTTATTATTTCCGCGTCCCCGACGTGGACGCGGCCGCCGCCACGGTGAAGGACGAGGGCGGCCAGATCATCAACGGGCCGATGGAAATTCCGGGCGGGGAATTCGTCTTCCAGGGGCTCGACCCCGAGGGCGCGATGTTCTCCCTCCTCGGCCCGCGCAAGGCCGGCGGCTGATGGCTCCCGACATCATCACCGTCCTGTGGTTCGACGGCGGGGTCGAAGAGGCGGCCCGCTTCTACGCCGAAGCGCTGCCCGACACGTCGATCGAGCGGGTGGTGAAGTCGCCGGGCGATTGGCCCAATGGCAAGGCCGGCGACACCATCCTCGTCGACATGACGCTAGTTGGCCGGCCCGCCCAGCTCTTGAACGGTGGTCCCGACTTCTCCCCCAACATGGCGGTCAGCTTCATGGTCGAGACCGACGACCAGGCACAGACCGACCGCATTTGGGAGGCGCTCATCGCCGATGGCGGCGAGCCGGTGATGTGCGGTTGGTGCAAGGACAGATACGGCTTTTCGTGGCAGGTTACGCCGCGCTTGCTCAACCAATTGCTGGACGACCCCGACCGGGACAAGGCGCGCCGCGTCTTCGAAGCGATAGGCCAGATGGTCAAGCTCGACATCTCGGCGCTCGAGGCGGCCGCACGGGGGGAATGAGATGCGTCAAATTCACGGTGCCGCCTTTGTCTCTCTCGACGGTGTCATGCAGGCGCCGGGGGGCCTGTCCGAGGATCCGACCGAAGGTTTCGAGCATGGCGGCTGGCTCGCCCCGCATTTCGATGCAGAAATCGGCCAGACCATCGACACCCTGTTCGGCCGGCCCTTCGACCTGCTGCTGGGGCGGCGCACCTATGACATCTTCGCTTCTTACTGGCCCTATGTCGGCGATGAACAGGCCGCGATCCGCGACCCCTTTAACGCCTGCACCAAATATGTGCTGACCCGTGGCGGCGCCGATCTCGACTGGGTCAATAGCGCGCCGCTTGCCGACATGGCTGCGGTTCGCGCCCTCAAAGCTTCCGACGGCCCCGACCTCGTCATCCAGGGGAGCACCACGCTCTATCCCCAATTGCTGGCGGAAGGCCTTCTCGACCGTTTGACCTTGATGATCTTTCCTGTCGTCCTCGGCAGCGGCAAGCGCTGGTTCGGCGGTGCCACGCCGCCACGCACGCTCGAACCGACCCACCAACAGGTCACGTCGGGCGGCAATCTCATCGCCACCTACGACGTGGCGGGCCCCGTCGAATGCCTCGATGTCGCTCCGCCGTCCACCAGCGCACGCGAAGCCGCACGGCAGGAAGTCATGGCGAGCGGCCGCTGGTAGCCCTCAGGCGAAAACCGGACTTTTCTTCAATCTCTGGAAGGCCTGGATCACGGCGGTGAGCCGCGCCTCGTGCCGCCGGTCGCCGCCATTGCGGTCGGGATGATATTTACGGACCAGTGCGGCATAGGCCTTGCGCACGCCATGAAGGTCGGCGTCCATCCCGAGCCCCAGCACATGAAGCGCCTCCTGTTCGGCCGCCGAAAAGCGCGAGCGCTGGCTCGCCTCGCGCATCGACGCGCCCGTCTTGAAGCGCGCCGCGATGGCATCCAAGGGATCCTCGAAATCGGCCCAGCGCGGTCCCGGATCGCCCGCATCGGCGAAGGAGAAACGCTTGCCGCTTCCATGATCCTCGCGCCGCGGAATGGGCGACTGCGCCTCCTCGATCTCTTCCGGGCTCATGCCGGAAAAATAATTATAGGCGCTATTATGCTGGCGCACATGGTCGAGGCACAGCATCCGATATTCGCCCGGCCCGTCGAAATTGCCGGGCGTCAGCGGCGCGCGAAACTCCCCCGGCTCCCGGCACCCCGGAACGCCGCAGCGCTGGCCCGCGCCTTCGACGCGGCCATGAAATTTCTCGTGTCGCTTGGGTCTCATCGCTCGCCCGCCTATATGGGAGCCATGACCGGGAATACCAGCCAAGAGATCATCCGCCGCCTGACCGAGGCGCTCGAGCCCACTCATCTCCAGCTCGACAATGACAGCGCCAAGCACGCCGGTCACATGGGCGATGACGGTTCGGGCGAAACACATTGGTCGCTCGACATCGCCTCGGCGCAATTCGTCGGCCTCAACCGCGTTCAGCGCCAGCGATTGGTCTACAAGGCCTTGGGTGATCTGATGGACAATCCCATCCACGCCCTCGCCATTCGCGCCCGTACCACGGAGGAACCGCCCGCATGACCGACCTCGTCGAGATCGCCCCGTCCGTCCACGATCTCGGCAGCTTCAAGGTCCGCCGTGTCCTGCCGAGCCGCCCGCGCACCATGGTCGGCCCCTTCATCTTCGTCGACGAATTCGGCCCCGCGCAGATGGAAACGGGCGAGGGGATGGACGTGCGCCCGCACCCGCACATCAACCTTGCTACCGTCACCTACCTCTTCGAAGGCGCGATCGGGCATCGCGACAGCCTTGGCACCCACAAGGTCATCCGCCCCGGCGCGGTCAACCTCATGACCGCGGGCACGGGCATCGTCCATTCCGAACGCAGCCCGCAGGAGGAACGCGACGCCGGCCCCCGCCTCTACGGAATGCAGACCTGGCTCGCGCTGCCCGACGGCAAGGAAGAGGTCGACCCCGCCTTCGATCACATCACCGAGGACCAGCTACCCCTGATCGAGGATGGCAAGGCCTCGGCCCGCGTCCTCATGGGCACCTTGTGGGGCAAGACCGCCGCCACGCCGCAACACAGCCCGACCATCTACGCCGACATCATCCTCGCGAGCGCGTCCATGCCGATCGACGCCGAGGCGGACGAACGCGCCGTGCTCGTCACCGAGGGCAGCATGACCCTCGATGATCAGCCGCTGGAGCCGTTCAAGCTCTACATCCTCGCCCCCGGCCAGCCGATGACATTGGCGGGTACGGGCCGCGCCATGCTCCTCGGCGGCGAAGCCTTTTCGACCAAGCGTCACGTCTGGTGGAATTTTGTCTCCTCCAGCCGCGACCGGATCGAACAGGCAAAGGAGGACTGGAACGCCCACCGTTTTCCCGTCGTCCCCGGCGACGAGGACGAGCGCATCCCCATCCCCGAGGTCCCCAAGACGGTTAGCTATCCCTGAGCTTGACAGCCGCCATGCGGTGCTGAACCCTGTCGCTCATCTGCAGGAGTAATGCCCGATGACCTTTGCCGCCATGATCGCCGCAGCCTCGATCGCCGCCCCCGCGATTGCTGCACCCGATGTCGATCTCACCGCCGCTCAGGCCGAAACGATGGATAGCAGCGCTCTTGCCGATCTCATCCTCGGCCAGGATCATGGCCCCATCTCCGGGCATCGCATCGCTTTTAGAAGCGACGGTCGTATTTCCTCCATCCGGCTCGCCGAAGAGGGCGCCGCCGATTCCGACGGACGATGCGTGCGTCGCAGCTACATCGCCAGCTTCGACGGCAGCGACCGATCGAGCGATGCCGTGCGACTACACCGGGTCCGGGCCGAATTGAGTTTCCGACCGGGCGATTCGTGCGAAGGCTCCGACGGCTGGGTGCTCGTCGACAGCCCTGCGGACCTTGAAAATGCACGCCGTGTGCTTGCCGAGATCGAGGAGATCCGCGCGCGGCAGACCGGCGCGCCAGAAGCCGGTCTCTATTGTCGCGACGACACCCTGCAGGGCAAATGCGGCGAGGACGTCCACGCGACGCTGAAGAGCATCGATCTCGACGACGCCTGGAAGCTCGAGCCCTATGGCGGGCGCAACGGCGCCTTCTATCAACTGAGCGTCAATGACACGGGCATCGACGATGCCGTTCCGCGCCCGCAGTGGGTATTGCGCTACATGCCATCGCCATCGCCCGCCGCACCGGTCCTGACGATGCAATATTATCAACCCGTGCCGGGCCCGCCCTCGCTGCCGGGCGAGCCGAACGCGGTGGTGGTCGGAGAGCTTTGAACGCGGAGCGCATCCGGCTGTCGACCGGGGTCACACTGAACGTCGCGACCGCGGGCCCCGAGGATGCGCCGCCCGTCATTCTCCTCCACGGCTTTCCCGAATCGCATCGCACCTGGCGCGGCATCGTGCCGCTGCTGGAGGGCAAGTTCCGCCTCATCATGCCCGACCAGCGGGGCTTCGGCGGGTCGGACAAACCGGAGCGGATCGAGGATTATCGCACCGACAAGGTCATCGCCGACCTGCTCGCGCTCGCCGAGGCGCTGGGGCACGACAGCTTCGACCTCGTCGGCCACGATTGGGGCGGCGCGGTCGCCTGGGCGGCGGCGCTGCGCGGCGGCCCGCACATCAGCAAGCTCGCGATCATCAACTCGCCCCATCCGCTCATTTTCCAGCGCACGCTCATCGACGACCCCGCCCAGCGCGCCGCCAGCCAATATATGCGCGCCTTCCGCGCCACCGGCATGGAAGAGCAGATCCGCGCCATGGGTTGGGACACCTTCTTCGAGAAGAGCTTCACCCCCCATGTCGACCTGTCGATCATCAGCGATGAAGAGCGTGCAGCCTATATCGACCAATGGAGCGCCGAGGGTGCCCTCGAGGCCATGCTCGCCTGGTATCGCGCTGGCCCCATCATCGTCCCCGACATGGATGAAGAGGACGTGCCCTATCCCGACTGGATGCTGGCGGGCGTACCGCAGATCCGCATCCCCACGCTGGTCGTCTGGGGCATGAAAGACCCCGCGCTGCTGCCCTGCCAGCTGGACGGCCTCGATGCGCTCGTCGACGACCTCACCATCGAGAAAATCGACGACGCAGGCCATTTCGTCCCGTGGGAAAAGCCCGAACCCGTCGCCAGGGCGCTAGCCGACTTCCTCGGCTAGCCAGTCGAACCACCCGCCATGCGCATGCCCGTGCGCAAGCGTCGCCGCCGTCTCGCCGCCCGGCCAGCAGCGCACCTTGAGGACATGGCGCAGCAGCGTCCGGTCTCCTTCGAGGCTGATCCACGCCAAGGGTTGCGCGGGCGTCGCGGCAGCGCCCGCCGCCTCCATCGCCGCGCCGATCCGCGCCTGCGTCGCCTCGGTCAGATATTGCCACACGAGGCTGTGCATCAGCACCCGGCACACACCATCTTCGCGCTGTCGAGCCAGCTGCACCTCGACGAAATCGGCCGCATCGGCATGAACCACTCCCGGCGCGCCCGTCGCCTCGGCAAGGTCGAAGACCGCATGCAATCGCGCCGTCCGCTCCTTCATCTCGGGCCAGACATAAGCCGCCAGCCGCAACCGGTCCTCGGCTTGTCCGAGATCGAGCGGATCGCGGTCGCATCCCATGGCCGACACGATCTCGACCGGCGCATCGGGGGGCGGCGGCCCCTTCCACTTCGGCGCAAGCTTCACCGGGCTGTCCACCGGACCTTGCGTCACTCCGCCCAGATCGATGAGAAACCGATCGAGCATCAGGTTGATCCCGGCGCTCGACCCGATCTCGATGAGCTCGGAGCGCGGCCCCAGCCCCTGTCCCGCGAGCCATTTGAGCCCCGCCATCAGTCCGCTCGCGCGCCCCGCCTCATTAGTCTGCGGCGGCCCCTTCATCCACGGCAGGATTGCGTCTTCGTGCGCTCGCAGCACCTCGGCAATCAGCGGCCCCACCTCTTCGCGCCGCAATTCGCCCGCATAGAGCGGCGCCAATACGGGCGCGGCCCCCGACAGGTGCAGCGCCTGCACCCCCGCCGCGACGCGCAGCGGCACGACATCATGCAACGGATCGCGCGGCCAGTCGTGGATCATGTGCCCGAGCGCGCTATCCGCCGCCAGCCCCTCCCACACCGCCTTCACGATCGCGGCAGTGAGCGGCGCCCCATTGGCGCGGCAATAGTCGACTTGGTTGGCAAAGGCCTCTCGCGGGGTCGCGGTCATCGATCCGGCTCCTTCGCCCTACCCTTGCATTCGCGACACTTAGTGCGCAAAGGCGCAGCCATGTCGAGATCGAAAAGCCGCTCCGCCGCGCGACTCGCCGCCGTCCAAGCCCTCTACCAGCGGGAAATGGAAGGCACGGGCACCGCGCAGCTCATCCACGAATTTCACGAACATCGCCTCGGCGCGGTGATCGAGGATGCGCAATATGCCGAGGCCGAAGTTCTTTTCTTCGACGACCTCGTCGCCGGCGTCATCGCGCGCATGGACGAGATCGACGAGAAGATCGCGGCCAAATTGAGCGAAGGCTGGAGCCTCGCCCGGCTCGACCGCGCCATGCGCGCCATCCTGCGTGCCGGCACCTACGAACTCATCGCCCGCGCCGACGTGCCCCGCGCCGCGGTGATCGACGAATATGTCGACGTCGCCGACGCCTTCTTCGACGCGCGCGAGAAAGGCTTCGTCAACGGCCTCCTCGACGCCATCGCCAAGGAAGCGCGCGCCTAGGCCTCTTCAGGGGTCGAAGCGATCGAGAAAGCTTAGCGGGATATCGACCCGCTCGCGCCAGCCGTCCTCGTCATGCTCGGCGCCCTTGAAACGCCGGCTCTCGAAATGCGTGTCGCGCCACCCTCCCGAGCGCATCATCGCTGCAAAGGCCTCGTAGTAAGGCACATAGCCCGCATCCAATGTCGCCGTGCCATGGTCGATGTAGAGCATGTTGAATTCGGGATCGATGTGCGTGCTGTCGAGGTAGGCGTCCCACGCCGCCACCATGTCGGCGACATGAGCAGGCACCTGCGCCTCGTCCTCGATCGGATTGCCCAATGCGAAATGGGTGGAAAGCCCCGCGCCCTGCCCGAACACCTGCGGATATTCAGCCACCGCATAAAGGCTCATCAGCCCGCCCATCGAGGATCCCATCACCGCCGTATTGGCCGCGTCCGCATGGGTCGGATAGCGCCGGTCGATATAGGGCTTCAGGCGATGGACCAGCCAGTCGAGATAATCATCCCCCCGAAACGCCTCGCGCTCCAGCCGCTCATATCCTACCGTCGCCGCCAGCGCCTGCTGGCGATGCGCCGGCAGGTAATCGAGCAGCTTTTCGGGGAACAGGCTGAGCCAGCGGCTCTCGGGGCTGCGGATGCCGACGACGATCCATTCGCGAAGATCGCCGCGCGCGGCCATCCGCATGATCGCCTCGTCGATCCCCCATTCCTTGCCGTAATTGGTATAGGCCGGGTCGAAGAGGTTCTGCCCGTCATGCATGTAGAGCACGGGGAAGCGGGCGCGCGGGTCCTTGCCGTAGCTGGGCGGGGTCCACACCCAAACCTCGCCCACTCCGGCGGCCGCGCCGTCGGTAAACATCATCTGGGTGATCCGCCCTCCCGCGATCGCGGGCAGCTTCGCGGTGCCGGGCAGCGTCTCGACCGGACCGCTCTGCGGCCCGGCCTGCTGCGGACCAGCCTCCTGCGGCGGCGCGGCTTGAGCCGCAGGCTCCACCGCCTCGATCGCCTGCGCCTGCGCGGCGAGCGCTTGGGCTTCCGCATCCTGCCACCCCAGCATGAGCGCCAGCATCATCGCGATTGGCAAATTCCCCTCCCTCGTGCGATTGGTCACCGACCATGCCGCGCCAATCTCCGCCTGTGAAGCCGAATGATGACGCCGGGCCCAGCCTCGAGGCGCGGCTCCATGCGCGTCTCGCCCGGCTCGCCGACCATCCCGCCGCCGCCGGGCTGGCCGACGATGTCGCGCACCTTGGCACCCACATCCTTACCCACGACACCATCGTTGAGGGCGTGCATTACCGCCCCGACGACCCGCCCGAGAGCGTCGGCTGGAAGCTTGCCGCCGTGAACCTCTCCGACCTCGCCGCCAAGGGTGCCCGCCCCGTCGGTGCGCTGCTCTCGCTGACTATCGGCACGCCGGGCGAGCACATGAGCCCCGGCGACTGGGAAGAACGCTTCCTCACCGGCCTTGCCGCCGCGGGCGAGAGCTATGGCCTTCCCCTGCTCGGCGGCGACACCGTCGCGCTTCCCGAGGGCGCCCCGCGCGTTCTCGGCCTCACCGTCATCGGCGACAGCCAAGCCCCCGCGCCGCGCCGCGATGGTGGACAGGCTGGCGACCTCCTCCTCCTCCTCGGCACGCTGGGCGCGGCCATGGCGGGCCTGGAAGCGCTCGACCAGGACCCCGAGGCGACCGGTCCGCTCGTCGACATCTACCGCCGCCCCGTGCCGCTGCTCGCGCCCGGCGCCGCGCTCGCGCGCCACGCGCACGCCATGATGGATGTCTCCGATGGGCTGCTTCTCGATGCCGCTCGCATGGCCGACGCCTCGGGTTGCAGCGTCACCATCGAGCTTGCCAGCCTGCCGCTCGAGACCGCCTTCATCGCTGAGAAAGGCGAGGATCGCGCCGCGCGCCTGTTCGCCGCCACCGCGGGCGACGATTACGCCCTCCTCGCCGCTATTCCGCCCGAGACTGAAGAAGCGGTAAGACAATCTTTACCAAGAGACGCCAGGGTGACGATCGTCGGACGACTGGCGTCCGGCACCGGCCTGTCGCTCACCCATGACGGCGCGCCGGTCGAACTGCCCGAAAGGCTCGGCCATGAACATGATCGCGATTGATTATCGCCGCATCTGCATCGCCCTCGCCGGCCTCGCCAGTGGCAGCATGGTCGCTTTGACCCTCCTTTAACCTCGATCAACCTCTCTGTTGACCAGCCTTGCGCACGCTAAAATGTGCGTTACACCTGTTGGCCACAAACCATGGGGCCAGCGGCCTGCTGGCTTTCCGAACAGGGGGGATTATCCAGCATGAATCTGGTGTTGATCGCGATTGCCTGCGGCGTTGTTGCGCTGCTCTACGGCATCATTACCTCCCGCCAGGTGCTCGGTGCACCGGCGGGCAACGAACGCATGGTCGAGGTAGCAGGCGCCATCCAGGAAGGCGCCAAGGCCTATCTGAAGCGCCAATATACGGCGATCACCATCGTCGGCATCCTCGTCGCCGTGCTCGTCCTCCTGTTCCTCGGCTGGGTCGCCGCGATCGGCTTCGCCATCGGCGCGATCCTGTCGGGCGTGGCGGGCTTCATCGGCATGAACGTGTCGGTCGGCGCCAATGTGCGCACTGCTGAAGCCGCGCGCACGGGGCTCCAGCAGGGCCTCACCATGGCCTTCCGTTCGGGCGCGGTCACCGGTCTCCTCGTGGTCGGCCTCGCGCTGCTCGCGATCGCCGGATATTTCGCCTATCTCATCGGGCCCGGCGGCTATGCCGCCGACGACAGCACCGTCGTCATCGGCCTCACCGCCCTGGCGCTCGGCGCGTCGCTCGTGTCGATCTTCGCGCGTCTAGGCGGCGGCATCTTCACTAAGGCCGCCGACGTCGGCGCCGATCTCGTCGGCAAGGTCGAGGCAGGCATTCCCGAGGATGATCCCCGCAACCCCGCCGTCATTGCCGACAATGTCGGCGACAATGTCGGCGACTGCGCGGGCATGGCCGCCGATTTGTTCGAGACCTATGTCGTCACCGTGGGCATCACCATGGTCCTGACCGCGCTGCTGCTTGGCGGCGTCGTGGGCGATCTGCTCGTGCCGCTGATGGCGCTCCCGCTGCTGATCGGCGGCGCGTGCATCCTGACCAGCGTCATCGGCACCTATTTCGTCAAGCTGTCGGGCAATTCGACCAACGTGATGGCGGCCATGTACAAGGGCTTCATCGTCTCGGCGGTGCTCGCCGTGCCGCTCATCTGGTTCGCCATCCAATATGCGCTCGGCGACATGACCGCGCAGATCGGCGGGGTCGTCACCGACGTCGATCCCGGCGCGCCGATGGCCGAGGAAGGCACCACCACGCTCGCCGCCTTTACCGGCATGGACCTGTTCTGGTGCGCCATGATCGGCCTCGTCGTCACCGGCCTCATCATCTTCATCACCGAATATTATACCGGCACCAACTATCGCCCGGTGAAGTCGATCGCCAAGGCGTCGGAAACCGGTCACGGCACCAACGTGATCCAGGGCCTCGCCATCAGCCTCGAAGCGACCGCGCTGCCGACGATCCTGTTCGTCGTCGCCATCGTCGCCGCCTTCCAGCTCGCCGGGCTCATGGGCCTCGCTTATGCTGCCACCGCGATGCTCAGCCTCGCCGGCATGGTCGTTGCGCTCGATGCCTATGGCCCCGTCACCGACAATGCCGGCGGCATCGCCGAAATGTCGGGCCTCGATGACAGCGTGCGCGAGAAGACCGATCTTCTCGACGCGGTCGGCAACACCACCAAGGCGGTGACCAAGGGCTATGCCATCGGTTCGGCGGCGCTCGCGGCGCTCGTCCTGTTCGCGGCCTATACGACTGATCTTCGGAAGTATTTCCCCGACACCGACGTCGATTTCAGCCTCGAAAACCCCTACGTCATCGTCGGCCTGCTCCTCGGCGCGCTGCTGCCCTACCTGTTCGGTGCGCTCGGCATGACCGCGGTCGGCCGTGCGGCGGGCGACGTGGTCATCGACGTGCGCGAGCAGTTCAAGGCCAAGCCCGGCATCATGGACGGTTCCGAACGTCCCGATTACGCCAAGACGGTCGACCTCGTGACCAAGGCGGCGATCAAGGAAATGATCGTCCCCTCGCTACTGCCGGTGCTCGCGCCCGTCGTGGTCTATTTCGCCATCACGGCGGTGGCGGGCCAGCAGAACGGCTTTGCCGCACTGGGCGCGCTGCTGCTGGGCGTCATCGTCTCGGGCCTCTTCGTCGCCTTGTCGATGACCTCGGGCGGCGGCGCTTGGGACAACGCCAAGAAATATATCGAAGACGGCAATCACGGCGGCAAGGGCTCTGAAGCCCACAAGGCCGCGGTGACCGGCGACACGGTCGGCGATCCCTACAAGGACACTGCTGGCCCGGCCGTCAATCCGATGATCAAGATCACCAACATCGTCGCGATCCTGCTCCTCGCCGCCTTGGCGGGCGCGGGCCACGGCCTGATCTAGGCGACAATCGCCTTCGACCTGAGAAAGGGGGTGTGGCCTGTCCGCGCTCCCTTTTTCTTTACTTGCATTTCACGCCTTGCCCTCCACGATGTGAAGCGAAGTATCGCCTTGGGGGAAAGTATAAGTGATGTTGCGTCTGTTCGGAGCGGCCTGCCTTGCCGCGCTGTCCACTCTTGCCGTCGGCCATGCGGCCGCCCAACCGCTCCTGCCGACGCAATTGGTCGAGGACGACTCCCTCAAGAGCCCGCGCCTCTCACCCAATGGCCAGCTGGTTGCCAGCTACCTGCACGAAGAGGATGGCGACACCATCGTCCTCATGGATGCAAGCGACAGCGAACGGGCAAGCCCGATCGACATGGGCGGTATTCATTTGCGCGACCTCCAATGGGCCGACGATCACCGCCTGCTCCTCTCGGTCCTGCGCCCCGAACGTGTTCGCGGCTTCGACTTCCACTCGCAGCGCCTCGTCGTCCTTGACATCCGCAACGGCGACATGGTCGTCGCCGATCCCAAGTCGCGAGGGCTCGTGACGGGCCGGGTACTGCACATCGACGAGGAGGGCGACTTCGCCATCGTCGCCAGCGAAGATCGGGTCGGCGAGACCCCCACGGTCAAGCGCATCGATCTTGCCACCGGCGATGCCGAGATTCTCGAGCGCGATCGCCATGACGTCTGGCGCTGGGCTGTCGACAGCGAGGGCGTCGTGCGCGCCGGGATCGCGGTCGAGGACGGCAAGTATCGCATCTACTATCGCCAGCGCGAGGGCGAGGACCTGCGCAAGATCAAGGGCCGGATCGACGAGCGCACCAACGTCACGCTCGACAGCATGCACTTCGGCCTGCCCGGCGCCGATGCGGTCGTCGTCACCAACGCCGACAGCGACCGCTTCGCCGCCTATCGCTTCGACTTCGAAACCGGCGAGGTCGGGGACAAGATCTTCGAGCATGAGACCGCCGATCTCGACGACGTCATCTTCGACGGCGATTATCGGATCACCGGCTTTACCTATCAGGACGATCGCCCCCGCACGCACTGGATCGACGAGGATTATGCCGCGCTCCAGGCCAAGCTCGACCGCGCTCTGCCCGACCGCAACAATGTCATCCTCGATTTCTCGCGCGACAATGGCCGTGTCCTCCTCTTCTCGAGCGGGCCGACCGCACCCGGCACCTATTTCGTGCTCGACGAAGCCGAGCGCACCATGGCGCCGATCATCTCGCGCTTCCCCGACGTCGATGCCGAACGATTGAGCCCGACCCGGTCGGTGACCTACGCCGCGCGCGACGGGCTCGACATTCCCGCCTATCTCACGCTGCCCAAGGGAGGCGCGCAGGAAGGCCTGCCGCTCATCCTCATGCCGCACGGCGGCCCCTATGCGCGCGACGACTGGGGCTACGACCCGCTCGTCCAGCTCTTCGCCAGCCGCGGCTATGCTGTCTTCCAGCCGCAGTTTCGTGGCTCGACCGGGCGCGGACGCGCCTTCGTCGAGGCGGGGTTCGGCGAATGGGGCCGCGGCATGCAGGACGATCTCGACGACGGCGTCGACTGGCTCGCCGCGCAAGGGCTCGTCGACCCCGCGCGCGTCTGCATCGTCGGCAGCAGCTTTGGCGGATACGCCGCCATGTGGGGCGCGATCCGCAACCCCGAACGCTATCGCTGCGCGGTCAGCCATGCCGGCGTCAGCGACCTCGACCGTGCCGTCCGCCACACCAAGCGCGCCATGTCGGCCAAGCGCTATTTCCGCGACTGGCGCGATTCGATCCGCGGCATGGAACGGCTCGACCTCGACCAATATAGCCCGATCGAGCAGGCCGAGCGTCTCTCGGTGCCGCTGTTCCTCAGCCACGGCGAGAAAGACGGCATCGTCGATGTCGACCAGACCACCCGCTTCGCCCGTGCGCTCGAGCGCGCCGGCAAACCCTTCACGCTCCGGCTCTATCCCGATGGCGGGCACAGCCTCGATCAGGACGAGCTCATCGACTATATGCAGCGCATCAGCGCCTTCGTCGCCGAACACAATCCCAGCTGAGAAAAGGCGATACTTCCCTTGGCCAACGTTCTCGCCTAAGGGAGGCGCTCCCGAAACACTGCACAAGGACGTTCATGGCCAAGGAAGAACTTCTCGAAATGCGGGGTCGGGTGGTCGAACTGCTGCCCAACGCGATGTTCCGCGTCGAGCTGGAAAACGGCCACGAGATCCTCGGACACACCGCAGGCAAGATGCGCAAGAACCGCATCCGCGTGCTGACCGGCGACGAAGTCCTCGTCGAGCTGACCCCCTACGACCTCACCAAGGGTCGGATCACCTACCGCTTCAAATAGGGCATTGCCCCCGCGATGAAACTCGTGCTCGCCTCGGCCTCGCCTCGCCGCCGCGAATTGCTGGCGCGCATCCATGTGACGCCCGATCTCGTCGATCCCGCCGATATCGACGAGGATCCGACGCCCGGCGAACTGCCGCGCCCCCATGCCGGCCGCCTCGCCGCCGAAAAGGCCGCGGTGGTCGCGGGGCGCCACCCTGACGCGCTCGTGCTGGCAGGCGATACCGTCGTCGCCGTCGGCCGACGCATCCTGCCCAAGGCCGAGGACGAGGCGACCTTGCGCGACTGTCTCCACCTCCTCTCGGGCCGCCGCCACCGCGTCTTCACCGGCATCGCCGCGGTCGCTCCCGACGGGCGCTCATGGTCCAAGGTCGTCGAGACCATCGTCGCCATGAAGCGGCTCTCGAGCCAGGAAATCGACACCTACGCCGCGATGGAGGCTGAGTGGATGGGCAAGGCGGGCGGCTATGGCCTCCAAGGCTATGGCGAAGTCTATGTCCGCTTCATCCACGGCAGCCATTCCAACGTCGTCGGCCTGCCCGTCGCCGAAACCCGCCACATGCTCAAATCCGCCGGGCTGACGATCCCGTGAACGGGCTCGTCCAGCCTGAGTGGATCATCGAGGAAGGCATCGGCGAGACCCGCGCCGCGCTGGTCGAGCAGGACGACATCCTCGAAGCCCGCATTCGCCGCCACGGCGTGACGCCCGCAGGCACAATCCTCGACGCCAAACTCCTCGCCATCGCCCCGCGCGTCACGGTCGAGGCGGAAGGCGAACAATTCCTCCTCCCCCGCGGCGCGAGCGGGATCAGCGAGGGCGCGACCATCCGCATCCGCGTCACCCGCGAGGCCTTGGGCGGCGCCGAACCGTGGAAGCGCGCGCTCGCGGTCCAGACCGACGAGGCCGTGGCTCCCGCCCCGCCGCTCGCCGACGGGCAGCCCGGCACCATCCCCGGATGGGACGACCTCATCGAGGACGCCCGCACCGGCACCGCCAGCTTCGACGGCGGCCAGCTCAAGATCGAGCCGACCAGCGCCATGACCATGATCGACGTCGACGGCTGGCTCGTCCCCGACAAGCTCAGCCAGATGGCCGCCTGGGCCAGCGCGCGCGCCATCCGCCGCCTCGATCTGGGCGGTGCCACCGGTATCGACTTCCCCAGCCTCGAGGGCCGCGAGCCGAAAAAGAGGGTCGGCGACATCCTCGACATGTATCTCGAAAAGCCTTTCGAGCGCACCGCGATGAACGGCTTCGGTTTCGTCCAGGTCGTGCGGCCCAAGACCCGCGCCAGCCTGATCGACCTCGCGACCGACCGCGCCGCCTTCGAGGCCCGCGCCTTGCTGCGACAAGCACAGGCCCATATCGGCGCCGCCACCATCGACGCCCACCCCGCCGTGATCGCCGCGCTGCGCCCCGACTGGATCGCCGCGCTCGAACGCCGCATCGGCGGCACCGTGACGCTCGCGCCGCGCCCCGACCTCTCGCTCTCGGGCGCTACGGTCCAAGGGGCATAAGCGGAACTTCCCGCCCCCGCGCCGCCTTGGGTCTGACAAGGAGACCCGACCATGTGCAAGCGCTCGCCCCTCGACCCCGATCTTCTCAGCCTCAGCCGTCGCCGCTTCGCGGTGCTCGGCCTCGCCACGACCCTCGCCGCCTGCGCTGGCGGCGGCATGGGCAGCAGCGCGGGACTGCGCGAACGCCGCGTCTCCATCCCCACCGCCTCGGGCGTCATGGACGGGTTCTTCGTTCATCCCAAGGGTGAGACGTCGGCAGCGGTCTTCCTGTGGCCCGATATCGCCGGGCTGCGCCCCGCCTTCGAGGTCATGGCCCGCCGCCTCGCCGCGACCGGCCGCGCCGTGCTTGTCGTCAACCAATATTACCGCACCGGCCCCGCCCCGCTGTTCGACGACTTCGCCGCCTTTCGCGAACAGGACGGCTTCACCAAGGTCCGCCCGTGGCGCGAGGCCCTGAACCCGCAGGCCATCGCCGCCGACACGCGCGCCATCGTCGACTGGCTCGACGAACAGGACGAGGTCGACACGAACGTCGGCATCGGCGTCCAGGGCTATTGCATGGGCGGCCCCTTCGCCTTCCGCTCGGCGACCGCGCGGCCCGATCGCATCGCCGCCGTCGCCTCCTTCCACGGTGGCGGGCTCGTCACCGACGCTCCCGACAGCCCCCACCGCCAGTTGTCGGACAGCAAGGCCGCCTATCTCGTCGCCATCGCGCAGGACGACGATGCCGAGGCGCCCGAGAACAAGTCCGTCCTGCGCGGCGCGATGGCCGCGACCGGCCGCCCTGCCGAGATCGAGGTCTATGCCGGCGATCATGGCTGGACGGTCCTCGACAGCCCCGCCTATGACGCCGACGCCGCCGAACGCGCGTTCGGGCGCCTGCGCGCGCTGCACGATCGCGTGCTGGGTTGAACGGGGACGCCGCCCGCGCCATGTGAAGCCCCATGCCAGCAAAGCCCGCAAAATGTCCGATCTGCGCCAAACCGACGGCGCACGACCACCGCCCGTTCTGCAGCCGCGGCTGCAAGGATCGCGACCTGCTGCAATGGCTTGGCGATGGCTATCGCATCCCCGGCCCACCGGCCTTGCAAGAAGGGGTGGACAGCGCCGAAGAGGACGGCTAGACGCCCCTTCGCACCAAGCGGCATTCGCCCGCTTTTGCCCCGGCGCCTGGGTAGCTCAGTTGGTAGAGCATGCGATTGAAAATCGCAGTGTCGGCGGTTCGATCCCGTCCCCAGGCACCATTTTCCCGATGTGATGCGTCCTGCATCTGGCGAAGCCGTTGCCCCGTTAGTCGATGGGCGTTTGTAGCAAGCCGCTGCCCCGGTATGACATCGTACGATGTCTACAATACTCCTGGTCGCGGCATCGCTCGCCGTACAACCCGCCATCACCGAAATGACACCCGCTAGCATCGGTGCGTCACAGGCGCTGCCGCTCGATGCCGAAGCTGTGGGGGAGATCGAGCGGTTCATCGAGCACGGTCTCGAACGGCTCGCGATCCCCGGTGCTTCCTATGCACTGATCTCGGGCGATCAGATCATCGCGCAGGGCGGTCTGGGGGTTCGCAACGCTCTGGGCGATCCAATGCAAGCCGATACGCTTCTGATGGCAGCGTCAATCACCAAGGGAATGACCACCTTGCTGATGGCCAAGGCGGTTGAGCTCGGGTTGGCAGATTGGGACGATCGCGTCGTCGACCATTACCCGTCATTTGCGCTCGCCGATGCGGCGCTGGCAGAGCGGCTCGAACTGCGTCATCTCCTGTGCGCCTGTACTGGCCTGCCTTGGAACGACTTTTTCTGGTCCTACAACGGTAAGGCCCATGCCGACGAGGCGCTCGTGTTCGAGCACCTAAGTACGATGTCACCCGTCGCGTCGCTCGGCGAGGAATATCATTACAGCAACCATCTCGGCGCGGCCGCTGGATATGTCACCGGCAAGATCTTCTACCCCGGCCTGCCGATCGGCGAGGCATACGATCTGGCGATGCAGACCCATATATTCGGTCCCATAGGCATGACGCGAACAACCCTCGATCCGGTCACCGCGATTGGCGGCACCAATGTCGCGGAGCCATTCGGCCATGATTCATCAGGCTCCTTCGCGCGCGTTTCGCAGGACGAAAACCACGGCCACCCCCATTCGATGGCGCTTGTCCGCCCAACTGGAGGATCATGGTCGAGCGCCAGCGACCTTGCACGATATGTCCGCAACGAAATCCTGAAAGGCAGAGCTCCCGACGGCACGCGCCTGTTCGCTGAAACGCCGCTGCTGGAACGTCGGCAGCCCGGTATCTATACCGGCCAGCATGACGGCCATTATGGCATGGGCCTGCGCGTCGAGAATCGCGAAGGGGTCGACGTGATCCGTCACTGGGGTGCGGCGCGCGGTTACCGCTCCGGCATCTTCTTCCTACCCGACGCCGACATTGGGGCGGTGATCATGACCAACTCGGAAGCCGGCTATGCTTTGGTCGATGCCTTCATCGTAAAGGTTCTGGAACTGCTGTACGCCCGCTCCCCTCGTGCCATGACGATGATCGAAGATGCCGAGCAAGACCTCGCGGCCGCCACCCATGAGCAAGCTGCGCTCTTGCAAACAGTATCGACGGCGCCAAAACTCACACCGGGGCGCTACTCCAACGAATACCTTGGCGATGTCGACCTCATCCTTTCAGGGAACCGTTACCGGCTCGACACCGGCGATTGGCACCTTGACGTGATCGCAAGCAAAAACGCTGATGGGTCGATCCATCTCGCTGGCACGTCGCCAGGGTATCGAACCTACTCCTACACCTATCGTCTCGACGACGGCGGAAAGGCCGAAATCGCGCTCGACAGTGGGCACACTATCTTCCATTTCACCCGCCAAGGCTCCGTGACCCAATAGCGACATCGTACATCCTCGCCACTTTACCTCGATTAGCCCCTTGGCGAGCGCACCCGCCTCTGTCTATCAAGCGCCATGGCCAAGACCCCCCAAGACGTCGCCGCGCAGGAAAAGCTCGCGGGTATCGTGCTCATCGTTGCCGCGCTCGCCGCGCTGATCGCTGCCAATTCGCCGCTCGCCGAACTCTACGAGGACCTGCTCAAGTTCAAGTTCGGCCCGGTCATGCCCTACAGCCCGCCGGGCTATGACGGTTACACCCAGTTCAGCGTCGAATATTGGGTCGTCGACGGCCTCATGGCGATCTTCTTCCTGCTCGTCGGGCTCGAGGTGAAGCGCGAATGGCTCGAGGGCCGCCTCGCGGATTCGCAGGCCCGCCGCCTGCCGATCATCGCCGCCATCGGGGGCATGGCCGTACCCGCGCTCATCTATGCGCTGGTCGTCGGCTTCGATCCCTCGCGCATCCATGGTTGGGCCATCCCGGCGGCCACCGACATCGCCTTCGCGATCGGCGTGCTGGCCATCCTCGGGCGCTATGCCCCGGCCTCGATCAAGCTCCTCCTCGTCACCATCGCCATCGTCGACGATGTCGGCGCGGTGATCATCATCGCGCTTTTCTATACCGCCGATCTCAACACCTATGCCTTGGGCGCCGCGCTCGCCGTCACCGCCATCATGGCGACGATGGCGCTCTATGGCGTGCGCCGCCTCATCTGGTACCTGATCGGCTTCTTCATCCTCTGGCTGCTCGTGTTGGCCAGCGGGGTGCATGCGACCATCGCGGGCGTGCTCGCCGCGCTCACCGTGCCGATCGGGCGCGGCGAGGCGAAATCGCCGCTTCGCCAGCTCGAACATGACATCCACCCCTGGGTGATGTTCCTCATCGTCCCGGTCTTCGGCTTCGTCGCCGCGGGCGTGGAACTGCCATCCAACGTGGACGCGCTGTTCGAGCCGCTGCCGCTCGGCGTCATGCTCGGCCTGTTCCTCGGCAAGCAACTGGGCGTCTTCGGTGCCATCTGGGCGGCCTGCAAGCTGCGCCTCGCCGCGCGTCCTCGCGGTACCCGCTGGGCCCAGGTCTATGGCGCGGCCATCCTGTGCGGCATCGGCTTCACGATGAGCCTGTTCATCGGCGGCCTCGCCTTCCCCGGCCAGCCCGAGCTGGTCGACGCCGCCAAGATCGGCACGCTGGCGGGATCGCTCCTGTCCGCGCTCGTCGGCTATGCCGTGCTGCGCTTCACCCCGCCGATCCCCAGCCGCGCCGACGACATCGAGCGCGCCGGCGACATGTTCGACCCCGAACCCATGCGCGAATAGCGCACGGGAGCGATCACGGGCCGACCGACCTTCCGCTTCGGATCGACGGCATCCTGCACAAAGAAAGGGCCGCGTCTCCCTCATGGGAAACGCGGCCCTTCGATGTTCCGGAAAAGAAAAGCTCTAAAGCTTCTCGGTCAGCTCCGGCACGATCTGGAAGAGATCGCCGACGAGGCCGATGTCGGCGACCTGGAAGATCGGCGCTTCCTCGTCCTTGTTGATGGCGACGATGACCTTCGAGTCCTTCATGCCGGCAAGGTGCTGGATCGCGCCCGAGATGCCGATGGCGATATAGACTTCGGGCGCCACGATCTTGCCGGTCTGGCCGACCTGGTAGTCGTTGGGGGCATAGCCCGCATCGACCGCGGCGCGGCTGGCGCCGACGGCGGCGTTCAGCTTGTCGGCGAGCGGATCGAGGAGCTTGTGGAAGTCTTCGTTCGAGCCGAAGGCGCGCCCGCCCGAGACGATCACGCCCGCACTGGTGAGTTCGGGACGGTCGCCCGCCGACAGTTCGGCCGAGACGAAGTCCGACTTGGCGCTGGACGAACCCGCGTCGATCGCCTCGATCGCCCCGCTGCCACCCTCGGCACCGGCCTTGTCGAAGGCGGTGCCGCGCACGGTGATGACCTTCTTGGCATCGCTCGACTGGACCGTCGCGATGGCGTTGCCGGCGTAGATCGGACGCTTGAACGTGTCATCGCCGTCGACCGCAATGATGTCGCTGATCTGCGCCACGTCCAATTTGGCGGCGACGCGCGGGGCGATATTCTTGCCGGTCGTGGTCGCGGGCGCGAGAAAGACGTCGTGATGCCCCATCTGGTCGATGATGATCGGCGCGACATCCTCGGCCAGCTGGTGCTCGAGATGCGCGGCATCGGCGACATGGACCTTGCCGACACCGTCGATCTTGGCGGCGGCTTCGGCGACCGCGCCGACATCCTTGCCGACGACGAGCAGGTGCACCTCGCCAAGCTTGGCGGCGGCGGTCACGGTGGAGAGGGTGGCGTCCTTGATGGCGGTGCCATCATGTTCGACGAGAACGAGCGTTTTCATCTTAGGCGACTCCCAGTTCTTTGAGCTTGGCGACGAGTTCATCGACGCTGTCGACCTTGTCGCCCGCCTCGCGCGTGGGCGGCGGGGCGACGTTGGTGATGGTCAGGCGGCGCGCGACGTCGACACCGTAGTCTTCCGGCGTCTTGGTCTCGAGCGGCTTCTTCTTGGCCTTCATGATATTGGGGAGCGAGGCATAGCGCGGCTCATTGAGGCGAAGGTCGGTGGTGACCACGGCAGGAAGCTGGAGCTTCACCGTCTCGAGGCCGCCGTCGATCTCACGCGTCACGCTAACCGCGCCATCGGCGGGCTCGACCTTCGAGGCGAAGGTGCCCTGGCCCCAGTCGAGCATGGCGGCGAGCATCTGGCCCGTCGCATTGCTGTCGTCGTCGATCGCCTGCTTGCCGAGGATCACCATGTCGGGATTTTCCTCACCCGCCACCTTGGCGAGCAGCTTGGCCACGCCCAGCGGCTCGACGTCTTCGTCGGTCTGGATGAGGATGGCGCGATCGGCGCCCATCGCCAGCGCCGTGCGCAGCGTTTCCTGCGCCTTGGCGGGACCGACCGAGACCACGACGATCTCCTCGGCCTTTCCGGCTTCCTTGAGGCGCACGGCTTCCTCGACGGCGATTTCGTCGAAGGGGTTCATGCTCATCTTGACGTTGGCGAGATCGACACCGCTGCCATCGGGCTTGATCCGAGGCTTCACGTTATAGTCGATCACCCGTTTCACGGCGACCAGCAGCTTCATGGGCTGACTTCTCCTGACTGAAAATTCGAGTGCGATATGCTTTGCCAAACAGCGCGCGTCAAATGGTCGGAGTTCCGTAGGGGCCGGAAACGCAACGAAATGGGTTCATCCGTTGTTTTTCCGTCATGAGCACGCGTACCGACCATCGGGGCAACTACGAAGTTCACTCGATCGCCGACATTCTCGAATGCCTCGAGGAGATCGGCGAGAAGCAGGGCTGCGTGAAGGTCGGCGATATCGCCGACGCCTTCGGCAGCCGCACCTACGCCCCCTTCATCATCGTGCCCGCGCTGCTCGAATTGTCGCCGATCGGGGCGATCCCCGGCGTGCCCACCTTGCTGGCGGTCACCATCGCGATTTTCGCCGTGCAGATGTTGCTCGGCAAGGACCACATCTGGATCCCCAACGTGCTCGAGGAACGACGCATCTCGGGCGACAAGCTCAAGAAGGCTGCCGAGAAGGTCGAAGGCGTCGCCGACAAGATGGACAGCTGGTTCCACAAGCGGCTGCGCAAGCTCACGCGCGGTGTCTTCATCCGCCTTGCTGCCGTGGTCATCCTGCTTTTGTGCTTCGCGGTGCCGCCCTTGGAATTCCTGCCCTTCGCCAGCGCGGGGCCGATGCTGGCCATCATCTTCATCAGCCTCGCGCTCCTGGTGCGCGACGGCGTTTTGCTGCTCTTGAGCGTGACCGTCGGCCTCACCGCCGTCGGGTTCGGCCTCAGCCAGCTATTGATCGGCGGGGGCGGGGGATAAAACTCCGCGTCATTGCGAGCACAGCGAAGCAATCCAGCGACACCGCCATGAATTGACTCACAGCCAACAGTGGTGGCTCGCGCGCCTCGTGCGACTGCGGTCAAAAAAAAGGGCCGCCGAAGCGACCCTTTTCATTGTTTGATGATGAGGAAGCTTACGCAGCAGAGGCCGCGCAAACAGCCCCCGTCTGTTCGCTACGCGGCCTCTTTCACCTGCGCGACGATCTTCTTCGCCGCGTCGCCAAGATCGTCCGCCGCGATGATCGGCAGGCCCGAATTGGACAGAATGTCCTTGCCCTGCTGCACGTTGGTGCCCTCGAGGCGCACCACCAGCGGCACGTCCAATTCGACTTCCTTGGCCGCCGCGACGATGCCCTCGGCGATGATGTCGCACTTCATGATGCCGCCGAAAATGTTGACGAGGATGCCCTTCACTGCAGGGTCGGACAGGATGATCTTGAACGCCGCGGTGACCTTTTCCTTGTCGGCGCCGCCGCCGACGTCAAGGAAGTTGGCGGGGAAGGCGCCGTTCAGCTTGATGATGTCCATCGTCGCCATGGCGAGGCCCGCGCCATTGACCATGCAGCCGATGTCGCCATCGAGCTTGATATAGGCGAGGTCGTACTTGGAGGCTTCGACCTCCATCGGATCCTCTTCGGTCAGGTCGCGCAGTTCCTCGATGTCCTTGTGGCGGAACATGGCATTGCTGTCGAAACCGACCTTGGCGTCGAGCACCATCAGTTCATCGCCCGACACGGCGAGCGGGTTGATCTCGATCTGGCTGGCGTCGGTGCCAACGAACGCCTTGTAGAGCGCGGCGGTGACGCGCGCGGCCTGCTTGGCGAGATCGCCCGTGAGGCCGAGCGCATTGGCGACGCTGCGCCCGTGATGCGGCATCAGCCCGGTTGCGGGATCGATGGTGAAGGTGTGGACCTTCTCGGGCGTGTCGTGGGCGACCGCCTCGATGTCCATGCCGCCTTCGGGGCTGGCGACGATGGCGATCCGGCCCGAGGCACGATCGACGAGCATCGCGAGATAGAATTCGCTGTCGATATCGACGCCGTCGGTGATGTAGAGGCGCTGGACTTCCTTGCCCTCGTCACCGGTCTGGATGGTCACCAGCGTGTTGCCGAGCATGTCCTTGGCATGCGCCTCCACTTCCTCGAGGCTCTTGGCGAGGCGGACGCCGCCCTTCGAGCCTTCGGGCAGTTCCTTGAAATGCCCCTTGCCGCGACCGCCGGCATGGATCTGCGCCTTGACCACCCACAGCGGGCCGGGGAGCTGTTTGGCCGCCTCGACCGCTTCTTCCACGCTCATCGCGGGGATGCCGGCGGGCACGGGCGCGCCATATTTCTTGAGCAGTTCCTTGGCCTGATACTCGTGGATGTTCATGGGGTCGTCCTTCGCTGTGCGAACTATCTAAAGAGTCGCCGCGCCCTAAAGCATATCGGGGCGGAGAGGAAAAGGCGCTAGGAGGGAACAGGTGAGCGTGAATCCCGATTCTCTGTCTGGTCCTGGCGACCTGCCCGCCCCCGGTGCCGACGGGCGCAAGATCATCCATGTCGACATGGATGCCTTCTTCGCCTCCGTCGAACAGCGCGACCATCCCGAACTCAAGGGCAAGCCCGTCGCCGTGGGCGGCGGCCATCGCGGCGTGGTCGCGGCGGCGAGCTACGAGGCGCGCGTCTTCGGCGTGCGCAGCGCCATGCCGAGCGTCACCGCCAAGCGCAAATGCCCCGACCTCATCTTCGTCAAATCGCGCTTCGACGTGTATCGCGCGGTCAGCCAGCAGATCCGCGACATCTTCGCCATCCATGCATCCGCGGTGCAGCCGCTCAGCCTCGACGAAGCCTTCCTCGACGTCACCGAGGACCCCCACGGCCTCGGCTCGGGCAAGGCGATCGCGGAGGACATTCGCGCCCGCATCAAGGCGGAAACCGACCTCACCGCCTCGGCCGGCGTCTCTTACTGCAAGTTTATCGCCAAGCTCGCCTCCGACCAGAACAAGCCCGACGGCCTGTGCGTCATCCCGCCATCGAAGGGCCCCGCCTTCGTCCAGAGCCTTCCGGTCAAACGCTTCCACGGCGTCGGCCCCAAGACCGCCGAGAAGATGAACCGGCTCGGCATCATGACCGGCGCCGACCTCGCCGCCTGGCCCTATCGCGAATTGAAGGCGCGCTTCGGCTCTTCGGCCGACTGGTATTACCGCATCGCCAGAGGGATCGACGAGCGCCCCGTCCGCTCGAACCGCACCCGCAAGAGCTGCTCGGCCGAGCGTACCTTCAACGAGGATGTGCGCGAGGAAGCGGAGACCTATGCCGAACTGGACCGCGTCAGCCAGATTGCGTGGGAGCGGATCGAGAAAGCCCGCTTCAAGGGCCGCACGGTCAACCTCAAGGTCAAATATTCGGACTTCGAGATCATCACCCGCGCCAGGAGCTTCACCGCCCCCGTTACCGATGCCGACACCTTTCACGCCGCAGGCCGTGCGCTGCTCAGCCCCCTGTTTCCGCTGGAAAAAGGCGTTCGACTGCTCGGTCTCGGCCTGTCTTCGCCGGTCGAGGAGGAGGTCAGAGGCCCGACACAACTGGGACTCGCATTTGAATAGGATTTCTGTTATATAATAGTCACAACGAGCCGCCGCCCGTGTAAATGAGCGACGGCTTCTTCATGCAGGAACACCACTTCACGCAGCATGGACATGGGGCCCGGTCAACGTTGGGGGACGACGACCGCTTCCGCTTGTCCGGCGTGATCAACCGGAGAAACTCTTTATGGCGAGCAAGGCTCTCAGCTTCGATGTCGGCGATTATGTCGTGTACCCCAAGCACGGCGTGGGAAAAGTGATCGAACTCCAGTCGACCGAAATCGCCGGTGCCAAGCTCGACCTCTACGTGCTCCGGTTCGAAAAAGAGAAAATGACGCTCCGCGTGCCCGTCAACAAGGCCGAATCGACCGGCATGCGCAAGCTGTCGTCGGACAAGGCCATGAAGGACGCGATGGAAACGCTGAAGTCCAAGCCCAAGGTCAAGCGCACCATGTGGTCGCGCCGCGCGCAGGAATATGAAGCCAAGATCAACTCGGGCGACCTCATCCTGATCGCCGAAGTGACCCGCGACCTGTTCCGCGCCGACGACCAGCCCGAGCAGAGCTATTCGGAGCGCCAGATCTTCGAAGCGGCTTCCTCGCGCCTCGCCCGCGAACTTGCGGCGATGGAAAAGACCGACGAAAAGACCGCGCTAAAGAAGATCATCACCGTCCTCGACGACGCCGCGAAGATCTGGAACGCGGAAAAAGAAGACGCATAGAAGGTCCGGGCGACGTTCGGAGCGTCTTCAGACGCCTGACGGCATCCGATCGACAAGATCACCAAGGGGGCCCGGCCGGGAACGGTCGGGCCCTTCTGCTTGCCAAGCGCCGCGCATCCGCGTATTAGATGAGCAACACAGCCAAGCGGAAAGCATCATGATCCTCAAAGCCACCACCATCGCGCTCCTCACCGGCGCCATTTCGACCTGCACCGACATGGTCGACGAGGGACGCATCATCACCATCGAGGAAGGCCCCGCCATCACGCGGCAGATCGAGGCGCAGGACTTCGACCGCCTGACCGTGGCCGGGCGCTACGACGTCATCGTCGTCGAAGGCGACACGCCCTCGATCGAGATCGAGGGCCCCGAGGCCGCGCTCAACCGCACCGCCTTCGACTTCGAGGGTGACGAGCTCACCATCCGTCCGGACGACGAGGACGACAAGGTCATCATCCGCTGGGCCGACGGGACCAAGGTCACCGTGCGCATCACGACCGCCGCCTTGAAGGAAGCAACCATCGCGGGCGCGGGCACAATGCAGCTTGCCGCCGTCGATGCAGAGCGCTTCTCGGGCACCATTGCGGGCTCGGGCGACATCAAGATCGACCGCATTGCGGCCAAGCGCGCCGACTTCACCATCGCCGGCTCGGGCGCGATCGATGTGCGCGGCAGCGCCGACGTTCTCGACCTGTCGATCGGCGGCTCGGGCGACTTCCTCAACCAAGCCTTCAGCGCGACCAACGCCGACATCTCGATCGCCGGCTCGGGCGATGTCGCCGCGCAGGTGTCGGGCGAGGCCGATATCTCGATCGCCGGCTCGGGCGATGTGACCCTGACGGGCGGCGCCAATTGCAGCGTCTCCAAATTCGGCTCGGGCGACGTCAGCTGCAGCTGACCGTCCGCCGCTCGATCTTCTGGCTTTATTAACCATCTTGGGCGATGGTCCTCGTCTATGAGGATCATCGCTCTTTCGCTGCTCGCTATTCTCGCCATGCCTGCCGCCGCGCAGGCCGAGGAACGCCGCTATTCGGTCACCGACTACAACCAGCTTCGGATTGACGGCGGCTTTCGCATCCAGCTCGAGACCGACCGCTCGCCCTTCGCCGTGGCCGAGGGCAATAGCGCGGCGCTCGACGGGGTCCGCATCCGGGTCGAGGGCCGCACGCTCATCGTCTCGGCCAATCGCTCCAACTGGTCGGGCAATGAGCGCGATCGCGCCCAGCCCGTCACCATCCGCCTCGGCGCCCATCGCCTCGAACGATTGTGGGTGAATGGCTCGGGACTGATCGAGGTCGATTCGATCGAGGGACAGAAGTTCGGCCTCGCCATCCAGGGCAGCGGCCGCGCGGTCATCCACCACGTCGAGGTCGACACTCTCGACGTCGGCCTCAACGGCGCCGCCAGCGCGCAGATCGGTGGCGATGTCGAGGATGCCACGCTCATTGTGCGCGGCATGTCCAATCTCGACGCCCAAGGGCTCGAGGCCGACCGCGCCACGCTCGGCGTCGATGGCCCCTCGATCGTTGCCATGGGCTCCGCCCAAGAGGTTCGCGTCGATGCGATCGGAGTCGGCGAAATCAGCCTCGCCGGACGCCCCGCCTGCGAATTGCGCCTTGTCGGCGCGCCGCTCGTCACTGGCTGCAAATAGGCGTCACACCAGCGCCAGCGCGGCCAGCTTGCCATAGAGCCGCGGCGGCAATTCGCCGATGCCGCTCCCGTCGTCCTCCTCGCCCGGCGCGTCCTTGGCCCCGAGATAGCGCCACCCCTGGTGCGCGCGCTTCGGGCTAGCCGCGCAAGGCTCCAATCGGTCCGACAGCACGATGTCCCAGCGCCCGTCCGGACGCTCTTCGAAGGCCAGCACCTTGGAGCGCGCCACGATACGATGCTTGACGATCCAGTGCAGCCGCCCGCCGTTCAACACCTCGGCATGTCGCACCGGGCGGCGCTTGGTGACGATGCGCACTTTGCCCCCGCTCGCGCGCCGCGCGATCCGCTTTTCCAGCGTCGGCAGGCTGGCGCAGCCATAGGCCACCTTGGTCATATGCACGCAGGACATGGGCTTGAAAATGGCGGCCTAGGCCCCTCTTTTCAATACCTTATAAAAGCACCGCGCTGGCCAGCCCGAGGAAGGCGAGGAAGCCCATCGTGTCGGTCACGGTGGTGACGAAGACGCTACTCGCCACCGCCGGGTCGGCCCCCGCATTCTCCAGCGCCACCGGCACGAGAACCCCGGCCAGCCCGGCAACGAGGATGTTGAACAGGATCGCCGCCGCGATCACCGCGCCTATCATCGGGTCGAGGAACAGCGCCACGCCCGCCCCCAGCAGCACCGCGATGGTGATGCCGTTCATCAGCGCCACCAGCCCCTCACGCCGGATCGCGCGCCAGCGGTTCGATCCCGTCAGCTGGTTGGTCGCCAGCGCGCGCACCGTCACCGCCAGCGCCTGCGTCCCCGCATTGCCGCCCAGCGCCGCCACGATCGGCATCAGCGCCGCGAGAATCGCGAGCCGTGCGATCGTGTCTTCGAACTGGGCGATGACGAAAGTGGCGAGCAGTGCGGTGCCGAGGTTGGCGATCAGCCAGCGCACCCGCCCCGAATAGGCCTCGCGCACCGGCTCGTTGATATCGCCCTCGCCCGCGCCCGACAGCAGCAGCGCATCCTCGCCCGCTTCCTCTTGGATGATGTGCACCACGTCATCGACCGTGATCATGCCGACCAGTCGTCCGCTATCGTCGACCACGGCGGCGGAGATGAGGGCGTATTTTTGGAACTTCAGCGCCACTTCTTCCTGGTCGAGCGCGACCGGGATGAGCGTCTGCTCCTCCTGCATGATCTGCGTCACCGGGGTGAAGCGCTGGGTGCGCAGCAGCGTCGACAGCTTGACCGTGCCGACGGGATGATGCTGCGGCCCCGTCACGAACACTTCCCAGAAATCGGTCGCCAGCTCCTCGTCAGAACGCAGATAGTCGATCACCTGGCCGACGTTCCAATGTTCGGGCACCGCGATGAGGTCGCGCTGCATGATGCGACCCGCGGTTTCCTCGGGATAGGACAGCGCCTCCTCGACCGCGGCGCGATCGTCGGGCTCCATCCGCGACAGGATCGCCTGCTGGTCCTCCTCGTCGAGATCCTCGAGGATGGCGACCGCATCGTCGGTGTCCATCTCGCTCGCCAGGTCGGCGGCGTCCTCGGGCTCCATCTCCTCGATGACGAGCTCGCGGACATGCTCGTTCATCTCGGCATAGACGTCGGCGTCGATGAGGCTGCCCAAGGCGCTGATGATCGCGGGACGGTCCTCGGGCCCGGCCAGCTCGATGAGGTCGGCGCGGTCGGCGGGGTGCAGCTCGGCGACCAGCGCGCAGGCCTCCTCGATCCGCCCCTCGCGCACATCCTCGACGACTTCGCGCACGAAGTCGGGGCGCAGGCGGTCGTCCTCGTCTAGCACCAGATCCTCTTCGGGGGGAGCTGTCATCTCGCTCATGTCGATTGTCCCCCGAAAACTGCGGCCTGCCCCCTCCTAGGCGCGTCCGCCGGACCGATCAACCGATGGCCGTTGCATTAGTGTAATATATCTCTAATACAGTGTGCAGGACATCCGATCACGAGGGGCAGTTATGACGCATCAACCAAACCGCATCGCGCTGGCAGCCATGGCCGCGCTGGCCGCTACTACCATGGGATGCGCGACGACGCCCACCACGACGACGACAGCCCCCGCCGCGCCGACGCGCGCTGCCGTCGGCGCCGACCTCCTCGTGCGCGACGTTCGGGTCATCGATCCCGAACGTCGCCTCGTGCTCGAGCATCGCGACGTGCTGGTGCGCGACGGCATGATCCTCGCCATCGAGCCGACGGACAGCCTTGCGGTCGCCGCCGCGAAGGTGATCGACGGCAGCGGCAAGACGCTTCTCCCCGGCTATATCGATATGCACGCCCATGTCGGCTATGCCATGCTCCACCAGCCCACCTTGTCGATGATGCTCGCCAACGGCATCACAGGGGTGCGCGACATGTCGGCCGACTGCCGCGACGACGAGGGCGGCATGCTGATGTGCCGCGAACAATTGCTCGACAGCCGCGAGAAGATCGCAAACGGCACCATGGCGGGGCCTGACCTGCTCTCGCTCGGCACCGCCAAGATCGACAGCAATCGCGGCGAGGATATCACCGGGCGCGCCGCGCTCTATCGCGTCGCCACCCCCGACCAGGCCCGCGCCGCCGTCGCGGCCTTCGACGCCGAGGGCATGGAGTTCCTCAAGGTGAGCCAGGAATTCATGCCCGACGCCTTTGCCGCATTGCTCGAGGAAGCCGCCGCGCGCAACCTTCGGGTCACCGGTCATGTGCCGATGATGTATTCGGTCGGCGAGGTCGCCGCCATGGGCATGGCCTCGATCGAGCACGCGCGCGACCTGCCGCTCGACTGTTCGGGGCATGGCTCGGTCTATCGCGGCGCCATTGCTGCCGCCTTGAAGGGCGAGGCCGACTGGCCCGACCGCGACGCCATGCCGGGCCTCGCGCGCAACAGTTTCGATCCCGCGCTCTGCGCCGACCAGCTCGCCGCCATGCGCGCGGCCGGCACCGCCTACGTGCCGACCCACCTCACCCGCGAGATGGACTATCGCGCCGCCGATCCCGCCTATCGCGACGACCCCCGTCTCGCCTACATCTCGGCCCCGCAGCGCGGCTTCTGGGACCGCGACCTCGACCGCACGGCGCAAGCGTCCGACGACCAGCGCGCCGACCTCGAAGACTTCTTCGACCTCGGGCTGCGTACCACTCGCATGGCGCACGAGGCAGGCGTCGCGGTCATGGTCGGCACCGATGCCAATGACACGATGGTCTTCCCCGGCTTCTCCTATCATGACGAGATGGCGCATCTCGCCGCCGCGGGCCTGTCGCCGATGGACGTCCTGCGCGCCGCGACCACCGTGCCCGCTACCTTCCTTGGCCGCGCCGACCTCGGCGGCATCGCGCCGGGCAAGCGCGCCGACTTCCTGCTCCTGTCGGGCGATCCGCTCGCCGATATCGACGACAGCGACACGATCAGCCTCGTCGTCCAGCGCGGTCGCATCCACGACCGCGCCGCGCTCGATGCGCTGCTCGCCGACGTGCGCGCCTTCGTCGCCGCCACCGATGCGGCGATGGCGGCACAGGATGCGGCATCGGGGGGTGGCCAGTAGCGCCAAGCGCGCCTACATCAGCCGGCAACATTCACCCTTCGACGGAGATCAACGCCTCATGGCCGATACCCTCACCCTCACCCTCTCGACCGGCGGCGACGTCGTCATCAAGCTGCGCCCCGACCTTGCCCCCGGCCATGTCGAGCGCATCACCAGCCTCGCCAATGACGGCTTTTACGACGGCGTCGTCTTCCACCGCGTCATCCCCGGCTTCATGGCGCAGGGCGGCGATCCGACCGGCACCGGCACCGGCGGCAGCGACCTGCCCGACCTCAAGGCCGAATTCTCTGCCGAACCGCATGTGCGCGGCACCTGCTCGATGGCGCGCACGCCCGATCCCAACTCGGCCAACAGCCAGTTCTTTATCTGCTTCGACGATGCTCGCTTCCTCGACAACCAGTACACTGTCTGGGGCCAGGTCGAGAGCGGCATGGAATATGTCGACCAGCTGCCCAAGGGCGAGCCGGTCCCCAACCCCGGCAAGATCGAGAAAGCGACCGTTTCCTAAGCGATCGCTTGCTGACCCGTGGCAAGGCGCATCTCTTGCGCCTTGCCATAGGTCAGGCTGCGCCACAGCCATTCGGCCGGCCCGAAGGCGTGAGACGCCAGCCACCAGCGACTGAAGACGACCTGGGCGGCGAAAATCGCCAGCGTCAGCAGCACGTGCCAGCCGAGGCTCAGCTGGTTGATCAGCCCCAGCCCATAGCCGAAGAAAATGACCGCCTGCACGACCGACTGGGCGAGATAATTGGTCAGCGCCATCCGCCCCATCGGCGCGAACAGCCTGAGCCACCGCTCGCGTCCCTTGGCACAGGCCAGCGCGGCCAGCGCGGCATAGGCCAGCCCCAACAACGGTACCGATAGGCTGTAGGCGCTCGCATAGAGGACCAGTCCCCACTCCTCGGGCCGCCACCATCCCAGCGCCAACACGGCCTTCAGGACCGCGACGGGCAGGCCGAGCGCCAGCCCGACCAGCACCACGCGCTTCAACAGCGGCGCGAAGGCCGCGGGATCGCGGTGGATGCCTTCGCGCCCCACCCACAGCCCGATGAGGAACATCCCCAGCACCTTGGTGAAGCGCATCTCGTCGAGATAGACGACGAAGCGCAGGTACAGGTCGATGACGTGGCTGCGCAGTTGCATCCACAGGTCCGCACTTTCCCAGATGCGCGTCGGCCCACCCGGTCCGAACGGCACGTCGAGCGCGGCGGCCAGCGGCGCCACCTTGGGCATCAGCAGCGGGAACACGTTGAACCCCGCCACCTCCTGCCACGCCGCCCAGCCCACCGGCACCAACCAGCAGATCACCGCCGCCGGGATGAGCGCGCGCGTCGGCAGCCATCGCAGCGCGAGCAGCACCAACCCCATCAGCGCGTAGAGCAGCAAGATGTCGCCGATCCAGATCAGCAGGATATGCGCGACCCCGAACAGCGCGAGAAAGAAGAGCCGCCGCGCATAGCGGCCCGCCCCTTCGCCCTTCGCCTCGATCCGCTCGAGCTGGAGCGCGAAGCCGATGCCGAACAGGAGCGAGAAGAGCGCGTAGAATTTGCCGTGGACGAGCGTCTCGAACAGGAGATCCAGCGACCGATCCACCATCCCACCGCCGAGCGCCGCGCGTGCCTCCGCATCCATGAAATACCAGCCGGAAAAGGTCGTCATGTTGGCGAACAGGATGCCGAGCAGCGCCAACCCGCGCACCCCGTCGAGGAGCACCAGCCGTTTGGCGGCATCGATCGGCCCGGCGGGCATGGCGGCTTCGGTCATGGCAGGTCCCCCTGCTTCGCCCATTAACCCAGATCAACAGTGTCGCCAACGTCTATTCGCCGCGCGCCTGCGCGCCTAAGAAGAAGCCATGACCAGCACCATCACCCTCATCACCGGCGCTTCCGCCGGCCTCGGCGAGGAATTCGCTCGCCAATATGCCCGGAAAGGGCACCGCCTCGTCCTCGTCGCGCGCCGCCGCGACCGCCTCGATGCGCTTGCCGCCGAGCTCGGCAATGCCCGTACGATCGCCACGGACCTCAGCGAACCCCACGCCGCCAGCCGCCTCCTCGCTGACGTGGCCTCGGCGGGTGAGACGGTCGGAACGCTCGTCAACAATGCGGGCTTCGGGCTCGTCGGCGCCTTCGATGCGCTCGACAATGCCCGCCAGCGCGAGATGATCGATTTGAACTGCGGCGCGCTCACCGAGCTCGCCCATGGTGTCATTCCCGGCATGAAACGACTCGGGCACGGCGGCATCGTGAACGTCGCCTCGGTCGCCAGTTTCCAGCCGGGCCCCGGCATGGCGGTCTATTTCGCGACCAAGGCCTATGTCCTCTCCTTCACCGAAGCGCTCCACGAAGAATTGCGCAAATCCGGCATTTCCGTCAGCGCGCTCTGCCCCGGCCCGACCGCCACCGAGTTTGGCGACGTGGCCGGTTTTGGCGGAAATTCGGCGGTCGATGCGGTCAAGATGACCGCCGAAGAGGTCGTCGCCGCCGGGATCGCCGGATTGGACGCCAACAAGGCCGTCGTCGTGCCGGGTCTCGCCAACAAGATTTCCGCCAATTCCAGCCGTTTCCTGACCCGCAAGGCGGTGCGGAAGATCGTCGGCATCATCAAAAAGTGAACGTTCACAACTTTTGCACTTGCACAATAAATTGTGCGGTGCGATAAAGGTTGCGTCGGACCACTGGTTCGGCATCCTCTCCTGACGGGGCCCGGACACTTTCGAGTGACCGGGCCCTTTTTTCATTCCGCCTCCGTCCCCACGTGAACCTTTGTCCGCGCCGACCCATTGTCGGTGGAAGAACGAAGGAATATCCGTGCCCGACAGCGATACGAAGACGAAGCCCAACCGCGTCCAGGTGGCCAGCCTGCCGCCCGCCGATTCAGGGCGCGGCCTCGCGCGCCTGCCTGCCCAGCTGATGGACCGCCTCCGGCTCGCCGATGGCGATGTCATCACCATCACCGGCAAGCGCACCACCCCGGCGCGCGCCATCCGTCCCTACAAGGACGATACCGGGCTCGACATCATCCGCCTCGACGGGCTCCAGCGTTCCAACGCGGGCGTCGGCGCGGGCGATTTCGTCACCGTGGAAAAAGCCACCTCCAAGCCCGCCAAGAAGGTCAGCTTCGCTCCCGCGCAAGCGGGTGTGCGCCTGTCGGGGTCGACCGACGCCCTCAAGCGCAGCTTCTTCGGCGCGCCGCTCACCAAGGGCGATTTCGTCGCCACCGCCGGTCACCAGCGCGTCAACACCGACATGCCGGAAACCATCCGCCAGCTTCTTCAGGCCCCCACCTTCGCGCTCCAGGAAATTCGCCTCCGCGTCGTCTCGACCAAGCCCGAGGGCATCGTCCATATCGACGCCGACACCGAGATCGAGCTGATGCCCGAGGGCGCGGCGGTCGAGGCGGGCGAGCGCCCGGCGATCACCTATGACGACCTTGGCGGCATGACCGACACCATCGACGCGCTGCGCGAAATGGTCGAACTGCCCTTGAGGCATCCCGAACTGTTCCAGCGCCTTGGCGTCGACCCGCCCAAGGGCGTCCTGCTTCACGGCCCGCCCGGCACCGGCAAGACCATGCTCGCGCGCGCCGTCGCCAATGAAAGCGACGCCGAATTCTTCCATATCGCTGGCCCCGAGGTCATGGGCTCGGCCTATGGCGAATCGGAAAAGAAGCTCCGCGAACTGTTCGACAATGCCGCGAAGGCCGCGCCCAGCATCGTCTTCATCGACGAGATCGACTCAATCGCCCCGAAACGCGACAAGGTGCAGGGCGAGGCCGAAAAGCGCCTCGTCGCCCAGCTTCTCACGCTGATGGACGGCCTCGAACCACGCGCCAATCTGGTCGTCATCGCCGCCACCAACCGGCCCGATGCCATCGATCCCGCATTGAGGCGCCCCGGCCGCTTCGACCGCGAGATCGTCGTCGGCGTCCCCGACGAGGCCGGCCGCCGCGAAATCCTCGGCATCCACACGCGCGGCATGCCGCTCGCCGAGGATGTCGACTTGGACAAGCTGGCGCGCCGCACCTACGGCTTCGTCGGCGCCGACATGGCCAGCCTGACGCGCGAGGCCGCGCTTGAGGCCGTCCGCCGCATCATGCCGCAGATCAATCTCAGCGAAGAGGAGATCCCGCAGGACATCCTCGACAGCCTGGCCGTCACCGCCGACGACTTCCGCGAAGCACAAAAGCGCGTCCAGCCCAGCGCCATGCGCGAGGTCATGGTCGAGGTACCGCGCGTCGGCTGGGACGATATCGGCGGCCTCGACGAGGCGCGCGACAAGCTGAAGGAGGGCATCGAACTGCCGCTCCGTCATCCCGACGCCTTCCGCCGCCTCGGCATCCGCCCGGCCCGCGGCTTCCTCCTCTACGGTCCGCCCGGCACCGGCAAGACACTGCTCGCCAAGGCCGCCGCGCGCGAATCCGAGGCCAATTTCATCGCCACCAAATCTTCGGACCTCCTGTCCAAATGGTATGGCGAGAGCGAACAGCAGATCGCCCGCCTCTTCAGCCGCGCCCGGCAGGTCGCCCCCACCGTCATCTTTATCGACGAGATCGACAGCCTCGTGCCCGCGCGCGGTGGCTCGATGGGCGAACCCGCCGTGACCGAGCGCGTCGTCAACACGATCCTCGCCGAAATGGACGGGCTGGAGGAGATGAACAACGTCGTCGTCATCGGCGCGTCCAACCGCCCCAACCTCCTCGACCCCGCGCTCCTGCGCCCCGGCCGCTTCGATGAATTGATCTACGTCGGCCCGCCCACGCTCGAAGGGCGCCGCCGCATTCTCGAGATTCACACCTCGAACATGCCGCTCGGCAAGGATGTCGATCTCGACTTCCTCGCCGAGAAGACCGAGCGCTTCACCGGCGCCGACCTCGAGGATCTCGTGCGCCGCGCGGGCCTCACCGCCATGCGCCGCGACATGGAGAAGGCCGAGGTGTCCAAGGCCGATTTCGATGCCGCGCTCGAGGAGACCAAGCCCTCGGTAACGCAGAAGATGATCGACCAATATGCCCGCATCCGCTCCAACCTGAAACAGGATGCGATCAAGCCCGGCCCGACCATCGGCTTCGTCTCGCCGGGCATGCTCAGCCCGCGCAACGCGCAGAAGAACGGCAAGCCCGCCAACGGCGAGGGGGAGGCCGAATAGGCGCTAACCCCGCGTCCGCCCGAACAGCGCGAGGCTGAGCGCCAGAAGCGCGATCAGCACGGTAAAGGCGAGCCATGGCGCGGCATGATAGAGGAGCAGCGTGCCGGTCGGCGCGAAGATGAAGGCGAAGCCGTTGACGCTCGTCGTCAATCCCGCCACCGCACCCTGCTCGGCCAGCGGCACCGCCAGGCTCGCCCCCGATGCAAAGCCCGGACGCGTCAGCCCGAACCCGAGGCAGGCGATGCCATAGCCCAGAACGAGGCCGTAGAGGCTGGCTGCCAGCATCACCACCACGATGCCGACGATCCCCACCATCGCCCCGACGATGATCAGCTGGCGAGGCGCCCAGCCCGAACGCGGGATCACCCCCCATTGCGCCACCAGCGAGGCGATCGCCCCGCCCATCAGCACGATCCCCACCTCGTCGAGCGAGCGCGCCGGATCGAGCCCGAGCACGTCGATCGTATAAAAGCCCACCACCGTCAGCAGCCCCGCCATCGACGTATTGGTGATCGCGCCTGCCACCAGCCAGTCGCGTACACGCCGATCGTGCCAGCGCAGTCGCCCGCTCGGCGCGGCAGACGTCGCTGCCCTGACCGACGCGCCGGTAGGGCTCGCGCTCGGAAATCCCATCGCCGCCGAACGTGCGCGCCGCACCCGCGCGCGATCGTCGGGCAGCCGCCGCCAGACCACCACCCAGGTCGCCACGCCGAGCGCGGCAAAGACATAGAGCGGGCCGATCAGCTCGAGCCCCGGCAGCGCGAAGGCGGGCACCAGCGCGGGGCCGATCACCGTTCCCAGCCCGAAGGCCGCGGTGAGGCCCGACAGCGCCACCGTTCGGCTCGATCGCCGCGTGCGCGCTGCCAGATAGGCCTGCGTCCCAGCCGGCGTCGCGCAGCCGAGTAGCCCGTAGACCGCGCGCACCACCGCGAACCCCAGCATCGCGGGCAGCACGCCGACCCACCCCTCGAGCCCCGCCTGCAGCGCCACCGCGCAGCCCAGCGTCGAAGTGATGAACCCGACGAGCCCGATCAGGATCAGCGATTTTCGCCCATGGCTGTCCGAACGTCGTGCCCAGATCGGCGCCAGCACGACCCACGCCACGGCAGAGGTCGTGAAGGCCAGCGCCATCCAGAAATCGTCCACCCCGAGCGACCTGCCCACCGGCGGAATGATCGTCTGCATTGCCGTATTGCCCGTCGCGGTGACCAGCATCGCGCTCCACAACAGGGCGAAATCGCGCCGCGACAACGCGCTGCCCGGCACCTTGCCGAACGGCGTGCCCGCCGCATCCGCCGCGCCCATCAGTCGTCCCCCGCGAGCGGCAGGTTCAAGCGCCGGCTCACCGTATAATCCATCGTCGTGACGAGGAAATTGGCCAGCGCCCACACGGTGCGCTGCCACAACGTATCGCGTTCGGCGTGCAGCTGCGGCGTGATCTGCCGACTGTCGCGCAATTCGCCCGTCACCCAGTCGCGCATCATCGCCGCGACCTCGGCATCATCGATCCGCAGCATCACTTCCATGTTGAGAAACAGGCTGCGAAAATCGAAGTTCGAGCTGCCGATATGCACCTTGTCGTCGACGACGATCAGCTTGGTGTGCAGCTTGCACTTCTCATATTCGTGAATTTCGACCCCGGCTTCCAAGAGCTGGTGGTAAACGTGCCGCGCCGCCGCGATGGTGGTCGTATTGTCGGACTTGGCGGCGGTCAGCAGCCGCACCTTCCCGCCATCCTTCGCCACCCGCTCCAGCCGCCGCAGCATCGCGCTCGATGGCGAGAAATAAGCGGCGACGAGGTCGACGTCGGTGGCGCTCCACAAATCGCGGATCATGCCCCCGGGCCAGGGCGTATGGCGCGGCCAGGGCGCCGAGAATTGCCATTGCAGCGGCCCCTCGAAGGTGCTCTGCCGCGCGACGATGTCGGACAATCGCATGAGCCGCGGCGTCTTTTCCTTCAGGAACCCGTCGACCGCGTCATAATAAGCAGCCAGCGGTTCGACCGCTTCCCCTTCGATAACCAGCCACAGGTCGCGCCAGCAGGTGGCGGGATCATCGCCCAGATAGGCATCGCCCAAATTCGCCCCGCCGATGATTGCGCGATTTCCATCGGCGATGAAGATCTTCTGGTGATTGCGGATGAGGTAGCGCCGCCCGAAGCGCGCGTTGAAGGCATTGGCCTCGCCGCCTGCCGCGCGCAGCGGCGCGAAAAAGGCGTCGACATCGTCCATGTCCGACAGGCCGAACCCGTCGACGATCAGTCGCACCTGTACCCCGCGCCCCGCCGCCGCCACGAGCGCATCGCGGATCTGCGTCCCGCATTCGTCATCGGCCAGGTCGTAGAAGAGGAGGTCGAGCTTCTCGCGCGCGCCCTCGATCATCTCGACGATGCGTGCGCGCCGGTCGGCGCCGCCCGCCACCAGCGTCATGTCATTGCCCGCGACGGTGAAGTGAAGGCGATCGGTCATTGCCCGCTTGGATGGCGACTGGCGCGCGCCCTTGCAAGCGTCCTGTCATTGACTCTTCGACCCCCCGACCCTATTTGGCCCGTTGATCGATTTCCTCAGATAAAGAGATAAGGAACAGCGGCTCATGGCACGCGTCACCGTCGAAGATTGCGTCGACAAGGTTTCCAACCGGTTCGACCTCGTCCTGCTCGCCGCCGAGCGTGCGCGCCAGATTTCGGGCGGCGCCGATCTGACCATCGACCGCGACCGCGACAAGAACCCTGTCGTCGCGCTGCGCGAGATCGCCGAAACCACGGTCAAGCCCAAGCATCTCGAGGAAAGCCTCATCCAGGGTCACCAGCGCGTCCAGATGGACGATGATGACGAGACCGATGAGCTGTCGAGCCTGTCGGAGAGCGCCGAAGCGCTCCGCCTCACCGCCTCGGCCCCGCCGCGTCCGACCCCGGGTGCCGCCGACTAAGGCGCTTCCAGGTATCGAAACAAAAAGGGCGGCTCCGTCGGGAGCCGCCCTTTTTGTTTGCCTTGATCTGTCGGCGCCTAGAGCTCGACATGCTCCATCTCGTGGCGGCGCATGCTCGCCCCAGTGCGCCGGTCGACCCACATCAGGTCTTTCAGCCCCAGGGTGCGGCCATCCTTGGCGGTCACCGCCACGCGCGCCACCTTCTCCCCATCGCGGGCATCGGCAAGCTGGATGTCGGCACATCCATGCCCCCAATCCTCGCCCCACTGCCGGAGCGCCACCACCACCGGCAGCAGCGCCTCGCCCTTCTCGGTCAGCCGATAGACCACCTTGCGCCCGTCGTCGGGATCGGGTTGGCGGTCGAGGATCTCGCCCGCCACCAGCTTCGACAAGCGGTCCGACAGGATGTTGCGCGCGATACCGAGCCCGGCCTGGAACTGCTCGAAGTGGCGCAGGCCATTGAACGCGCCGCGCAGGATCAGGAACGACCATTTCTCGCCGATCAGTTCGATCGCAGGGGGCAAGGGGCAGCGCAGCGCCGCGTCCCTGAAGGCTTCGATGTCAGGCTGGATACCGCTCAAGCGTACTTCCCTCTCACTGGCGGAGCCGTCAGCCGTCCGGCGCCGGTCCCCGAGTCTCGCATCCGTCATAAGCCCGTCATCGTCAAAATAACAGTTGCGAAAAGATACTTTTCTATCCTAGGTCAGTTGCCAACCGAAACTGAAAGGACGTTGTCATGCGCCTCCTCCCGATCGCTCTTGCCGCCGCCGCCCTTGCCGCGCCCGCCATGGCCGCCGCCCCGCATCTCAGCGCCGACCTCGTCGCCGCCGCCGACGCGCGCGTCATCGTCAAGGGCGCCGCCTTTGCCTGCGAGGGCACGACCTGCACCACCCGCGCCGCCGCCAGCCGCCCCGCCATCCTGTGCGAGCGTCTCGTCAAGGAAGTCGGCCCCGTGACCCGCTTCGCCGTCGACGGCGTGGCGATGGACGAGGCCGCGCTCTCGCGCTGCAACGCCAAGGCGCGCTAGGCACCTTTCGCCCGGCCCCCGGCCGGATCGACTGTCCTACAGGGCATCGGCGCGTTTATGATGCGCCGGTGCCCTGTTGCGTCTCCACGCGTCGGAACCGCCGAGTTCCCAAAGTGGACAAAGTGGACAACCCCCCGATTTCATCCGACAAACTGCGCCCAGCCGCCTCTTTTGCACTTGCACAAATAGCCCCCGGAGCCCCATTAATCATCCCGTGCTGAGACAATATGAACTGGTCGAGAGGGTCCGGGCCTATGACCCCGATGCCGACGAGGCGCTGATCAACCGCGCCTATGTCTTCTCGATGAAAGCCCATGGCGCCCAGCTGCGCGCCTCGGGCGATCCCTATTTCTCGCACCCCATCGAAGTCGCGGGCATCCTCACCGACCTCAAATTGGACGACGAGACCATCGTCACCGCCATCCTCCACGACACCATCGAGGATACGGTCGCCACGCCCGAGCAGATCGAGAATCTCTTCGGCGAGGAGGTCGCCCGCCTCGTCGACGGCGTGACCAAGCTCTCGAAGGTCGAGGCGATGAGCGAATCGCAACGCGCCGCCGAGAATTTGCGCAAGTTCCTGCTCGCCTTGTCGGGCGACATCCGCGTGCTGCTGGTCAAACTCGCCGACCGCCTCCACAACATGCGCACCCTCCACCACATCCCCAAGGAGGAAAAGCGCCGCCGCATCGCTCGCGAGACGATGGACATCTACGCGCCATTGGCCGAGCGCATCGGCATGTACGAGATGATGAAGGAGATGCAGACGCTCGCCTTCCAGCATCTCGAACCCGACGCCTATGCCTCGATCCTGAAGCGGCTCGAACAATTGAACGACAAGGGCGGCGATGTCATCAACCGCATCGGGCTGGGGCTCCAGCTTCACCTTGCCGATCACGGCCTCGATGCCGATGTCACGGGGCGCGAGAAGCATCCCTACTCGATCTGGAAGAAGATGGCCGAGCGGCACATCAGCTTCGAGCAACTGTCCGACGTCATGGCCTTCCGCGTCATCGTCGACACGGTCGAGGACGTCTACCGCGCGCTGGGCCTCATCCACCAGCGCTGGCCGATGGTCCCGGGGCGCTACAAGGATTATATCTCGACGCCGAAGCGCAACGGCTACCGCAGCTTGCACACCTCGGTGATCCACGACACCAACATGCGCATCGAGATCCAGATCCGCACGCGCGAGATGCACGAGCAGGCCGAGCGCGGGCTCGCCGCCCACTGGGCCTATAAGGAAGGCGCGCCCAAGGGGGACAAGCCCGTCCTGTGGATCAACGACCTCGTTGAGATCCTCGAACATGCGGCCGATCCCGAGGAGCTGCTCGAACATACCCGCATGGCGATGTACCAGGATCGCATCTTTGCCTTCACCCCCAAGGGCGAGCTCATCCAGCTGCCCAAGGGCGCGACCGCGGTCGACTTCGCTTATGCCGTCCACACCGATCTCGGCGACCAGACGGTCGGCGTGAAAGTGAATGGCCGCGTCGTGCCGCTGCGCACCGTGCTCGACAATGGCGATCAGGTCGAGATCCTCGCCAGTGACGCACAGCAGCCCCAGCCCTCGTGGCTGCGCTTCGTCGCCACCGGCAAGGCGCGCGCCGCCATCCGCCGCTATGTCCGCCACAAGGAGCGCGACGAGACGATCGAGCTCGGCACCAAGATCTTCGCCGAGATCCTCGAACGCCTCCCCTCCGCGCCGCGTGCGGGCGCCACCAAACGCGCCGCCAAGCGACTGAAGATGGACGACGAGGCCGCGCTGATGGAAGCCATCGCCAAGCGCCGCATCGGCGATGAAGCCGTGATGGAAGCGCTCGTCCCCGGCTCGACCGCCAGCCTCGAAAAGAATGAGGGCCGCCTGCCCGAACAGCGCAACGCCATCTCGATCAAGGGTCTCACCCCCGGCGTCGCCTTCGAACTTTCCGACTGCTGTCACCCCATCCCCGGCGACCGCATCGTCGGCGTGCGCGGGGAAGACGAGATGATCGCGGTCCATGTCATCGGCTGCGAGCAATTGCTCGCCAGCGACGACACCGACTGGCTTGACCTCAGCTGGGGCGAACAGTCGGACGGCGGTACCGCGCGCATCCGCGTCATCCTGCACAATGTCGCGGGCGCGCTCGGCCAGATGGCGGGTATTTTTGGCGCCAAGGGCGCCAATATCGTCAACCTCGGCCTCGTCCACCGCGACGGCGCCTTTCACACCTTCGACGTGGACACCGAATTGCACGATCTGGCGCACCTCCACGCCATGATCGCCGCGCTGCGCGCCAGCGACGCGGTGAGCGCCGCCGACCGCATCTAGTCGCTAGCCAACCACCGCCTCGGCGGCACCGCGCGCCGCAGTATTGCGCCGCAGCCCATCGGCCCCGCCCGACGCCAGCACCGCCAGCGTGACGAGATCGCTCGAGCTTGCCGTCATCGGCGCGATCTGCACCGGGAGCGCCATGCCCATGAGATAGGGACCGAGCAGCGTCTCGCCGCCCAGCGCTTTCAACAACTTGGCCGACAGGTTCGCCGACTGCAGCCCCGGCATGATCAGGATATTGGCCGGCCCCGTCAGGCGCGAGAAGGGATAGTAGGCCCGCTGCGCCTCGTAATTGAGCGCGACATCCGGCCCCATCTCGCCTTCATATTCGAAGTCGGTGGTCATCCGGTCGAGCACTTTCACCGCGTCGCGAAGCTCCTCGATGTGCCGCCCCGGCGGATTGCCGAAGGTCGTGTAGCTGATGAACGCCACCCGCGGCTCCTGCCCCATGCGCCGGGCAAAGGCCGCCGAGCGCACCGCGATGGCGGCGAGCTGTTCGGCGCTCGGCCGCTCGGTCACCGATGTATCGGCGATCATCACCGTCTGGCCGTTGCCGCCCGCGACGATATGGATGCCGAAGGGCTCGGCGCCGTGATCGTCGTCGATCACGGTGCGGACCTGCGCAAGGCTCTGGCTGAAGGGTCGCGTCGTCCCCGTGATCATCGCATCGCCCTCGCCCAGCGCCAGCATGGCGGCGGTGAAGTAATTGCGATCCTGGTTGACCATTCGCTCGACCTGGCGGCGCAGCATGCCCTGGCGCTGATGCTTCTCGTAGATGAAGTCGACCGCCTTCTCGACCAGCGGCGAGTTGCGGCTGTTCAGCACCTCGAACTCGTGCGGATCCTCGACCCCCATCTCGCGAAGCCGGTCATAGGTGCTCTCGCGGCCGACCAGCACCGGGATGCCATAGCCGCCTTCCTTGAAGGCGATGGCGGCGCGCAGGACATTCTCTTCCTCGCCTTCCGCGAACAGCACCCGCTTGGGATTGCGCTTGGCCGCCTCGAAGGCGAGGCTCAGCGTCGAGCTCGTCGGGTTGAGGCGGGCGCGCAGCTGAGCGCGATAGGCGTCATAATCCTCGATCGGCTTTTGCGCGACGCCGCTCTTCTCGGCCGCCTGCGCCACCGCGACGGGCACCACCTCGATGAGGCGCGGATCGAAGGGCGCGGGGATGATGTAATCGGGGCCGAAGCTCTTGGCCGCGCCGCCATAGGCCGCCGCCACTTCCTCGGGCACCTGTTCGCGCGCCAGTTCGGCCAGCGCCTGCGCCGCCGCGATCTTCATCTCCTCGTTCACCGCCGTCGCGCGCACGTCCAATGCGCCGCGGAAGATGAAGGGGAAGCCGAGCACGTTGTTGACCTGGTTGGGATAGTCCGACCGCCCCGTCGCGATAATCGCGTCGGGCCGCGCCGCCTTGGCGACGGGGGGCGAGATTTCGGGCGTCGGATTGGCCATCGCGAAGATGATCGGCTGGTCGGCCATCGTCTTGATCATGTCGCCGTCGAGCACATTGCCCGCCGACAGGCCGAGGAAGACGTCGGCTCCTTCGAGCGCCTCGGCCAGCGTACGCCGGTCGGTCTTGACCGCCTGCGCGCTCTTCCACTGGTCGAGATCGTCGCGATCCTCGTGGATGACGCCCGAGCGGTCGCACATGATCACATTCTCGCGCCTGACCCCCATCTCGCGGATAAGGTCGGCGCAGGCGATCGCCGCCGCGCCCGCACCGTTCACCACCACCTTGAGGCTGTCCATCGTGCGCCCGGTGAGATGCGCCGCGTTGATCAGCCCCGCCGCGGTGATGATCGCGGTGCCATGCTGGTCGTCGTGAAAGACCGGGATGTTCATCCGCTCCTTCAGCGCCTGTTCGATGACGAAACAGTCGGGCGCGCCGATATCCTCGAGGTTGATCCCCCCGAAGCTCGGGCCCATCAGCGCCACCGCCTCGATGAACTTGTCGCAATCCTGCGTGTCGAGCTCGATGTCGATCGAATCGACGTCGGCGAAGCGCTTGAAGAGCACCGCCTTGCCTTCCATCACCGGCTTCGATGCCAGCGCGCCGAGGTTGCCCAGCCCGAGGATCGCCGAGCCGTTCGAGATGACCGCGACCAGATTTCCCTTGGCGGTCAGCTCATAGGCGCGGCCCGGATCGGCGGCGATGGCCTCGACCGGCACCGCAACGCCGGGCGAATAAGCCAGCGCGAGATCGCGCTGCGTCGCCATCGGCTTCGATGCCTTGATCTCGATCTTGCCGGGACGCCCCTTGGCGTGAAAGTCGATCGCTTCCTGCTCGGAAAATTTGACGTTGGCTTCGCTCAATGTTCTCTCCTGTATGGCGCCCGCCATAAAAAGAGCCCCCTGAAGAGTCACGGACTTAATGGAAACGCTTCGGGAAAGCGGCTAGCGTTGCGCCCGACATGGCCCGCGACGATTCCAATCCCCAATCCACCCCCGTGATGCAGCAGTTCCACGACCTGAAGGCGCAGGCGGGGGATGCGCTCCTGTTCTTCCGCATGGGCGATTTCTTCGAGCTGTTCTTCGAGGACGCCAAGGTCGCGGCCCAGTGCCTCGACATCGCGCTGACCGCGCGCGGGACCGACCGCGGCGAGCCCGTGCCCATGTGCGGTGTGCCCGTCCATGCCGCCGAGGCCTATCTCGCCCGCCTCATCAAAGCGGGCCACCGCGTCGCCATCGCCGAACAGATTGAAAGCCCCGCCGAAGCCAAGCGCGCGCGAGGATCGAAAGCCTTGGTCGCGCGCGGCATCGTGCGCGTCGTCACGCCGGGCACGCTGACCGAGGACAATCTGCTAGACAGTGCCGCCGCCAACTGGCTCGCCGCCGTGGGCCGCGCGGGCGATGATTATGCCGTGGCCGCCTGCGACATTTCGACCGGCCGCTTCGAGCTCATCGCCTGCGACACCGGCACCCTGCCCGCCGAGCTGGCGCGGCTCGACGCCGCCGAGGTCATCGCCGACGAGCGCATCCCCGGCATCTCCACCCTACCCGGTGCGGGCGGGTTCGACAGCCGCGCCGGCGAAGAGGCGTTGAAGCGCCGTTTCGGGGTCGCCGACCTCGCCGGTTTCGGCAGCCCCGGGCGCGCCGAATGCGCCGCCGCCGGCGGCCTCCTCGCCTATCTCGCCGCGACCCAGAAGGATGCCACCGCGCACCTCGCCGCGCCGCGCCGGATCGAACGCTCGAGCCTGATGGCGATCGACCCCTCGACCCGTGACAGCCTTGAACTCTTGCGCGGCGCCGACGGGACCAGCGCGACCAGCCTCCTCCATGCCATCGACCGCTGCGTCACCGCCGGGGGCCGCCGCCTGCTCGCCGGCGACATCGCCGCCCCGCTCGCCACCCTCGACCCGATCAACGCCCGCCTCGCGCTGGTGCAGTTCTTCGCCGAGGACCAGCTTCTGCGCGACGAGGTCCGCAGCCGCCTGAAAGCCCTCCCCGACCTCGCCCGCGCTTTGTCGCGCCTCGTCGCGGGACGCGGCTCCCCGCGCGATCTCGGCCAATTGCGCGATGCGCTTGCCGGCGCCGTCGACCTCCATGCGCGCCTGTCGCAGGTCGAGGCCCACCCCGACCTCCTCGCCACGCTCCTGCCCCGTCTCACCGGCCACGAGGCGCTGCACGACCGCCTCGCCGCCGCGCTCGTCGATGCGCCGCCCATCGAGACCGCCAAGGGCGGCTATATCCGCTCCGGCTTCGATCCGGATCTCGATGCGCTGCGTGACCTCTCCAAGGGGGGGCGCCAGGCCATTGCCGCATTGGAAGCCAAATATCGCGAGGCGACCGGCGTCTCGTCTCTCAAGATCAAGCATAACAACGTCCTCGGCTATCATATTGAGGTGCCGGCCAAATCCGCCGCCCCGCTGATGGCCGAGGACAGCGGCTTTACCCATCGCCAGACGATGGCCAATGCGGTGCGCTTCAACAGCCCTGAATTGCACGAACAGGCCACCGCGCTGGGCGAAGCGGGCGACAAGGCACTGGCGCTCGAGGCCGAGCATCTGACGCGACTCGTCGCTGCGGCCACCGCGCAGGCCGCCCCGCTCACCGCCGCCGCCGACGCGCTCGCCCGCCTCGACGTTTCGGCGGGACAGGCGCACCGCGCGATCGAGGGGAATTGGTGCCTCCCCACCCTAGCCGACCAGCCCTGTCTGGAAATCGAGGGCGGGCGCCACCCTGTCGTCGAAGCCGCCGTCGAAAAAGCGGGCGAACGCTTCATCGCCAACGACTGCCAGCTCGGGCCCCATGATCGCCTGTGGCTCATCACCGGCCCCAACATGGGCGGCAAGTCGACCTTCTTGCGCCAGACCGCGCTCATCTGCCTGTTGGCGCAGGCGGGCGGTTACGTGCCTGCGACCCGCGCCAGGATCGGCCTCGTCGACCGCCTGTTCAGCCGTGTCGGTGCGTCGGACAATCTCGCCCGCGGTCGCTCGACCTTCATGGTCGAGATGGTCGAGACCGCCGCCATCCTTGCGCAGGCGACGAAGAACAGCCTCGTCATCCTCGACGAGATCGGCCGCGGCACCTCGACCTATGACGGGCTCGCCATCGCCTGGGCGGTGACCGAGGCGTGCCACGACACCATCCGCTCACGCACCCTGTTCGCGACCCATTATCACGAGCTCACCCGCCTCGCCGACCGCCTGGACGCGCTCTCGCTCCACCACGTCCGCGCCCGCGAATGGAAGGGCGACCTCGTCCTCCTCCACGAAGTCGCGTCGGGCCCCGCCGACAAGAGCTACGGCATCGCGGTCGCCAAGCTGGCAGGGCTCCCCCCCGCCATCCTTGCCCGCGCCCGCGACATCCTCTCGCGCTTGGAAGCCGGGCGCGACGAGACGGGCGGCATCGCCGCGGGGCTCGACGATCTGCCCCTCTTCGCCGCTTCGGCCCCGCAGGAGGAACAGGCCGACCCGCTGATGGAGGCGCTTGGTCAGCTCGATCCCGACGCGCTCACCCCGCGCGAGGCCCTAGACGCGCTCTATCGCCTGAAAGCCCTGCACGACGAGGGCGCCGCAGGCTGATGCTGCCCCCGCGCGCCTCCCTGATCGAGGATCGCCGCGCGATCATCGACCGCCGCGCGCTCGACGACCGTCTGGAAGCCCTTCCCTATGGCGAGGCCGCCCGCGCGCCCGCGCTCCAGATCCTTGCCGAGGCCCTTGCCACGGGTCGCGCCGAGATCGACCGCCGCATGATCGCCCAGCCCTATCGCGGGCGCGTCCATGCCGCCGCCACCAGCTTTCTCTACGACCAGCTCCTGCGCCTCGCCTATGACGTCGTCACCCAGCGCCTCTTCCCCAATCCCAATCCGACGCCTGCCGAACGTCTCGCCCTCGTCGGCATCGGCGGCACCGGGCGCGGCGAGATGGCGCCGCACAGCGACCTCGACCTCCTCCTTCTCGTGCCCGACCGCCGCAACGCCTGGGTCGAACAGGCGATCGAGGGGCTCCTCTACCTCCTCTGGGACCTCCAGCTGAAAGTTGGCCACGCGGCCCGCACCCCCGACGAGGTCGTCACCTTGTCGCGGGACGACATGAGCGTGCGTACCGCCACGCTGGAGGCGCGCTACATCTGGGGCGACGATGCGCTGTTCGAGGAAATGGAGGCCCGCTTCGACCGCGAGATCGTGCGCGGCACCGCGTCCGATTTCGTCGCCGCCAAGCTCGCCGAGCGCGACGAACGCCACGCGCGCATGGGCGACACGCGCTATCTGGTCGAACCCAATGTCAAGGACGGCAAGGGGGGCCTGCGCGACCTCCACACGCTCTACTGGATCGGCAAATATGTCCATGGCGTGGACCGTCCCGCCGAGCTCGTCGACAAGGGCATGTTCTCGGCCCGCGAGTTCCGCCGCTTCGAGCGTGCCGAGCGATTCCTGTGGTCGGTGCGCTGTCATCTCCACCGCGTTACCGGGCGGCCCGAGGACCGATTGGGATTCGACCACCAGCGCGAGATCGCCGAGGCGATGAATTACGCCGATCGCCCCGGCAAGGCGGCGGTCGAGCGGTTCATGCACTTCTACTTCCTCAACGCCAAGGCGGTGGGCGACCTCACCGGCGTCTTCCTCGCCCAACTCGATGCCCAGCTCGCCGACGAGGGGCGCCGTTTCGCGCTTCCCACGCTCCTTCGCCGTGAAAAGAAGCTGGACGGCTTCCCGCTCGACCGCGGCCGCCTCACCGTGCCCTCGCAAGCCTGGCTCGAGGAAGATCCCGTCCGCCTCCTCCAGCTCTTCCGCACCGCACAGGCCGAGGAGGTGGAGATCCATCCCGACGCCATGCGCGCCGCCGCCCGCGCCGCGCGCGCCGTCGATGCGGTGCGCGACGACCGGCAGGCCAACGCCGTCTTCCTCGACATCCTTACCGGCAGGAACCAGACCGACGCCGTCTTGCGCTGGATGAACGAGGCGGGCGTCTTCGGCCGCTTCGTTCCCGACTTCGGCCGCGTCGTCGCGCAGATGCAGTTCGACATGTACCACCACTATACGGTCGATGAACACACCATCCGCGCCATCGGCCTTACCGCCGCCATTCATCGCGGCGAACTGGCCGCCGATCATCCGCTCTCCAGCGCGCTCATCAAGCAGATCGCCAGCCCCCGAGCACTTTATGTCGCGGTGCTGCTCCACGACATCGCCAAGGGGCGCGGCGGCGATCATAGCGAATTGGGTGCCGAGATCGCGCAGGAACTTGGCCCCCGCTTCGGCCTGTCGGCGGGCGAGACCGACATGGTCGCCTGGCTTGTCCTCAATCACCTGCTGATGAGCGCGACCGCCTTCAAGCGTGACCTCGCCGACCCCACCACCATCGATGCGTTCGTCAAGAAGGTGCAGAGCACCGAGCGACTGCGCATGCTGCTCATCCTCACCGTCGTCGACATCCGCGCCGTCGGCCCCGGCACCTGGACCGACTGGAAGCGCCGTCTCCTGCGCACGCTCTACGAGGCCGCCGAGGAGCGGCTGCGCCTCGGGCACAAGCAGCACGGTCGCTCGGCGCTGGTCGAGGCGCGCAAGGCCGAGCTGGACGCTGCGCTCGACTGGCCGCGCGATGCGCTCCACGCCCATCACAAGCGGCTGCCCGACAGCTATTGGCTCGCCGAACCGACCGGCTGGCAGGTCGACAACGCCCTCCAGGTCGCCGAGGCCGAAGCGAAGAGCGCGCTCGGTCCGCCCGCCCCTTCCGTGCGCCTCAAACTCGACAAGGATGCCGACGCCACCCGCGTGTCGATCTTCGCCCCCGATGCCAGCGGCCTCTTCTATCGCATCTGCGCAGGCTTGAGCGCGGCGGGGGCGAGCATCATCGATGCGCGCATCCACACCACCCGCGATGCGCGCGCGCTCGACAATCTGCTCGTCGTCGATGCGCAGGGGCGCCCCTATCGCGACAAGCGCCGCAGGACACGGCTGCGCGCCAGCCTCATCGACGCGATTCGCGCCGAGACGCTGCCCGAACCGCCCGCACCCGAGCCCCTGTCCGATCGCGACGCCGCCTTCGACGTGCCCCCCAACATCATCGTCAGCCAGACCGCCTCGACGCGGATGACGGTGGTCGAGGTGCACGCCCGCGATCGCACCGGCCTTCTCGCCCGCCTCGCTCATGCGATCCTCTCGGTCGGCGCGCTCGTCCATTCGGCGCATGTCACCACCTATGGCGAGCGCGCGGTCGACACCTTCTATCTGACCGACGATCATGGGCGAAAGCTCGACCATGCCACCGCGCAAGCCCTGCGCGAGGCGTTGCGCGCCGCCGCCGCCGATCCCGTCGCCGCCTGAGGCCTTGCCTCGGTCTCGCCGCGATGAAAAAAGGGCCCCGCACCGAAGTGCGAGGCCCTTCCCCCTTTTGTCCATGAACCCCCCGAGGAGCCCCGAGCCGGCTTAGCCGCGCTCGGGTTCGGGCGCCGGGGGCGGCGGTGCCGGCGGAGCCGGCGGCGGCGGGCACTGCTCGCTCGCCAGGATCACCGTGCCATCGGGGCAGGTGATGGTCGCGGGCGGCGGCGGCGGGGCCTGCTCGACCACCGGCGGGGGCGGCGGCGGGCTGTAGGCCGGCATCGGCGCCGAACGCGGTCCGAAGACCCCGCGCAGCGTCACGCCATAGGTGCGCGGATCGGCGAGGAAGGCGCCGAACAGCTGGTTGGCGACCGGGTAGAGGTTTTCGTCCACACCGCGCGCGGTGTTGGTGGCGAGACCCGTGCCGAAGCCCTGCAGCGGCGCGTCGAAGGCGACCTGGATATAATCCTCGTCGGTGATGTTCTGGACCCAGAATTCGACCGCCCAGCTATTGTCCGGACCACGCAGGCCGACGCGACCGTTATAGGTCTGGAAGCTCGGCTGGATCTTCTCGATGTCGAGGTCCGAACCGGTGTTGAACGAGCTCATGTGACGGCCGTCGAGATAGACGAGGCCCGACAAGCCGCTGTCGCCGATCGGCGGGGTCCAGCTGACCGAGCCGGTCATTGTCAGTTCGTTGGCGTTCGAGATGTAGCGATCGTTGAGCTGGAACAGCTGCGGCGACAGCGCCACGCCATCGGCGCCGACGACTTCGCTACGATAGCTGGTGTCGACCCAGGTGCCGCCGAAGTTCAATTGGACGTTGTCCATCGGGCGCGAAAAGATTTCCCACTCGACACCGGCCGAGCGCACGCCGCCCTTGAGGTTGCCCGAGCACGACCCGGTGGTCGGATCGGCATCGGCATCGCCATTGGGGACGTCGAGCTGGCTGCAACCGTTGATGTTCGCGACCTCGAAGGCGAAGCCGTTGAACTGGTTCAACTGGAAATTCTCGAACACTTGGTGGAAGACGGCGACGTTCACGTCGATGCCGCGACCGTTATACTTGGCGCCGAGTTCGAAGGCATTGTTGATTTCCGGCTCGAACTGGAGCGCCGACAGGTCCTGGCTCGCGATGATCGCGCCATTGCCGTTGGTGCGGCTGAGCGCCGAGCGGTCGAGGTTGAAACCGCCCGCCTTGTACCCGCGCGAGTAGCTCAGATAGGTGAGCAGGCGATCGGTCGGCTTGAGGCTGATGACACCGGTGCCCGACAGCTGGTCCTCGGTACGCTTGTCGGTCATCACGAACTGGCCGTTCGGCGCCGCCGGCACGAGGCACGGCAGCTGCTGGAAGTCGGGGAAGTTCGCGGCATAGAAGGTGCAAAGCGAATTGTCGTCCTGAAGGTCGACCGCCAGCTCCTTTTCATCGTGCGTGTAGCGAAGGCCGATGGTGATATCGAGCCAGTCGGTCACGTCGATGATGTTATGCGTGAAGAGCGCCCAATTGTTGCCCTTCTGCTGGAAATAGTCGTTCACCGTCGGCGAAAAACTGTACGGCGTCACGCCCGCCGCCTGGAAGGCGGCAGCATTGGCGAGATTGACGTAGCCGAGCTGTCCGCCGAACGGGCTGCCCGGCCCGAAGTCGGGGAAGCCGACGCCCGGTACGGCGGTCCCGGTGGCCCCAAGCTGGGCGAAGGCGCTGACCGCTGTTGCCAGCGTGACCAGCTCTTCGAGCGCGGCCTGGAGCTGAGCGGCGACGACCGGGTCGGTGGTGACCTGGAGCGCGGCATAAATCTCGTTGATGCTGTCGATCGGATTGACGCCGTCGACGACCGTGGGATTGTTGATCAACGCGCCGCGCACGCCACCTGCCACCGCAGTGTTAAGGCATGTCGGATTGGTCGGATCGATGATGCTCTCGGGCGCGCCCGAGGCGATCAGCGAGAAGCCCGTCAGGCAGTTGGCATAGAGGTCGTAATCGTCGCCGAAGGTGAGATTGTCGTTCACCGTCAGCGTTTCGTTCGAATAGAAGCCGCCGACCAGCCAGTCGACGATCCCCGCCTGGCCCTGCAAACGCAGTTCCTGCGTGAAGGTCTCGAACTTGGTCGTCGCGCCGCCATCGTCATCGCGATAGAGGATGTCGAGATTATTGTAGTCGGCATCCTGCCCGCGCACGAAGTCGTTGATGCGATAGGCGGTGATGCTGGTCAGCTCGGCGCCGCCGAGGTCCCACACCAGTTCGCCCGACAGGCCATAATCCTCGACGTCGCCGCGATAAGTGCGGCCCGGGGTGATGGCGATCTCGCGCTCGAACGTATCGTCGTTGATCTCGGCGCCGAGGCCGCGCAGCAGGGCTGCCACGGTCGAGGGGCCTTCACCAGCGGCGGTATAATCGCGTGCCGGCAGGTAGGTCGCGCCGCAGCATTCCTCGTTGCGGGTCGAATAGTCGCCGATCAGGCGCAGCGACACGTCGCTCGAAGGCTCCCAGAGAAGCTGGCCGCGCAGCAGCCAACGGTCGCGGCCGTTGATGTCGCGGCCCGAAATCTCGTCGGTCAGGAAGCCGTCGCGCTGGAGATAGACGCCGTCGACGCGCGCGGCGAGCGTTTCGCTCAAGGGCGCGGTGGCGCCTGCCTCGAAGCGGCGCAGATTGTAATTGCCGATCGTTGCCTCGACCGCGAGTTCGGGCTCGAACTCGGGCTTGGCGGTGATGACCGAGATGAGGCCGGCCGACGCGTTGCGGCCGAACAGCGTGCCCTGCGGGCCGCGCAGCACCTCGATGCGGTCGATCGCGCCCAGCTCCGACAGACCGGTACCGGTACGCGAGCGATAGACGCCGTCGATGAAGACGGCGACCGAGCTCTCGAGGCCCGCATTGTCACCGACGGTGCCGATGCCGCGGATACGCGCGGTGGCGCCGGCGGCTTCCGAGCTGGTCGAGGAGACGAGCAGCGAAGGGCTGACCTGTGTCAGCTGGCGGATGTCGCTGGCGCCCGAATTCTGGAGGATATCGGCGGTCACCGCCGAGACGGCGAGCGGCACGTCCGAGAGCGCCTCGTTGCGGCGCGTCGCGGTGATGACGATGTCGCTGGTGTCGCGATAGAAATCGTCTTCCTCGACGGTGCTGTCGTCGACCGCGGCGCCTTCGGTCGCGCTCTGCGCGACTTCGGCAGCACCGTCGTCGGTGTCGGTTTCCTGGGCGAAGGCCGGGGTCGAGAGCGCGAAGGCGCCGACCGAGGCCAGAAGGATGGATTTGCGCATGAACATGCCTCCCCTGAAATACGGAACGTGAAATCCTCACCGGACTACGCCAGCAACACGGCTCAAGGGAAGGTTTTTGGAGAGGACCTAACGCTTATTCGGGAGTGAATGCGGCCCAAATGCAACATCGTGCAGCGCAGCATTTACGCTGCACTGCACGATAGGTTGTCTATACTGTACTGATTTACCGCAAAGCGCGCAAATCCGCCAATGGTTACTTCGGCGCAACCACCATCAGCATCTGGCGCCCTTCCATGCGGGGGCGCTGTTCGACCTTGGCGATCTCGGCCGTATCTTCCTCGACACGATTGAGGACTGCCATGCCGAGCTGGTTATGCGCCATCTCGCGACCGCGGAAGCGGATGGTGAGTTTGACCTTGTCGCCGTTCTCGATGAACTGGACGACCTTCTTCATCTTCACCTGATAATCGTGGTCGTCGATATTGGGACGCATCTTGATCTCCTTGATCTCCTGCGTCTTCTGGGCCTTGCGCTTGGCATTGGCCTTCTTCTGCGCCTCATATTTGTGGCGCCCGATATCGAGAAACTTGGCGACGGGCGGATCGGCGTTGGGAGAAATCTCGACCAGGTTGAGGCCAATCTCATTGGCCTGCTCCATCGCCTCGCGGGTGAACATGACGCCCAGATTGTCGCCATTTTCGTCAATCACCCGGACCTTGGGCGACTGGATATGCTTGTCGTAGCGAGGTCCGGAAAGGGGCGGCGGCGACATCCCACGTCGCGAAAGGGGCGGTCGTATAGCGATTTCTCCTTTGAGTCGTTGTCTCTTCTGGGCACGAGGTAGGGATTTTCGCGCCCGAAATAAAGGGGGAGGCCGCCGCGCGGCCCCCGCCATGCGGCCAGCCGAGCCTCGGCCGATCAGGCGGCAGACCTAGGCGGCCTGCGCGTTTTGCAGATCGTTGAGAAATTGCTCGACGTCGATGCGCACCGCATCGGCGAGCTGCGCCAGTTCGCCCGAGGCTGCCTTGACCTGCGTCGCGGCCGCCATGACCGAGCCCGCGCCCTCGTCGACGTTGCGCGCGCGATCGGCGACGGTGTCGGCGACCCGCGCCGCGCCCTCGACGCCATGGCTGAGCTGTTCGGTCGCTTCCGATTGCTGGCGCACCGTCGCCGCGATGGCGGTCGCGGCCTGGCTGATCCGCTGGATCGCCTCGTCGACCTGGGTAAAGCCCGACACCGATCGGGTGATGCCGTCGGCCATGCCGCCCACGGTGCTGCCCGCCTTGGCGGTCGCCTCGCCGGTTTGCTCGGACAAGGCCTTCACCTCGCCCGCGACCACCGCGAAACCGCGCCCTGCCTCGCCCGCGCGCGCCGCCTCGATGGTGGCATTGAGTGCAAGGAGGCCGGTTTTCTTGGCCACATCGTCGATCATCTCGACCATCTGGCCTACGCTACCGGTCGCTTCCGACAATCGCTTGACCTCGCCCGCCGTGTCCGAGCTCTGCCGCGCCGCCAGTTCGGACGAGCTGCGCTGCTCTTCGATCTGGCGCGCGATGTCCGAGATGGCGAGGCGGATCTGGTCCGCCGCCGCTGCCGCTGCGCGCACGTGGCTCGACGCATTGCCCGTCTCGCGCGCCACTTCGGACAACTGCGTCGTGGTCATGCCGAGCTGCTCGACCATGAGGTCCGCGGTGGCATTCATTTCATCGGCTGCGCTTGCCAGCGTCGACACGGTCTCGTGCATGCGCCGGGTGAAGTCGTTGCCCGCATCGGCCAGCTGGCGGGCGCGCAGTTCGCGCTCCTCGACCGCGCGCTGTTCCGCCGCGAGCGCTTCCTCGCGCGCCTCGGCGTTGCGCCGCTCGGCCTCCAGCTTGGCGGCTTCCAGCGCCTCGCGTTCCTTGACCGCCGCCTTGAAGCGGCCCATCGTCTGCGCGATCTGCGCGATCTCGATCGAGCGCGCCTTGGTCGGCAGCCGCACATCGAAGCGTCCCTGTGCCATCAGGCGGGTCGCGCCCATGAGCTCGGCCATCGGCATCTGCACCTGGCGAATGGTCACCCAGACGAGCCCGACGATGGCCAGCATCGCGGCCAGCAGCAGCGCGGCCTGAAGCACGATCGACCACCCTGAGCGGCCATGCTGGCGCTCGACCCAGAACAGCGTCGCCGCCTCGGCCGCGTCGGTCAGTTCGAGCAATGGCTCGATCGCCTCGGTCGAGGCGTCGAACCAGGCATAGGCCCCCATCGGATAGGGCTGGGCCGTATCGCTGGCGGCATAGACGGGCGCGCGCACCTGGTCGTAGTCGACGAAGAAGACCTGCCGCGCATTGTTGATCGCCTTGTCCATGTCGAGATGCGCGGCATTGGCCGATTTCAGCATGCGCAGCGTTTCCCAGCTGTCGAGCACGCGGCCGCGATTCTCGATGATGGTGGCCCGCTGCAGCGGCGTGATCGTCTCGTTGGCAGCGATCTGGCCGGCGACGATGGCGCGCTCGCGCCCGGCATATTCGCCCATCTGCCACGACAGGTGCTTCAGCATCATCAGGTTGGAGATGCTGCCCTCGCTTTGCGCCTGCGCGGCGGCGGTAAAGCGCAATTCCTGCGCCGCGACGATGCGGCGGGTCGCCGCGCCGAGAAAGCGCATTGCCAGATTGGCATCACGCGAGAAACCCGGCTCGCGAATCGCCGCCAGCGCCTGCGTCTCGATCGCGGAAAATTCGCGTTCGGTGTCCTCGAAGGTCGCGAAGATCGCGCGCTCGCTGGGCGTCTGGGGGACGAACCCTTCGAGCGCTGCCTCCATCGCCCGATTACCCGCGAGCCGTTCGCGGCGGATATTGTCGAGCACCTCGCGGCTGACCGGGACGGGCGCCTTTAACGCCGTATAGGTCAGCCCGCGCGACATCGCCCAATGTTCGCCTGCCTCGACCACATCGGTGGTGAAGGCGTTGACGCGGCGCAGCTCGGCGGCCTGCTGGCGATCGTTGATGGAGCCCAGGAAATTGCCCGTCGCCATCGTCAGGATGATGAGCGCCATGATCGTGATGGTGATGATGATCGCGCGCGTCAGCGAAAAGGTGCCCTTCGACACGCGCGAAAAGGTCAGCGCCACTTGCGCCAAGGCCTGTTTGAAGAACGTCACCCGTCGATCCCGTCTGTCCCCGCCGAATCCCGAGCGATCCGGCCTCGCGTCCCGGTCTACGAGGTGACGGCAAACGATTGGTTAACGGTGGCTCAAGGAAAAATGCCTAATAAGCGTTATCGACGCGTCATCGTAACGAGTTCGGCGCCACCTCTTTTGGTCCGGGGTCGGGTCGTTCATGCCGCCCAGCGGGTCGTTGGTGGAATGACACTTGTAGTCGCCCAGCATCGCCGCCCTGCTTCGTCCTTCGTTGCAACAGGGAAGTGACGCATGAGCATGACGATGATGATGGCGCTGGCCGCCGCCGCCCTCCAGCCCGCCGAACCGAGCTGGTCCGACAAGGCGCTGATGGACCTAGAGGCGATCCGCGAGGCGGTCGCCGAGGGCACGCCAGCGCTCCACGATCCGGCCAATCCCTCTTATGCGCGTTGGTATGAAAACGGCTATCCACAGGCGCAATATCTCGCCCGGCAGGCCGACGGCTTCGGCGACTATATCCGCGCGCTGCGCTTTTATACGGCAGGGTTCGAGGACAGCCACATCGCCGCCTATATCGAGGAAGAGGCGCCCGACCGGCTCGTCACGCCGCACCTGCTCGGCAGCGATGCCGATGGGAATGTCGTGGTGGTCGGCAGCAAGGACGCGCGCATTGCGGTGGGCGACCGGCTGCTCGGCTGCGATGGAAAGTCGGCGCTGGCGTGGGTGGGCGAGCTTGTAACGCCCTTTTACGGCAACCGCGCCATCCCCCATTCGATGGGCAACAGCTATTGGGCCCTGACCTTCGGTTATGGCGGCGACGAGGATCGCCTGCCGAAGCGCTGTACGTTCGCGCGCGAGGAGGAGCAGCGCATCGTCGACCTCGACTATCGCCTCATCCCAAACAGCGAGTTGAACGACCTTTTCGCCGAATTGCGCGCCTCGGGCAGCGCATCGGGCGACACCTTTGCAGTCGACGCGGATCCCGACTTGTCATGGGTCCGCGTGGGCACCTTCATGCCGAGCGACGATATGGACGCGTTTCAGGCCGAGGTCGCCGACAAGGTGGAAGCGCTCCGATCGGCGACCGCACTCGTCCTCGACATACGCGGTAATGGCGGAGGATGGAGCGGCAAGGCCGATCTCCTGCTCCGCACCCTGTTCGGCGAGACCCTGCAACAGCAAGCTTACAAGAGCCTCGACTGGACCCTCGATTATCGTGCCAGCCAATATGTCCTCGACGCCTATGACTACAGGATCGAGAACATGATCGCCGGCGGCGCGTCGGAAGCCGACGTCACGAGGATAAGGAATGCGCGCGCCAATCTCGTCGACGCCGTCGCGGCTGGCGAACCGCTCGTCGCCTATATCGACGAGGACAATCCGCCCCCCGTCGCCGCCGATGCCGACAGTCCCGTACAGGGCAAGGTCTACATCCTCGCCGACGCGGGGTGCGGCAGCGCCTGCCTCGACTTTCTCGACAGCGCTTTGCAGATGCCGAACGTCACGCTGATCGGCCAGCCGACTCATGCCGACGCCATCTACAACGACGTGCTCACCGCGCCGCTCCCCAGCGGCTACGGGCAGGTCGTCTTCCCCAAGAAGGTATTCCGCAACCGCGTGCGCGACCACAATCAATGGTACTCGCCCGAGATCGCCTGGCCCGGCGGCCCGATGACCGACGAAGCGGTGCGCGCCTGGGTGAAGAGGCTCTAGCGATCAGCGCCCCGTCCGGCCTTAGGCGAGGTCGGGCGGGGTGGCTTCCTTCGCGGCCATCGCCACGAAAGCATCGAGGTCGACGATCTCCTGGTCGCGGCTGCCCAGGCGACGCAGCGCGACCTTGCCCTCCTCGGCCTCGCGCTTGCCCACGACCGCGATGATCGGGACCTTGGCAAGGCTGTGCTCGCGCACCTTGTAGTTGATCTTCTCGTTGCGAAGGTCGGTCTCGACGCGCAGCCCCGCTGCCTCGAGCTTCGTCGCCGCTTCCTTGGCGAAATCGTCGGCGTCGGAGACGATGGTGGTGACGACGATCTGCGTCGGTGCCAGCCACAGCGGCATCTTGCCGGCATAATGTTCGATGAGCATGCCGATGAAGCGCTCGTACGAACCGAAGATGGCGCGGTGGAGCATGACGGGGCGATGCTTCTCGCCATCCTCGCCGACATAGGTCGCATCGAGGCGTTCGGGCAGGACGCGGTCTGACTGGATCGTGCCGACCTGCCAAGTCCGCCTGATCGCGTCGGTCAGGTGCCATTCGAGCTTGGGCGCGTAGAAGGCACCTTCGCCCTCCAACTCTTCCCAGCCATAGTCCTCATTGTCCATGCCCGCGGCCTTCACCGCGTCGCGCATTTCCTGTTCGGCCTTGTCCCACATCTCGTCGCTGCCGAAGCGCTTTTCGGGGCGCGTCGCCAGCTTCACCGAATAGGTATAACCGAAGTCCTTGTAGATGCGGTCGGCGAGGCGGCAGAACTTGTGGATCTCCTCCACCACCTGGCCTTCGGTGCAGAAAATATGCGCATCGTCCTGCGTGAACTGGCGCACGCGCATGAGGCCGTGGAGCGCGCCATGGGGCTCGTTGCGGTGGCAACAGCCATTCTCGTAGAGCCTGAGCGGCAAGTCGCGGTACGACTTGATGCCCTGGTTGAAGACGAGGATGTGCGCCGGGCAGTTCATCGGCTTGATCGCCATCCAGTCGGCGTCCTCGGCGACATCGGGGGCGGCGGCCTCTTCCTCGCTCTCCACGTTCGGGACGATATCGGGGACCGCGAACATATTCTCGGCATATTTCCCCCAGTGGCCCGAGCGGGTCCACTGCTTGACGTCCATCAGCTGCGGGGTCTTGATCTCGCGATAGCCACCTTCGTCGATGGCGCGGCGCATATAGGCCTCGAGCGCGCGCCACATCTTGAAGCCCTGCGGATGCCAGAAAACGCTGCCATGCGCCTCCTGCTGAAGGTGGAACAGGTCCATCTCGGCGCCCAGCTTGCGATGGTCGCGCTTGGCCGCCTCCTCGAGGCGATGCAGATGCTCGGCGAGCTGTTTCTTGTCGAGCCAGGCGGTGCCGTAGATGCGGCTCAGCATCGGGTTCGACTGGTCGCCGCGCCAGTAAGCGCCCGACACGCGGGTCAACTTGAACGCCTTGGGGTCGAGATAGCCGGTGCTCGGCAGGTGCGGCCCGCGGCACAGGTCGATCCAGTCCGCTTCGCCCTTGCCGGTCTTGTACATGGTGATGGGCTCGTGCTCGGGCAGCTCCATCACCCATTCGGCCTTGAACGCCTCGCCATGGTCGATGAAGAACTGGCGTACCTTCTCGCGGTCCCACACTTCGCGGATCAGCGGCTTGTCGGCCTTGATGATGCGGCGCATCTCTTCTTCGATTTCGGGCAGTTCCTCTTCGGTGAACATCCCCCGGCCCGGCGCCGGTGCGAAATCGTAATAGAAACCGTCGTCGGTCGCGGGGCCGAAGGTGATCTGCGTGCCGGGATAGAGATTCTGCACCGCCTCGGCGAGGACGTGCGCAAAGTCGTGGCGCGCCAGTTCCAAGGCATCGGCCTCGTCGCGCTTGGTGACGAGCGCCAATTCGGCATCGCCCTCGAAGGGACGCTTCAGGTCGCGCAATTCGCCATTCACCCGCGCCGCGATCGCCGCCTTGGCGAGTCCCGGCCCGATCGATGCGGCCACGTCATGCGGGGTCGCGCCCGCGTCCATTTCCTTCACGCTGCCATCGGGCAGGCTGATCTTCACCATCTCGGTCATGGCATCCCACCTAGTGCAGGCGGCCAAGCGCTTCAACCAAAAGGCGAATTCAAGCTCGCTTGTCCTTATGTCAATGTCGCTTGACAAGCGTACTACGCCATGTCAAACACACTTTACAAATTGAAAAGGGAGTTTGACCGATGACCCAGAATGCCCGCGCCCTCATCTTCGGTGCGCTCATCATCCTCGCCGCCATGGCGGCCAAGCAGCTCGGCCTGTCGGACAAGGCGAGCTTCGTCATCATCATGGGACTGATGGCCGCATCGATCATCACGCTGCGCCGTGGCTGCACCCGCTGCGAGAAGGCCGTCTGATGAGCAGCCCGCACAAGCGCTATATGCAGCGCATGGTCCTCGCGTCGATCTTCTACATCGGCACGCTGATGATCGCCGCCTTCATGCATGACGAGGGCGATCCGGTGACCCCGCTCACCGTCATCCTCGCCATCCTCCCCGGCCTCGGGGTGATCGGCTATCTCTGGGCGATCGGGCGGCTCATCATCGAGCAGAAGGACGAATTCATCCGCATGCTCATCGTGCGCCAGTGCCTCTACGGCATCGGCATCGCCCTGAGCGCGGCGGCGGTCCACGGCTTCCTCTCCTCCTTCGACGTGGTACCGAGGATCGACGCCTTCTGGTGGCCCGTCGTCTTCTTCCTCGGCTTCGGCGTCGGCGGGGTGATCAACAAGATGCAGTTCGGCGCCTCGGGGGAATGCGCGTGAAGAACCGTCTGAAGGTCCTGCGCGCGGAGCGCGACTGGAGCCAGCAGGCGCTCGCCGACAAGCTCGGGGTCAGCCGCCAGAGCGTCAATGCCATCGAGACGGGCAAATACGACCCCTCGCTCCCGCTCGCCTTCACCATCGCCGAGGTCTTCGATCTCGCCATCGAAGAGATCTTCGACCCCAAGGGCTAGGCTTTTCCATGGCGCCCTCCCCGGCTAGGGAGGGCGCCATGAACGACCAGCCAACTATCCAGCACCTCGACGTCGAGGGCCGCCCGATCGCCTATCGCCACCGTCGTGGCAAAGGCCTCACCTATCTCTTCCTGCCCGGCTATGCCTCCGACATGGAGGGCGGCAAGGCCACGGCGATCGACGCCTATGCCGCCTCGGGCGGGCGCACCTCGCTGCGTATGGACTATTCGGGCACCGGCAGCTCGGCGGGCGATTTCGCGCAAGGCACGCTGTCGCGCTGGCTGACCGAGGTGCTCGCCGTCATCGACCGGCTCGCCAAGGGTCCGGTCATCCTCATCGGCTCCTCGATGGGCGGCTGGCTCGCCCTCGCCGCCGCGGTCCAGCGCCCCGACAGGGTCGCGGGCGTCCTCGGCCTCGCCGCCGCGCCCGACTTCACCGACTGGGGCTTCTCCGACGAGGAAAAGACCGCCATCGCCACCACCGGCAAACTGGAGCGAGCGAGCCAATATGACGACTCCGTCATGGTCACCCATCGCGGCTTCCTCCAGTCGGGGCTGGAGATGCGCCTCCTCGACGATCCCATCCGCTTCAACGGACCGGTCCGTTTCGTGCATGGCGAAAAGGACAAGGACGTCCCCGCCAAGATCGCCGCCAAGGCCCTGCAGAAACTGACCAGCCCCGACGTTCAGCTGCGCCTCATCAAGAATAGCGGACATCGCCTGTCCGAGCCGCACGAGATCGCGACCATCCTCGCCGAACTCCACGGCCTCGACCAGTTGATCAGCCAGAACGGAGCCACCGCCTGATGCATCTTCTCGCCGCCCTCGCCAGCCTCTTCCTCCTGCAGGACGCGCCCTCGCCCGCGCTTGTTTGCGGGACGGCGGCGGCGAGTGAAAATCGCGAATGCCAGGCCCAGCTGGCGGTGAAGGAAGGGCGCGCCGAGGATGCCGCCGCCATCTTCATGGCCATCGCCGCCGAGGCCACCAACCTCGTCGACACCGCCCGCGCGCAGGCCGCTGCCGCCTCGCTTTTCTTGCAGGCCGGACAGCATGAGGCTGCGCTCGAGGCGGCCAGCGCCGCGGCGGGCGCCAATGTGCTGGCCCCGCTGCAGCAGGGATGGACGCTGCTCGACAAGGCCTACAGTCTGCACCGGCTCGAGCGCTACGACGAGGCGAACAGCGTGCTCGCCAGCGCCGGCACGCTCATCCAGGACGATCCCTTCTACTGGCTCGCCGCGACGCAGATGGCGGGCGAACAGGGCGACTATGACGCTGCCCTCACGCGCATTACCCAGGCCGAGCAGCGCGCTCCCGATGCGCCCGAAGTGCTCTATGCCAAGGGCGAAGTGCTGCTCGCGCGCGGCGACCGCGACGGGGCCCGCGCCGCCTGGACCGCCGCCATCGCTGCCATGCCCGACCATCCGGTCGCAATGATGGCGCAGCAGGCGATCCGCGATCACCTCGATGCACCCTTGGCCGCCACTTCCGACGTCACGCCCGAGGAGCCTGCCCAATGACTGCCTTCCTCCACTCCATGCTGCGCGTCACCGACCCCGATGCCACCGTCGCCTTCTTCAAGCTGCTCGGGCTGGAGGAGCGCCGCCGCAAGGACAGCGAACAGGGCCGCTTCACCCTCATCTTCCTCGGCGTGCCGGGCGAGGATGCGGAGATCGAGCTCACCCACAATTGGGACGGCGAGGCCGAAGATTTCGGCGGCGGGCGCAATTTCGGCCATCTCGCCTTCCACGTTGACGATATCTACGCGACCTGCGCCGAGCTGATGGCGGCGGGCGTCACCATCAATCGCCCGCCGCGCGACGGGCGCATGGCCTTCGTGAAGACCCCCGACGGCATCTCGATCGAATTGCTCAACGCCTCGGGCGCGTTGCCCGAACAGGAGCCTTGGGCCTCGATGGAGAATGAGGGCACATGGTAGAGACCCGCGCCGGCTATGAGATCGACCGCGTCGGCGACGTGGAGATCGCCTGCGTCCCCGCGTTTAGCGACAATTACCACTGGCTGGTAAAATTCGGCGGCGCGGTCGCGGTGGTCGATCCCGGTGACGGTGCCGCCTGCCTGAAGGCCGCCGAGGCCCTGGGCTGGCGCATCACCCATGTCCTCGTCACCCACTGGCATCCCGACCATACCGGCGGCAATCTCGCCATCCGCGAGGCGACCGGCGCGCAGATATTCGGTCCCGCGCCCGAGGAAGAGAAGATCCCCGGCCTCGACGTCGCGCTCGGCGATGACCAGCTCTTCTCGATCGAGGGGCAGGCCATCACCGTCTGGCACGTCCCCGGCCATACGCTCGGCCATATCGCTTATGTTTTCCATGGCGAGGACGGAGCGCCCGGCCCCGTGTTCTGCGGCGACACGCTGTTCGCCATGGGCTGCGGCCGCCTGTTCGAGGGTACGGCGGCGCAGATGCACGCCAGCCTCCAGCGCTTCGCCGCGCTGCCCGCCGACACGCCGCTCTATTGCGCCCACGAATATACGCTGTCGAACGGCCGCTTCGCCGTCACCGCCGAGCCCGACAATGCGGCGATCGCCGAGCGCCTCGCCGCTGTCGAGGACGCCCGCGCCCAAGGCCGCCGCACCGTGCCCACCACCGTCGCCGAGGAACGGGCCACCAACCCCTTCCTGCGCGCCGCCGATGCCGAGCAACTTGCTGCCCGCCGCACCGCCAAGGACAATTTCTAAAGGACCCGGGTCCGCCCGCTCGTTCATCGTGGCGCAACCTGCGCGGGCGGAGGATCGTTACAAGGACGGAACCGCTTTATCAAGGAGTCGCCCGCATGACCCGTACCCTCGCCCTCCTCGCCCCGCTCGCCCTGCTCGGCGGTTGCGCCTCGCCGACGCCCTACGAAATGTCGCCGGACGCCGAGAGCGAATTGGCCGAGTTGCTCGGTGACCGCGTCCCCGGCGAACCCGTCTCCTGCCTGCCGCCCAACGTCACCTCCTCGACCGTCATCGATGAGCGCACGGTGGTCTACCGCTTCGGCGGCACGCGCTATCTCCAGACCTTCAATGCCGACTGCAACGGGCTTGACCGCATCGGCCACGTGCTCGTCATCGAAAGCCCGCTGGGGCGTACCTGCTCGGGTGACATCGCCAAGGTCTACGAGACCGCGACGGGCATGTATGGCGGCTTTTGCGCCTTCAACGATTTCATCCCCTATCGCGACGCGGACTAAGCACCGCACGGACGCGCGCCGCGCTCAACCCTTATAGAGCTTGCCCAGCCGGTCCTCATAAGCGGCGTTGATCTTGTGTCGCCGGATCGACTGCTTGGGCGTGAGCATCTCGTTGTCGACGGTGAAAGGCTCGTCGGCGATGATGAAACGGCGTACCTTTTCGATGACGCTGAGATCCTTGTTGACCCGGTCGACCGCCGCCGAAAGCGCTTTCTTCACCGCCGCATCGTCCATGCCGCGCGTCGCCTCCGCATCGGGCACCAGCAGCGCGACGATGTAAGGACGGCGATCGCCATAGACCATCGCTTGGCCCACCTCGGGCTGCAACGTCAGGATGCCCTCGATCCGCTGCGGCGCGACATTGTCGCCCTTGTCCAGCACGATGAGGTCCTTCTTGCGGTCGGTGATCTTGATCCGGCCCTTCTCGTCGAGATGGCCGACATCGCCGGTCAGCAGCCAGCCTTCCTCGTCGAGCACCTTGGCGGTATCGTCGCGGTTGCGCCAATAGCCCGCCATTACCAGCTCGCCGCGCACGCAAATCTCGCCATCCTCGGCGATCCTGACCTCGGTGTTCTTCAAGGGCGGCCCGACCGTGTCCATCCGCAGCCCCGCCGAGGGCCGATTGCAGCTGATCACTGGTCCGCTCTCGGTCTGGCCATAGCCCTGGAGCATGGTCAATCCCATCGCCTGGAAAAACAGCCCGACCTCGGGATTGAGCGGCGCACCGCCCGACACCATCGCCTTCATCCGCCCACCGAACTTGTCGCGCACCTTCTTGCGCAGCGTCTTCGACAGCAGCGCATCCATCGGCACGTCGAACAGGCTCGAGCGCCCGTGATAGCGCTTTTCCTCGATCTGCAGCGCACGGCGCAGCAGATAGGCCGCCAACCCGCCTTCCTTCTCGATGGTCTTGAGCATCTTGGCGCGCAGCATCTCGAACAGGCGCGGCACCACGACCATGATCGTGGGCTTCACTTCCTCGATATTGGCGGCGAGCTTCTCGAGCCCTTCGGCATAATAGATTTCCGCGCCCAGCCCGATCGGGAAATGCTGCCCGCCGGTATGCTCATAGGCATGGCTCGCGGGCAGGAAGGACAGGAAACGCTCCTCGTCCCAGCCGAAATCATTAGCGATGACGTCGACGCAGCCTTCCACATTGTGGAGGATCATGCCGTGATGCTGCATCACGCCGCGCGGCGCACCGCCCGTTCCCGAAGTGTAGATGAGGCAGGCGAGGTCGCCGCGCGTCTTCTGCCGCGCTTCTTCCTCGAAGGATTCAAGGTCGGCCTCGGTGGCGACGATCTCGTCCCAATAGTGGAATTTGGCGACGTCGGGCGACTGGCCGGTGATGATGTCGTCGATCGAGATGATATGATGGCATTCGCTCGCGAACAGCACCGCGGGAATGAGCGGCTCGGCCAGCTTCTGCGTCGACACGATCACCGCACGCGCGTCCGAATTGCCGAGGATATGCTGGTGGTCGCGCGTCGTGTTGGTGGTGTAGGTCGGCACGGTCACGCAGCCTGCCGCCATGATGGCGAGGTCGGCGATTAGCCATTCGGGCCGGTTCTCGCTGACCAGCATGACGCGGTCGCCTTCCTGCATCCCGAGATCGCGCAGCCCTTGCGCGAGGCCCGCCACCATCTGCGCGGCCTTCGCCCAGCTGATCGAGGTCCACTCGCCATTCTTCTTGGACCAGAGGAACGGCGCATCGCCCTTCTCGCGCGAGCGCGTGAAGAACATCGTCACCAAATTGGGGAAATGTTCGAGTTCGGTTTTTCTGCTCATCTATCGGGCACCCTCTCCGGTGACATCCTTCTGTGTGCGCGGATCGAAGGCCGCGACCCAGCGGTCGCCGACCCGTTCGACCGCATTGGCCTTGAAGCGCGAGGGGATCACGCGAACATTTTCATGACCCTTGGCCCGCAACGCGGCGGCGAGCGCCTCGGCTCCCTCGGCCTGTTCGACGAACAGGACATTGCCCGGCGCATAGACATTGGGCAACGCGATGGCCGCCTGCATTCCCATGCCGAAATCCACCGCCGCGATGATATTCTTGGCGGTCTGGGTGATGATCGTCGGACCGCCCGCCGCGCCGACGCCGAGCCACGGCGACCCGTCCTTGGCAAAGACGATGGCCGGGCTCATCGAGCTGCGCGGTCGCTTGCCCGCCGCGACCGCATTGGCCACCGGCCGGCCGTCCTCGCCGACCGGCGCGAAGCTGAAATCGGTCATCTCGTTATTGAGGAAATAGCCCCCCACCATCAGCCCCGAGCCGAACGGCCCTTCGATCGTCGAGGTCAGCGAGACGACATTGCCATAGGCATCGGCGACCGCGAAATGGCTGGTGCCCTGTTCGACCGGCCCGACATGCATCGCCATCGCCCGGGCGCCCTCGGGGTTGCCGACCGGCGCTTGCGCCATCGCCGCCTCAGGGTTGATGAGGCGGCCGCGCATCCGAAGATAGGCGGGGTCGATCATCCCCGCGACCGGCACGTCGACGAAATCGCTGTCGCCGAGATAAGCGCCGCGATCGGCAAAGGCGAGGCGCGTAGCTTCGGCGAACAGGTGCCAGAAGTCGGGGCTGTCGGGGCCCAGCGCGGCAAGGTCGAACCGCTCGAGCATCCCGAGGATCTGAAGCAATGTCGTCGCCCCCGAGGACGGCGGCCCCATCGAACAGACGCGATGCCCGCGATAGGCGCCGCACACCGGGGCGCGCTCCTTGGCCTCATAAGCAGCGAGGTCGGCGATGGTCATCGGTGCGGGCGCGATCGGCGCGCGGCTCACCCGCGTCGCGATTCCCGCCGCATTGGGGCCGCGATAGAAGGCCTCACGCCCGCCCGCCGCAATGGCTTCCAGCGTATCGGCGAGCACCGGGTTGCGCAGCATCGTCCCCACCGGCCACGGCTTGCCGTCGGGGCCGTAGAAGATCGCGCGGCTCGCCGCATCGACGCTCGCCACCCCGCCCGCATCGCCGAGCAACTCGTCGGTCTCGCGCTCGAGCATGTCATGGAGCCGTTTCGTCATCGGGAAGCCACCCCGCGCGAGACGGATCGCGGGCTCGAACAGCTCGGCCCAGGCGAGCCGCCCATGTTCTTCATGCGCCAGCGCCATCAGCGCGACATTGCCCGGCACCCCGACGCTGCGCCCGCCGGGCACGACGCTGGAAAAGGGCAGCGGCTCGCCATCCTCGCCGAGGAACCAATCGGGACCCGCCGCCGCCGGCGCCGTCTCGCGCCCGTCATAAGTGACGACATTGCCGGAAAGGTCGCTCCTCACCATGAAGCCGCCGCCGCCGATGCCCGAGCTTTGCGGCTCGACCACGGTCAGCGCGACCAGCACCGCAAGCGCCGCATCGGTCGCGCTTCCGCCCTTGGCCAGCATCGCCTCGCCCGCCGCCGTCGCGCGCGGTTCGGCCGAGGACACGGCGCCCTCGAACAGCGCGGGCGGGGCGATCTCGGGCGCCGATCGGGGCGTGCTGCACGAGGCGAGCAGCAGGGCGGTCACGGGAAAAAGGGAGCGCAGCATCGCTGGATCGCTACTCGGTTCCGACGATATCGGCAATGTTCGCGACGCCCTCGGCCTCGAGCCGCTTGGCGAGCTGGCCGTTCAGTCGCATGGCGAGCCCCGGCCCTTCATAGACCAGCGCCGAATAGATCTGGACCAGGCTCGCCCCCGCGCGCAGCCGGTCCCACACGTCGTCGACCGTCTCGATGCCGCCCGCCGCGATCAGCGGGATCTTGCCCTTGGTCTCCTTGGCAAAGGCTCTCAGCGCCTCCAGCGACTTGTCCTTCAGCGGTCGTCCCGACAGGCCGCCCGCCTCTCCCGCATGCGCCGAACGAAGGCTATCGGGTCGGTCGATCGTGGTGTTCGACACGATGATGCCGTCGATCCCCGTCTGGATCGCCACCCGCGCGATCCGCTTGGGATCGTCCTCGGCGAGGTCGGGCGCCACCTTTAGGAAGATGGGCGGCCCCTCGGCGCCGCGCGTCTCGCGCACGGTCGTCAGCAGTTCCTTCAGCGCCTTGGGGCTCTGCAATTGCCGAAGCCCCGGCGTGTTGGGCGAGGAGATGTTGACGGTCAGATAATCGGCATAGGGCGACATGGACACGACGCCGCGACGATAATCGGCGATGCGGTCCGCGCTGTCCTTGTTGGCGCCAATGTTCACGCCCATGATGCCGCGCCGATACTTGCGATGGCTGACCCGACCGCGCACCTTGTCCTGGCCCTCATTGTTGAACCCCATGCGGTTGATCACCGCGCGGTCCTCGGCCAGCCGGAACAGCCGCGGCTTCGCATTGCCCTCCTGCGGCATCGGCGTGACCGTCCCCACTTCGACGAAGCCGAAGCCGAAACCGAGCATGGCATCGGGCACCTCGCCATTCTTGTCGAAGCCCGCCGCCAGCCCGATCGGCCCCGGAAAATGCAGCCCCGCCACCTCCTGCGCGAGAATGGGTGCCAGTTTGGGCACCGGCTTCTTCGGCAGGAGCCGGAGCGCACGGATGGTCAGCCTATGCGCCTTTTCGGCATCCAGGCGGAAAATGAACGGGCGGGTGAGACCGTAGAGCATGGCCGCCTCCCTAGACCCGGCTTGCATCGTCCGGCAAGACGCTCGATACGCGCCCCCGACGCTGCGACTCGCCAATCGCGAACGACTCGCAACAGCCGGATTTCCCTTGAAAAGCGCCCCCCGCGCTCCTAGCTCGCCAATCGGAACGATTTGGTCCGATTAAGATTGAGACAGCGAGTCCCATGCGCCTGACCCACCTTGCCGATTATGCGGTCGTCATGATGACCGCCGCCGCCCGTCGCCCGGGCGAACGGCTGAGTGCGTCCGCCCTCTCGGAGGAAACCGGCGTCCCGCTGCCCACCGCGCAAAAGTTGATGCAGGCATTGGGCCGCGCCGGCCTCCTCGAAGGGCAGCGCGGCGCGGGCGGCGGCTATCGCCTCGCGCGGGCGGCACAGGCGATCAGCCTCGCCGACATCATCGAGGCGGTCGAGGGCCCGATCGCCATGACCCAATGTTCGGACGGCGCGACCGACTGCGCCCTCGACACGCATTGCCGGGTCAAGCCGCACATGGGCCTCGTCGGCCAGAAGGTCCGCGGCGCGCTGCAGGACGTCACCCTCGAAGAATTGAGCATCTGATGAGCGAACAACGCGAACTGACCTCCCGCGAGGAGATGAACCCCGAGGCCCGCGAGGCCCTCGACAAGGATTACGAGTGGGGTTTCTCCACCGACATCGAACAGGATTTCGCGCCCAAGGGCCTCGATGAAAGCACGGTGCGCTTCATCTCGGCCAAGAAGGGCGAGCCCGAATGGATGCTCGACTGGCGATTGAAGGGCTTTCGCGCCTGGCTCGAGATGGAGGAGGTCGACTGGGCCAAGCTCACGATCCCGCCGATCGACTATCAGGGCGCTTATTATTACGCCGAGCCCAAGAAGAAGCCGACGCTGAAGAGCCTCGACGAGCTCGATCCCGAAATCCGCCGCACCTATGAAAAACTCGGCATCCCGATCGAGGAGCAGAAAGTGCTCGCGGGCGTCGAGGGCGCGCGCAAGGTCGCGGTCGATGCCGTCTTCGACAGCGTCTCGGTCGCCACCACCTTCCGCGACGAATTGGAAAAGGCCGGCGTCATCTTCCTGTCGATTTCCGAAGCGGTGAAGAAGCACCCCGAGCTGGTGAAGAAGTATCTCGGCTCTGTCGTGCCGCAGCGCGATAACTATTTCGCCTGCCTCAACAGCGCGGTCTTCTCCGACGGCACCTTCGTCTACATCCCCGAGGGCGTGCGCTGCCCGATGGAGCTGTCGACCTATTTCCGCATCAATGCCGAGAATACCGGCCAGTTCGAGCGCACGCTGATCGTCGCCGAAAAGGGCAGCTACGTCTCCTATCTCGAAGGCTGCACCGCGCCGATGCGCGATGAAAACCAGCTCCATGCCGCCGTGGTCGAAATCTACGCGCACGAAGACGCCGAGGTGAAATATTCCACCGTCCAGAACTGGTATCCGGGCGACAAGCAGGGCAAGGGCGGCATCTACAATTTTGTCACCAAGCGCGCCATCTGCGCGGGCGACCGCTCGAAGGTCAGCTGGACGCAGGTCGAGACCGGCAGCGCGATCACCTGGAAATATCCGTCCTGCATCCTGAAAGGCGACGACAGCGTCGGCGAATTCTATTCGGTCGCATTGACCAACAATTACCAGCAGGCCGACACCGGCACCAAGATGATCCACATCGGCAAGAACAGCCGCTCGACGATCATCTCCAAGGGCATCAGCGCCGGCAAGAGCGACAACACCTATCGCGGCCTCGTGAAAGTGATGCCGGGGGCCGAGAATGTCCGCAACTTCACCCAGTGCGATAGCCTCCTCCTCGGCGCGCAATGCGGCGCGCATACCGTGCCTTATATCGAGGTGAGGAACCCGACTGCCACGATCGAGCATGAGGCCACCACCTCGAAGATCAGCGAAGACCAGATGTTCTACGCCCAGGCCCGCGGCCTCGACGAGGAAGCCGCCGTCGCGCTGATCGTCAACGGTTTCGCCAAGGAAGTGCTGAAGGAACTGCCGATGGAGTTCGCGGTCGAAGCGCAGAAGCTCTTGGCGCTGAGCCTTGAGGGGAGTGTCGGCTGATGATCCTCGCTGCCCTGTTCCTCTCCGCTGCCGTGCAGCAGGTCACGCCCGAGACGATGCAGCTTGCGCAGACGCATGATCGCTGCATGACGACCTTCGCCGTGCGCCTGTCGAAGGAAACCACCGACGACGAGGCGATCTTCGAACAGGCGCAAGCAGGGTGCGCGGAGCTCGAGCAGGCGCTCGATGCCCGGCTCGACGCCGATCTCGGCCCCGATCATGCTCCCGCCTTGAAGGCGCAGCTCGAGGTTGCCGCCAAACCCAATTTTCTCGCCATGCTCGATCGCATCCGCCGCGACCGCGCTGCCCGCGAACCGTCCTTTGAAGGAGAAGCGCAATGATCCGCTACGTACCCAAAGACATCGCCAAGGACGTCACCGCCTTCGTCGAAAAGAGCTGCAAGGATTCATCCGTGCACACCGATCAGGCCTCGGGCCGCGTTGCCATTGCGACGACGAGCAGCAAGGACATGGACGCCCTCTCGAAAAAGTTCGGCGCGAAGGGCCTGCGCTTCTGATGCGTTTCGCCTATCCCCTCCTTGCCCTCTTGCCCCTCGCGAGCTGCGGCAGCGCCGTCGCCGATGAGGGCAGTTGCCACGCGATCGAGCAGCGCTATTTGCCCGAATTCGAAGCGCTCGCCGAACGCGGTGAGGCGCTGGTCGACGGGATGGCCGACCCCCCGACGGCGCAGGATCAGCAAGCAGCATTGCAGCTGCGCGCCGAGTTACAGGAAGTGCACGACCGCGCCAGTGCCGACCTTGCCGGATGCACCGGCCCCAAAAGCGATTTGAAAGGACTTTATGGCGCGCTCTAGCGCCATGCACTGCTTATGCTGACCATCAAGAACCTCCACGTCGCGACCGGCGACAAGCCCATCTTGAAGGGCCTCGACCTCACCGTCCCCGCGGGCGAAGTCCATGCCATCATGGGCCCCAATGGCGCGGGCAAGTCGACGCTCGCTTATGCGCTCGGCGGTCGTCCCGGCTATGAAGTGACCGGCGGCAGCGCCGACTTCCTTGGCGCGGACCTCCTCGACATGGAGCCGCACGAACGCGCCGCCGCGGGCCTCTTCCTCGGCTTCCAATATCCGGTCGAGATCCCCGGCGTGTCGATGTTGCAGTTCCTGCGCGAAAGCCTCAATGCCCAGCGCCGTGAACGCGGTGAAGACGAGCTGTCGGGCGCCGAGTTCATCAAGCTCGCCAAGGAGGAATCCGCCGCCCTCGGGCTCCCCGCCGACATGCTCAAGCGGCCCGTCAATGTCGGCTTTTCCGGCGGCGAGAAGAAGCGCGCCGAGATGGTTCAGATGGGCATCATGAGCCCTAAGTTCGCCATCCTCGACGAGACCGACAGCGGGCTCGACATCGACGCGCTGAAGGCCGTCGGCGAAGGCATCAACCGCATCATGCGCAGCCCCGACAAGGGCGTGCTGCTCATCACCCATTACCAGCGCCTCCTCGACTATGTGCAGCCCGACAAGGTGCACGTCCTGTCGGCGGGCCGCATCGTCAAGTCGGGCGGCCCCGACCTCGCGCTCCAGCTCGAGCGGGACGGCTATGCCGAGGTGGTCGCGTAAGCATGACCGCCCCTCTCCCCACCCGCGCCGACGAGGCCTTTCGCTACGCCGACATCAAGGCGCTGGGCGAGGTCTGGGACGATCTGTCGCCGCCCGAGACGATCGAAATTGCTGCGCACAAAAAGGTGCAGCAAATCTGGATGCCGAGCGGCGAGGCGATCGACGTGAAACGCGCTGCCGTGACCATCGGTGAAGGCGGCAAGTTCGACCTTTACGCGCTCAACTGCGCGCCCCGCTACGGCCGCATCGAACTCGACGTGACGCTGCACGAAGGCGCGGACTTCACCTTTCACGCCGCCAATATCGGTACCGCCGACGCGACGCTTGAAGTGGTGACGTTCGTGCGCCACGTCGCGCCCGGCGCGACCAGCACGCAGACCGTTCGCACGGTGCTCGGCGGCAAGGCCGTCGGCTCCTATCTCGGGCAGGTCGCGGTCGCCCGCGAGGCGCAGAAGACGGAGAGCGAACAGGACGTGAAGGCCATGCTCCTGTCGCGCGAGGCCACCGCCAATGCCAAGCCCGAACTCGAAATCTACGCCGACGATGTCGCCTGCGCCCACGGCGCGACGGTGGGCGAACTCGACGCCATGCAGCTATACTATGCCGCCGCGCGCGGCCTCCCGCCCGAGGACGCCAAGGCGCTCCTCCTCGAAGGGTTCATCGGCGGGCTCTGGGATGAGCTTGGCGACGACAGCGACATCGCCACCCTCGCCCGCACCTGCCTGCGCGAGCTGACGCGATGAACGCCCACGCCGCCTTCCCCACCGACCTGCGCGCCCAATTCCCGGGCGTTGGTGACTGGCACTATCTGGACAGCGCCGCCACCGCGCAGAAACCGCAGGCGGTGATCGATGCGATTGCGCGCGCCTATGGCGAGGATTACGCCACCGTCCACCGCGGCGTCTATGACCGCTCGGCGACCATGACCCGCCGCTACGAGGACGCCCGCGCCCGCCTCGCCGCCTTCCTCGGCGGCCAGCCCGAAGAGGTCGTCTTCACCCGCGGCGCGACCGAGGCGATCAACCTCGTCGCCGCCAGTTGGGGCCGCGAGCATCTCGGCACGGGCGACGTCATCCTCCTCTCGCGTCTCGAACATCATTCCAACATCGTGCCGTGGCAGATGCTCGCCGAGGAGGTTGGCGCCGAGATCCGCGTCGTGGGCCTGACCGACGATTACCGCATCGACCTCGACGACGTCCGCGCCAAATTGGACGGCAAGGTCAAGCTGGTTGCGCTCAGCCACCTCTCCAACGTCACCGGCGCGCTGCTCGACGCCCCCGCCGTCGCCGCCATGGCCAGCGAGGTCGGTGCAAAATTCCTCGTCGACGGTTGCCAGGCCGCCCCGCGCCTGCCCGTCGACGTCGCCGCTTTGGGCTGCGATTTCTACGTCTGTAGCGCGCACAAGATGGTCGGCCCGACCGGCATCGGCGCGCTCTGGGCCCGCGCCGACCTTCTCGCCGCCATGCCCCCCTATCAGGGCGGCGGCTCGATGATCGACCGCGTGTCGTTCGAACAGGGCACCACTTACGCCCCCGCCCCCACGCGCTTCGAGGCGGGCACCCCGCATATCGTCGGCGCGATCGGCCTTCATGCCGCCTGCGACTGGATCGACGGCGTCGGGCGTGCGGCCATCTCGGCGCATGAAAACGCCCTCGTCGCCGCCACGCTCGAGGGGCTTCGCGGCATGAACGACATTGCGCTCTACGGCCCCGCCGACGCGCATGGCATCGTCAGCTTCAACATGGGCGACGTGCACGCCCATGATGTCGCCACCATCCTCGACGATGCCGGGGTCGCGGTGCGCGCGGGCCATCATTGCTGCCAGCCGTTGATGGACCATCTCGGCGTTCCCGCCACCGTGCGCGCCAGCTTTGCCGCGCACAGCGACATGACCGACGTCGAGGCGCTCCTGGACGGCCTTCACAAAGTAAGACGGATTTTCGGATGACCAACGACCGCAAGATCGAAACACAGGAAGTCGACGCCGTCGACAAGCCGCCCCGCGCCCGCGTCGGCGAAACCCCGATGCAGGAAGAGACGTCGGGCGAGAAGCTCGAGCGCAAGCGCGACTATCTCGCCGGCTTCCTCGCCGCCGAAAAGGCCGCGCCCGACAATGCCGAAGAGGTAAAGGCCGCCATCGTCGAGGCGCTGCAGTCGATCTACGACCCCGAAATCCCCGTCGACATCTACAATCTCGGCCTCATCTACGACGTGTCGGTCACCGAAGACGGGGATGCCACCGTTCTGATGACCCTCACCACGCCGCATTGCCCCGTCGCCGAGACCATGCCGGGCGAAGTGGAGATGCGGACGCTCGCCGTACCCGGCGTGCGCGATGCCGAAGTCAAACTCGTCTGGGACCCGCCGTGGGATCCGTCCAAGATGTCCGACGAGGCCCGTCTCGAACTGGGGATGCTGTAGATGAATGCCATGACCGACACCCTTTCGATCACCCTCGCCGATTATCGCGATCCGGCCGACGCCGCCGTGGTCGTCGACCTGCTCGATGCCTATGCGCGCGATCCGATGGGGGGCGGCGAACCGCTCGCCGAGACGACCCGCGCCACCCTCGCCGCAAAGCTTGCCGAAGTGCCTGGCGCCTTCTCGCTGATCGCGCGATTGGACGGCAAGCCCGTCGGCCTCGCCAATTGCTTCACCCATTTCTCGACCTTCGCCGCAGCGCCGATCGTCAACATCCACGACGTCGTCGTCCTCGCGGAGACACGGGGCAAGGGTGTCGGCATGGCACTGATGGGCGCCGTCGAGGACGAGGCCCGCCGCCGCGACGCCGTCAAGGTCACGCTCGAGGTCTTAAGCGGCAATGATCGCGCCAAGGCCGTCTACGAAAAATGCGGTTTCGGAGATTACCAGCTCGACCCCGAAGCCGGCCACGCCCTGTTCTGGCAGAAGAAGCTCAAATGACCGAGACCCGTACCCGCCCCGCCGCGATCACGCTGACGCCCGCTGCCGAAGCGCGCATCGCCGAGCTGATGAGCAAGGCCCCCCAGGACGCCATCGGCGTCAAGCTCTCGACCCCGCGCCGCGGCTGCTCGGGGCTCGCTTATTCGGTCGACTACGTCACCGAGGAATCCTCCTTCGATGAAAAGATCGAGACCCCCGGCGGCGTCTTCTATGTCGACGGCGCGAGCGTCCTCTATCTCGTCGGCAGCATCATGGACTGGAAGGAAGACGATTTCGCCGCAGGCTTCGTCTTCGACAATCCCAACGCCAAGGGTGCCTGCGGCTGCGGCGAGAGTTTTACGGTTTGATCCCGACCTGCTAGAAGCGTCATCGAAAGGAGCCTCGTCATGAAGATCCTCTTGATCCCCGCCGCCCTTTTGCTGCTCGGCGCCGCGCCGCCGACGCTCAAGGTCGATCTCGACCAGCAGCGCAAGGTGGACGCGCCCATCCTTGCCCCCGACGCCCCGGCACTTTGCCCCGAGGACAGCGTCGCACAGGGCGTCACCGAACAGGACGGCCAGTTCCACCGGCTCGCCGACCTGCCGCCGGGCGAGACCTATATGGCGGTCTATCGGCTCGACGAAGACGGCTGCGCCGACCCGCTCACCGCCATCGAATATCGCGCTCGCTAGGCCGGTCGCCTTCCGACATTCCCTAAATTGGATTAAACATCCATTTGTGCTATTCCTGCCTGTTCCAAACAGGGGGAATGTACATGGGACGGATGCTCGCCTTGCTGTACGCGCTCGCCGCATACGGCGTCTTCTTCATTGTCTTTCTGTGGTTCGTCGCCTTCGTCGGCGATATTCGCGAGGTGATGGGGTTCGCCATTCCCACCACCGTCGATGCCGCGCGCTTCAGCGCCGTGCCCGCCATGGCAGCGATCGTCGATATCGGCCTCGTCGCGCTGTTCGGGATCCATCACAGCGTCGCCGCGCGCCTGGGCTTCAAGGAAAAGCTCACCCGCAGCGTGCCCAAGAGCGTCGAACGCTCGACCTATGTCCTCCTCGCCAGCCTCTTGCTCGCGGCGCTGATGTGGTGGTGGCATCCCATCCCGGCGAGCCTGTGGGACCTCACGGGCAGCGCGCTCGAAGTGCCCGTATGGGTACTGTTCGCGATCGGCTGGTTCATCCTCTTCACCGCGACCTGGCTCCTCAATCATTTCGAGCTGTTCGGGCTCCAGCAGGCCTTCCATCACGGCAATCCGGCCGGTGTCCCGCCGCAACAGATGCGCACGCCCGGCTGGTACCGCCTCGTGCGTCACCCGATCTATCTCGGCTTCTTCGTGGCGCTCTGGTCGGCAGTCGAGATGTCGGCAGGCCATCTCGTCCTTTCGGCGGCGATGACGGTCTATATCCTCATCGGCATCCGCTACGAGGAGCGCGATCTCGTCGACCATTTCGGCGAGGATTATGCCGATTACCAGCGCAAGGTCGGCCCGCTCCTGCCGGGGCTCGGCAAGACCCGCGGCTGAAAAGCGTCGCGGCGGCGAGAAATCCCTCGCCGCCGCAACCGCCTCAGAATCGCACGTCGTAGCGCACCGCGCCGCCAAGATCGGCGCGCGCGCCCGCGACATGGCCCGGTTCGGACCGGCGATACGCATTGGCGCTCAGCCAGCCGCCCCTGAAGGGCGTGCCATAGCTCAGCTCGCTCACCCATTCGCGGCCCGAGGGGCTGAGCGAATAACGCTGCTGGCCGAAGCTCGCGGTCTCGCTGGCATAATCCCACGCAGTGGGCAGCCACAGGTCGAGCCCGCCCGCTTCCACCCGCAGCGGCTGCGACACCCGAAGCCCGAGCCGGTCGCTGCCGCGCCACAGGTTGGCGGTGCCGATGCTCGCGCCATAAGCGCTGGTCTCGAGCGCGCCGCCGGCAAAGCCGGTCCAGCCGCGCCGCGCATCGACCGCCACGTCGAACGCGCCGAAGCGGCGGCGCCATTCGGCAGTGAGGTAGCGCGTCGAGGCGCCCTCGCCCCCGCCCAGCACGGGCGATAGCCGTGCGCCGAGCAGCGTTTCATTCTCGTCGACCTGCGTAACGGTCAGCCCCGCCGTGCCAAAGGCACCGAGCTCGCCCGACAGGCCGAGCGACCAGCTGGCATAATCGCTCCGGCGCTCGTCCCGCGCATCGCGGCTCCAGACCGCCCCGCGCTCGGCACCAAGCGACAGGCTGATATCGCCGAGGTCGCGCACCATGGCGAGGCTCTCGCCGCTCGCCGCCGCGAAACCGCGATCGTCGCGACGGGCGGCGAGCCAATGGCCTTCGCTCACGCCCTTGAGCTGGCGCTGCATCGCGCCGGCGCCCTGGCTAAAGCCCATGGCCACCGCCGTCTTGTCGTCGATCCGCGCGACGAGCTGCGCGGCGAGCAGCCGTGCCTCCTCGCGCTCGGTCCCGACCAGCCCCAGCGGCAGCGCATTGATATCGTCCTTGGCATCCTGGCCGAACTGCGGACGCACCGTCATGGCGAGCGCCACGGGCCCCGCCGCGATCGTCTCGCTGCGCACCGCGCCACCCGCCAGCGCCCGGCCCAGCGGCCGTTCGCCCGGCGCGCGCGCCAGCGTCGCCTTGGGATCGAACCCGAAGGCACGATCATAGCGGTCGGTGACCAGCGTGCCCTGGCCGTCGCCCGTGCTGCCAGCGCCGTCGCCCGCCGCCGCGGGCAGGCCGCCATTGTCGAACAGCGAGACTTCCATGTCGGTCCCGGCGATGCTCGTCGTACCGATGGGCTGGAAAGCGGTGGCGAGGTTGAGTCGCCCGTTGCCGAAGATCGTGTCGATCCCAGCCGCGCCGAGGTCGTCGGCGCTCAGGAACAGGATCTCGATGATCTCGGCGCCGGAGAGATTGGGAAAGGCCTGTGCGAGCAATGCGACCGCGCCGGTGATGACCGGGGCCGAAAAGCTAGTCCCCGACCAGAGGAATTCCTGCCCCGTATGATCGGGCGCGCGCACCTGCGTGCCGAGCGCGGTGAGATAGAAAGCCGCACCGTCGCCCGCCTTGTTCGAATAGTCGGCGAGGAGGCTGGTATCCACCGCGCCGCGGCTCGCTTGGCCGACCGCGCCCGCGATGATCACCATCCCCGGCGCTGCCGCTGCAAGGCCGCTCGCGAAGACGTCGGGCTGGTCGCCGAGCGAGGGATCTTCCCCGTCGTTACCCGCCGAGACGACGATCACCACGCCCGCCGCCGCCGCATCGCGCACCGCGTTGAGCACGACGCGTCCAGGATCGCCCCCGCCGAGCGACAGGTTGATCACCCGCGCGCCCGCCGCGACCGCCGCATCGATGCCCTGTGCGATCGCGACGTCGCCGATGGAGCAGTCATCGGCCGTGCCGCAGGTGCCGGGTTCGTCGGCACGATAGGCGAGGATGGTCGCCTCATAGGCCACGCCCATCGTCGCATTGTTGTCGCGCGCGCCCGCAGCGACCGACGCCACCGCAGTGCCATGACCGTCGCTGTCGCTCACCCCGCGATTGCCGGCCACGTCGGCGCTGGCATTGGAGATGCGACCCGAAAAGGCCGACAGAGAGGGATTGATGCCCGTGTCGATGATCGCCACGCCCACGCCGTCGCCGCTGGCGCCATCTTCATAGGCGCTGATCGCCCCGCTCACGCCGAGATAGCTGCTCGCACGATATTCTGCGGTATCGTAATCGACGGTCGGCGTCGGGTCGGGCGTCGGCGTCGGATCGGGCGTGGGTGCGGGATCGGGCGTCGGGCTCGGCGCCTGCGGGTCCGGGTTGGACACCGGCGGCGGCGGGGTCGAGCGCGGACCGCCCCCGCCCCCACAGGCCGCCAGCCCAAGCGCCATCGCACTGATCCCTGCCAGCGCCACCGACCGTGTCATTCGCTCGTTCATCGCGCGCTCGCTCATCCCGTGCCCCTTTGTCCCGCTCTGTCCGCCCATATGTTTTAACCCGTTCTAAACCATGAAGAATTTGGACCTTCATAGTTAAAGAAAACTTACGCTTTGCTGAAAGCCGGACCAAAAGCTAGGACAAGCGTCAAGATGGACCCGCGCCTCTCCCATATCACCGACTGGATTTTCGATCTCGATAATACGCTCTATCCGGCTGCATCGGGACTTTTCCGCCATGTCGACCGGCGCATGACAGCCTATATCGCTACCCTGCTCGATCTCGATCATGACGCCGCCTACAAGGTCCAGAAGGGCTATTTCCATGCCCATGGCACCACGCTCGCGGGGCTGATGGCCGAACATGGGGTCGATCCGCATCATTTTCTCGAAGACGTGCACGACATCCCGCTGGAAGACATCACGCCCGATCCGCGCATCGTCCATGGCATCGCCCGCCTTCCCGGACGCGCCTTCATCTATACAAACGGCGATGCGCCTTACGCCGCCCGCGTGCTTGAACGTCTCGGGCTCGGCAGCCATTTCGTCCATGTCCACGACATCCATGCCACCGACTATCGGCCCAAGCCCGACCGCCACGGCTACGAGCTGCTACTCGACCGGTTCGACATCGATCCCGCCCGCGCGGTGATGGTCGAGGACATGGCCAAGAATTTGAAACCCGCCAAGCAACTCGGCCTCACCACCGTCTGGGTCGACAATGGCTCCGAACAGGCGCAAGAAGCGCCCGAAACCGCCCATGTCGACATCGCCATCACCGATGTCGGCGACTGGCTGCACGCACTCGACCAAGGGGAATAGGGATGAGCATCGAGACCACCATCGAACAGGGCTGGGACCGCCGCGACAGCGTCAGCGCGTCCGACGAAGCGCTTGCCGAGGCCGTCAAGGAGGCCATTCTCCGCCTCGATTCGGGCGAGGCCCGCGTCGCCGAGCCCGACGGCAAGGGTGGCTGGCGCGTCAACCAGTGGCTCAAGAAGGCCGTGCTTCTCTCCTTCCGCCTCAACCCCATGACCACCATCCCCGGCGGCCCCGGCGGCGCGCCCTGGTGGGACAAGGTCGATTCCAAGTTTCTCGGCTGGGGCGAGGATGCCTTCAAACAGGCGGGTTTTCGCGCCGTGCCCGGCGCCATCGTGCGCCGCGGTGCCCATGTCGCCAAAAATGCCGTGCTGATGCCGAGCTTCGTCAACATCGGCGCGCATGTGGGCGAGGGCGCGATGATCGACACCTGGGCGACCGTCGGCAGCTGCGCCCAGATCGGCCGCAACGTCCATCTGTCGGGCGGCGCGGGCATCGGCGGCGTGCTCGAACCCTTGCAGGCCAACCCCGTCATCATCGAGGACGATTGCTTCATCGGCGCGCGCTCCGAGGTCGCCGAGGGCGTCATCGTCGAGAAGGGCGCGGTCCTCTCGATGGGCGTCTTCATCTCGGCCTCGACCAAGATCGTCGAGCGCCACACCGGCAAGGTCCATTATGGCCGCGTCCCCGCTTATTCGGTCGTCGTCCCCGGCACCCTGCCCGGCCGCGAGGGCCAGCCGGGCCTCGCCTGCGCGGTGATCGTCAAGACGGTCGATGAAAAGACGCGCAGCAAGACGAGCATCAACGATTTGCTGCGCGACTGACCGAGCGTAGCGACGCCGAGGCGGAGCCTCGCCGGAGCAGCGCGAAGAGATCAGTCCGCGCGGACGGCCTGCGCGCATTCTTGCGCGACAGGACCGACGGGGTCAGGCCGCCCTGACCCCGCAAACGCCCACGGCCAATATCAATTCAGCTCGTCCAGCAACGCCGCCGCCTCGTCCCCCGACCAGTCGAGATCGCCGAGATAGCGCCACACCTCGCGCCCTTCGGCGTCGTAGAGGATCGTCGTCGGCATCACCGCCACCGGCAGCTTTGTAGACATCGCCATCTCGGGGTCCTGCCACGTCTCGACGCCGACGATCCCGGCATCCTCGAGGAAAGCCGCGACCGAGGGCTGCGGCCCCATGTCCTGGCTGAGCGTCAGCACCTTCACCTCGCCGCGCTGCGCCAGCGTGACCAGCGTCGGCAATTCCTCGACGCACGGCCCGCACCAGCTCGCCCACAGGTTGACGAGCATCGGCTCGCCCGCGGCCACGTCGGCCAGCGCGACTTCCGCGCCCTCGGGATCGAGCACGGTCACCGCCGGCATCGCCGCGCCGGCATGGCTTCGATCGACCCCGCCCTGTTCGCTGACCACCGGCGTATCGCTGGCGGGCGCGCCCTGGTCGCAGGCGCCGAGAAGGAGGGTGAGCATGGCGGCGCCGAGCGCGCGCAGGGGGTTGGTCGATGACATGGCCGTTACCTAGGGTGTTGGCAGGGCCGCTTCAATGCGGCATTGCGGCGGGGATGGACCAGCGCCTTCTCCTCCTTCTTCTCGGTGCCGCAGCGCTCACCGCATGCGGCGATGCCGGGCCGCTGAAGCCGGCCAGCGGGTCGGACCTCCCGCCGCGCCCGGCGCTCGCCAGCGCGACGCCCTCGTCGGACGATCTCCTCACCCCGCCGCCCTATGCGAGGCCCGAGCGGATCGACGAGCTGGTGCGCCGCTCGACCCCGCGTGCGCCCGATCCCTTCGACCTGCCTCCACCCGAAGGCGGCGCCGCGCCCCAGCCCGACCCCGCCACCAATATCGACGATGACAGTGCCGACGTGTCCGACCTGCCCGGCCCCGACGTCGGCCCCGAACCCGAATAAGCATCAGACGAGGAGCCTTCATGCCCAAGCCCGTCAAATATGCCGTCTTTCCCGTCGCCGGTCTCGGCACGCGGCTCCTGCCCGCGACCAAGACCATGCCCAAGGAAATGCTGACGATCGTCGATCGCCCGCTCATCCAATATGCCGTCGACGAAGCGCGCGAGGCGGGCATCGAGCGGCTCGTCTTCGTCACCGGGCGCGGCAAGGCCAGCCTCGTCGACTATTTCGACATGGCCTACGAACTCGAACGCACGATGGAAGAGCGCGGCAAGTCGATGGCGCCGCTGGCCCCCAGCCGCGCCGGCTTCGGCGAACTACTCACCGTGCGCCAGCAGGAACCGCTCGGCCTCGGCCATGCCGTCTGGTGCGCGCGGCACATCACCGGCGACGAACCCTTTGCCGTGCTCCTCCCCGACGACCTCATGGTCGGCAAGCCCGGCGCGCTCAAGCAAATGGTCGACGCCTATGAAAAGCTCGGCGGCAACATCGTCTGCGCGCAGGACGTGCCGCGCGAGAAGACGAGCTCCTATGGTATCGTCGACCCCGGCGCGAGCCGCGACGGTGCGACCGAGGTCAAGGGCATGGTCGAAAAGCCCGCCCCCGCCGACGCCCCCTCGACGCTCGGCATCGTCGGCCGCTACATCCTCCAGCCCGAGGTGATGGACGAACTGTCGGCGCATGAAACCGGTGCGGGCGGCGAAATCCAGCTCACCGACGCCATGGCCAAGCTCATCGGCAGGCAGCCCTTCCACGCGGTCGCGGTCGACGCGGTGCGCCACGATTGTGGCGACAAGGCCGGCTTCGCCCTCGCCAACCTCGCCCTCGGCATGGCCGACCCCGACGTCGCGCCGAAGCTCAAGGAATGGTTGGGCTCGAACGGCTGACGTCCCGTGGCTGATGGCGTCGAATTCGTGGTCAGGCCGGAGCGAAAATCGTGAGCGTACGCGTCCCGGCGCGCAGGCTAGCTTGCGCTAGCTGAGCACCGGAAGCGCGGACGATGGCGATTTGCAGCCCGGCATGGCCGCGAAGGCGATGCCATCAAGCCTCGAGTTCGACATCCCAGTACAGATAATCGCGCCAGCTCTCGTGCAGGTGATTGGGCGGAAAGCCCTTGCCATGTTCCTGCAACTGCCAACTCGTCGGACGAATGGGCTCGCCCGTCAGCAGCGGCATATGTGCTTCCTTGGGCGTCCGCCCGCCCTTCCTCAAATTGCACGGCGCGCAGGCAGTGGCAACATTCTCCCAGCTCGTCACCCCTCCCTGGCGGCGCGGCACGACATGGTCGAAGGTCAATTCGCGGCCCGAGCCGCAATAGACGCAGGAAAAGCGATCGCGCAGGAAAAGGTTGAATCGCGTGAAGGCCGGATATTCGTTCGGTTTGACATATTGGCGGAGCGCAATGACGCTCGGCAGCTTGATATCGCAGCTCGGCGAATGCACCGTCCGTTCGTAATGATCGACGATATCGACCCGCTCGAGGAACATCGCCTTCACCGCCGTCTGCCACGGCCACAGGCTCAAGGGGTAATAGGACAGCGGCGTGTAATCGGCGTTGAGCACCAGGCACGGGCAGCTGTCGGGGTGCCGGGTGAGGTCGGGGTGGTGATGCACAGGACGTTCCCTCCGTGTCGTTCCCTGTCGGGCCTCGACACCGTCTCCCGGGCGCATCGCACTCACCGAGCGGGAGACCGGCGGCGCAAGGGCCCGTCTTTCCGTCTGTCACCACCATGGATGCCAACCCATGATGCAAGCCTGATGACAACAGAATCTCGAGAATCTGACAAGAGTCACTTTTGCAACAGGTCTGAGTCCCGATGATCACGCGTTTCGCCCCCTCGCCGACGGGCCTTTTGCACCTGGGCCACGCCTACAGCCTCGCGCGCGCGGTCAAGGCGGTGGCGTGGGGCGGCGAGATCCGGCTGCGCATCGACGACCTCGACGCCACCCGCTGTCGCCCCGAGTTCGTCACTGCGCTCCATGAAGACATGGAGTGGCTCGGCGTCCATTTCGACGGCCCCGTGATGGTCGAGAGCGAACGCGTCGCCGCCTATGACGAGGCGCTCGCGCAGCTTCGCCGCCGCGGCCTTCTCTATCCCTGTTTCTGCACGCGAAAGGACATCGAGGCCGCATTGGCCGCCCCGCATGGCGATCCGGGCGCGCATTATCCCGGCACCTGCCGCGACCTGCCCGACGATCCCGCGCGCCGCGACGCCGCGCCGCACAGCTGGCGGCTCGACCATGAAAAGGCCTTGAACGCCATCGGCCATTTGCCGAGCTGGCACGATCATGACGGCACCGTCCATTTCGCTACGCCCGATGATCTCGGCGATGCCATCCTTGCGCGCAAGGACGCGCCCGCCGCCTATCATCTCGCCTGCGTGCTCGATGATGCCGCGCAAGGCGTCACGCTGGTGACGCGCAGCGCCGACCTCGCCCCCTCGACCCCCATCCAGCGCCTGCTCCAGCAGCTGCTCGGGCTGCCCGAACCCGCTTATCTCCACCATTGGATCGTCGTAAATGCCGATGGCAAGCGCCTCGCCAAGCGCGACGAGGCCCCCACACTCCGCCAGATGCGCGCCGATGGTGTCGACGGCCCCGCGCTCCTCGATGCGCTGATGGACGAAAGGCTGCCCTTGGGCTACGCTCTTGCCGACCCTATATGGAGGCCATCATGACGACATTCCTCATCCTCCTCCTCATCGCCGCCATGGGCGCCACCGCCTATGTCCTCGTGCGCGGGGTCATCGCGATGGCCAATGGCAAGGACGTCTCGGGCGCCCAGCAGCAGAATTACATGCAGAAGCGCGTGCTCTTCCAAGGCATCGCCATCATGATCATCTGCGCCATCCTGCTGGTCGCGCGCGACTGACTGCGCTAGGCCTCGCCGCATGGTGAAGCTCACGAAAATCTATACCCGCACGGGCGATGACGGCACCTCAGGCCTCGTCGACGGCAGCCGCGTCGCGAAATACGCCTTGCGCATGCAGGCGATCGGCGACGTCGACGAGGCCAACAGCGCCTTGGGCGTCGCGATCGCCGCCATGACCGATGACGCCGACGTCGCGGCGTTGCGCCGCGTGCAGAACGAGCTGTTCGACCTCGGCGCCGACCTGGCCACCCCCGAAGGGGTCGAGGGTGCCTTACGTATCCTGCCCGAGCAGGTCAGCCGCCTTGAGGACGAGATCGACGCGATGAATGCGGGTCTCGAACCGCTCAAGAGCTTCGTGCTGCCAGGCGGCTCCCCCGCCACCGCGCACCTCTATCTCGCCCGCGCCGTCGTCCGCCGTGCCGAGCGCAAGGCGGTCGCGCTGGCCGCCGATGACGCGGTCAACGATCATGCCCTCGCTTATCTCAACCGCCTGTCGGATCACCTCTTCGTCGCCGCCCGCGCCTTGGCCGCGGCGGGGACAGGCGACATTCTATGGAAACCGGGCGCCACCCGCTGAGTTGACCCCTCGCCCAAAAGGACGGTGGCAATTGCCGGGCCGGGGGTTAAGGTAGGCGTAGCATGGCCCGCAGCGACGAACAGCCAAGGCCCGATCTCGGCAAATCCTATACGGCGACCCGTAGCCTGACGCTCGACCTCGCGGCACCCCTGTCCGATGCCGACGCCACGCTCCAGCCGCACCCCGACGCCAGCCCCGCAAAATGGCATCTCGCGCATACGACATGGTTCTTCGAGACCTTCATCCTGCGCGATCATGTCCCCGGCTACGCGTTGTTCGACGAGGCGTGGCCTTTCCTCTTCAACAGCTATTACGAGGGCGAGGGCGAGCGCCATGCCCGCGCCTGCCGCGGCATGATCAGCCGCCCCAGCCTCGATGAGATCCGCGCCTATCGCGCCCATGTCGACGCCGCGCTTCTGGCCGCCCTGCCCGGCTTTGCGCCCGAGGTGCGCAGCCTGGTCGAGCTCGGCATCCACCACGAGCAACAGCATCAGGAGCTGTTCCTCACCGACATTCTCGCGACCTTGCACGAAAACCCGCTCGATCCCGTTTACATGGACGGCCCCGCCGTGGCCGAGGGCAGCGCCCCGCCGCTCGGCTGGACGCGCCATGACGGCGGCGAGGTCGAGATCGGCGATGACGGCACCGGCTTCAGCTTCGACTGCGAGCGCCCGCGCCACCCCACCCTCCTCCAGCCCTTCGAGATCGCCGATCGGCTCGTGACGCAGGGCGAATGGGCCGCCTTCATGCAAGACGGCGGCTATTCCACGCCCGGCCTCTGGCTGTCCGACGGCTGGGCCTGGGTGTGCGACAACAAGGTCGAAAGCCCGCTCTACTGGGCCTGCGAGGATGGGCACTGGACCCGCTTCACCCTCTCGGGCCGCCGCGCAATCGAGCCCGCGCTCCCCGTCACCCACATCAGCTATTACGAAGCCGAGGCCTATGCCCGCTGGGCAGGCGCGCGCCTGCCGACCGAGGCCGAATGGGAAGCCGTTTTCGGCAATGCCGACGCGCACGCGGGCAACCAGCTCGATGCCGCCGCTCCCGTCATGCCCGACGGCACCCCCGGCCCCTTCGGCGATGCGTGGGAATGGACCGGCAGCGCCTATCTCCCCTACCCCGGCTTTGCCCCCGAGGAAGGCACGGTGGGCGAGTATAACGGCAAGTTCATGTGCGGCCAGTTCGTCCTGAAAGGCGCATCCTGCGCCACCCCGCGCGGTCACGCCCGCGCCTCCTATCGCAACTTCTTCTATCCCCAGCAGCGCTGGCAGTTCACCGGAGTTCGTCTTGCCCGAAACGCTTGAGGCGGAAACGCCGACCACCGCCGATCCCGCCTTTCGCGAGGACGTCCTGAACGGGCTCGCCCAAGCCCAGCCCGCCGTGCCCGCGCGCTGGCTCTATGATCGGCGCGGCAGTGAACTGTTCGACGACATCACCCGGCTCGAGGAATATTATCCGACGCGGACCGAGACCGCGATCATGCGCGATAATGCCGCCGCCATCGCTGCCGCGGCCGGCACCGGCGGCGCGCTGATCGAATTCGGTGCCGGGTCGGCGACCAAGACCCCGCTGATAATCGACGCGCTCCGACCCGATCATTATGTGCCGATCGACATCTCGGGCGACTATCTGCGCGCCTCGGCCGCCGCGCTGCAAGCGGACCACCCCGACCTCGCCATCGACCCGGTCGCGGCCGACTTCACCAAGCCCTTCGACCTTCCGCGGGAGATCGCCGGCCTTGATCGGATCGGCTTCTTCCCGGGCTCCACCATCGGCAATTTCGTCCCGCGCAGCGCGACCGACCTCCTGCGTACCTTCCGCGATATTCTGCGCGACGGGTCGAGGCTCCTCATCGGCATGGACCGCATCAAGGACTTGGATCGCCTGCGCGCCGCCTATGACGATCGCGAAGGCGTCACCGCCGCGTTCAACAAGAATCTCCTCACCCGCATGAAGCGCGAACTGGGCGCCGAGGTGGACGAGGACGCCTTCGTCCACGAAGGGCGTTGGAACGAGATGCTGGGCCGCATCGAAATGCACCTCGTCGCCGTCCGCGACACGGTCATCACGCTCGACGGGCATCGATTCGCCTTCCCCGAGGGCGCCACCATCCATACCGAAAACAGTCACAAGTACGGCCCGCGCGGCGCGCGTTGCCTGCTGCTTGCGGGCGGCTGGACCCCGACGCACGAATGGACCGACGCGAACCACGATTTCGCCTTCATCCTCGCCGAAGCGCAGCCCAACCGCTTCGCGCCCTGATCGCCTTTCCGGCGACGAGCGATGTTGCAGGTGCACATGGGGACGGCTAAGCCGTAGACCATGATCTATGCACTCGTCGGTATCGTCTCGCTCCTGCTCACCGCGCTCCTCTGGGTGGTGATCGCGCAGGTCATCATCAGCTGGCTGTTCGTCTTCAAGGTGCTCGACCCCTACAGCCGCACCGTCGCGACCATCGTCGAGGTGCTCGAGCGCATCACCGCGCCCATCTATCGGCCGATCCGCAAGATCATGCCCGATTTCGGACCCATCGACCTGTCGCCCATGGTGGTGCTGTTCGGTATCTGGATTATCCGCGACAACCTCCTGCCCGGCCTGCTTCTCGAGCTCGGGCCGACGGTGGTCCGATGAGCCCAGCACTCCCGACCGGAGGCCCCACGCGCGGACGCGCGATCGATGGCAAGGCCGCCGCCGCCGCGCTGCGCGAAAAGGTCGCCGAGGCCGCGCGCGAATTCTCGCGCAAGGCGCTGCGAAAGCCCGGCCTGCACGTCGTCCTCGTCGGCGAGGACCCGGCATCGTCCGTCTATGTCGGTGCCAAGGAAAAGGCGCTGAATGCCGCCGGGATGACCGGCGCGGTCCACCGCCTGCCCACCGACACCAGCGAAGGCGACCTCCTCGGCCTGGTGCGCAAGTTGAACAGCGATCCCGCGGTCGACGGCATCCTCGTCCAGCTCCCGCTGCCATCGCACCTCGATGAAGCCAAGGTGCTCGACACCATCGATCCGGCAAAGGATGTCGACGGCTTCCATGTCGTCAACGCCGGCAAGCTCGCGGTCGGCAAGGACGCGCTTGTCCCCTGCACGCCGGCAGGCTGCATCCGCCTCCTCAAGGCGGAGCGCGGCGACCTCAGCGGCCTTCACGCCGTCGTCATCGGCCGCTCGAACATCGTCGGCAAGCCGATGGCGCAGTTGCTCCTCGCCGAAAACGCCACCGTCACCATCGCGCACAGCCGCACGCGCAACCTGCCCGAATTGGCGAAGACCGCCGACATTCTCGTTGCCGCCGTCGGTCGCCCGGAAATGGTCAAGGGCGACTGGGTCAAGGAGGGCGCCACCGTCATCGACGTCGGTATCAACCGCCTGCCCCCCGCCGAGGAGGGCGGCAAGGGCAAGCTGGTCGGCGACGTCGCCTATGACGAGGCCGCGAAGCACGCCGCCGCCATCACCCCCGTTCCCGGCGGCGTCGGGCCGATGACCATCGCCATGCTGCTTGCCAACACGCTCGCCGCCGCCCATGCGCGCGAAGGTTTCGAAGCGCCGTCGCTTTGATCCTCGCCGCGCTCCTCCTCGCGGCTGAGCCCGGCCCGGCGACCGCCGTGGAGGCCGAACGCGCTTTCGCCGCGGACGCGCTCGACCATGGGCAATGGCAGGCTTTCGCCACTTGGGCGGCCGAGGATGCCGTGCTCGTCGGGCGCACCGTGGTGGGGGCCCGCGCGCTCGCCACCGTCCTCGCTGCGCAGGGCGAACCCGAACAGGCGATCCGCTGGTGGCCCACGCTTGGTATCACCAGCTGCGATGGCGCTTTTGCCATCAACAGCGGCCCCTATGTCGATCCCGGCAGCAACGGCGTCGGGCGTTTTCACACCGGCTGGCGGAAGGGCGAGGAGGGCTGGCGCTACATTCTCGACATGGGAATGGAGGCCGACGCCCCCGTGACCGGCCCGGTTGAGTCCCCCGCCATCGCCTGCACTGACCTGCCCGCCTACGAGCCACCCATCACCTTCGAGGCCGAGCGCGCCAGCGGCGGCATCGCCATGTCCCCCGACGCCAGCCTTAAGTGGGAATGGCGCATCGGCCAGTGGGACGATGAAATGGCCCCACACCGCCTGTTCCGCGCCTGGGCGTGGGACGGCGCGGCCTATGCGCCGCTAATCGAGACGCTGCGCCCTATCGCCGACGGCAGCGGCAACCGCACCGTCTCCGCCGTGCAGGCCGAGGTCGCCATGGCCGCGCTGGCCGAGCATGCCGGGCAATGGGCCGCGCTCGATGCCTTCGGCGATGACGAGACCGTCATGCTCGCCTCGACCATCCAGAATATTCGCAAGCGCGCCGCTCATGACGCCGCGCTCCCCGAGCCGCCTCCGCCCGCCCCGCGCTGGTGGCCGCTCGAGAGCCATGTCAGCTGCGATTCCACGCTCGCGCTCAACACCAGCGGCTGGCGGATGCACGATGGCGGCTACGGCCTCCTCTACACGCTGTGGACGCGTCCCGACACCGCCGCGGGCTGGACGCTCGAGGCGATCGTGCCCGCCAATGGCGAGCCCGGGGCGCCGGGTAACCTGCCCGACCCCGTCGTCGCCGCCTGCCAAGGCACGCCGCCGCCGGTCGAACCGCGCAGCCTCGCCCCGGTCGAGGAACGTCAATTCGCCTCCGCTGACGGCACCATGACGGTGGTGTGGAGTTACGAACTCATGCAACCCATCCCGCGCCTCCATGTGCACCAGTGGGACGGCACGACCCGCGCGCTCACCCTCGACATCAGGGTCCAGTAATGACCGCCAGCCTCCTCGCCCTCTTTTCCTCGGCCTTCGTGACCTTCCTTGTCATCGTTGACCCGCCCGGCAATGCGCCGATCTTTGCCGGCCTTACCCGCGACGCCTCGGCCGCCGATCGTCGTCGAATGGCGATCCGCGCCGCGATCGTCGCCTGGTTCATCCTCCTCTTCTTCGCCTTCCTCGGCGAACCCTTGCTCGACGCGTTGGGCATCAGCCTCGCCGCCTTCCGCATCGCGGGCGGCATCATGCTGTTCATTATCGCGCTCGACATGGTGTTCGAAAAACGCACCGAGCGCCGCGAGAACCGCGCGCACGAGATCGAAGGCACCCCCGAGGCCGAAGACGTCTCGGTCTTCCCCATGGCCATCCCGATGATCGCCGGGCCCGGCACCATCGCCGCCATCATGCTCTACATGGCCGAGGCCACGACCTTTGCCGAGCGCATGGTCATCACCGGCGCGATGACGCTGACCATCCTCATCACCATGATCGCGCTGCTCGCCGCCGGGCCGCTCATGAAGCTCATGGGCGCAAAGTTGGAAGCGATGATCACGCGCCTCCTCGGCGTCATCCTCGCCGCGCTGGCCAGCCAGTTCGTCATCGACGGCATCGCCGCCGCTCTGATCAGCGAACTGCAAACACTCTGATCGGCAGCCCTTCGAGGAACGGCTCCTCGACCGGTTCGAGCCAGTCGGGCGTCTCGCCGCGCAGCAAGCGCGCCTCGAGCTGGTCGCTGGCAGGCGGCGCATCGCCCGGCGCGCGCTCGTCGCAGATCATCAGATAGTCGGCCCCATAATGACGCACCGTGCGCGCGGCGTCCTCGGCCTCGGCGGACGGCGATTGCAGTACCGACAAGACATGGCCGATTGCCTCGTCGTTGCGGTGATAGGGACCGGTGATCGTGTCGTGATGCGTCAGCACGAGAAGGCGCGGCGCGAGGTCGATATGGGTGAAGACAGTCGACGGCTCGATCCGATTGAGCAACCCCATCACCCGCGCTTCCTTGCAGAAGAGCACGCCCTCCCCATTGGTCTTGCCCGCCGTCTCCAGCGAGGTGCGAGTGCGCTCCTTGGTCTTTTCCTCGGCGCTCATCGGCAGCACATGCGCAAGGATCGGTGCCAGCGCGCCGATGCCGAGCACCACCACCGCATAGGTGCCAAGGATGCGCACCACCGCCGACCCCGCCGCCAGCGTGCGCGGCAGGAGGAGCGTGACGAACAGCGCCGCGCCCGGAATGGCAAGCAGCTGCGCCGCCGCCCCGGCTCGCACCTGCCAGAACAACAGGCTCGTCGCGACCAGCGCGGGCAACGCGACGATCAGGATCCGCCGCCGCTGATCGCCGTCCTTGGGGCCTAGCCACCAGCCGACCGCATAACCCGCCAGCCCGACCCCCACCGGCAACAGCGCCACGAAGGCGAGGCGCGGGCTGTGCGTCTGCACCCCGCGCGCTTCGGTCACCCGGTCGAGCCATAGCGCGCTGACTTCCGCCGACACGCCCTCGAGCCGGGTCAGGCACTGCGGAAAGGCGAGCGCGTGATAAACAGCGATGCCCACGCCTGCGAGCCCCGCCATCAGCAGCCTACGCCGCCAGTCCGCCGGGCTCGCCCAGGCCAATGCGAATGCCGCCGCCCCCGCGAGCAGCATGTCCGACAGCCACACCGGCGTCAGCGCATCGCAAAGGAGTGCGCGATTGGCCTCGGATGCGAACAGCGCGAAACCGATCGCGCAGCCCCCCGCAAGGCTCGCGCCATAGCTCGCCAAGCGCCGCGATTCCTCGGCGCGCCACACCCAGCCGAGCACCAGCCCCGCGCCGATCAGCGCCAGCGGGACCAGCAATTCCAGTCCGATCACCAGCGACGCCGCCGTTCCCAGCCCCGCGACGATCCCGCCGCGCCGCGCCTGCGGATCGACCGCGCCCGCCAGCACCCAGGCGAGGCAGGCGAGCTGCCAGCCATGATGGTCGATCCGCAAGGGCATGAAGGTCGCCACCGCCAGCGAGGCGAAGATCATTGCCACGACGGCGGGCTGCCAGCCCTTGGGTCCCGCGACCCGCCGCGCGACGAGCGCGACCCCGAGCATGGTGACGAGCAGCGCGACCAGTGGCACCACCGTCGCCGCGAACATCTCGGCGCGATCCTGGCCGACGAAGGGTTCGGCCAGCATGATGAGACCGGCGAGCGGCAGGTCGACCAGCCGCGACCAGTGGATGTCGGCGCCCTCGGGGCTGAGCATTCGATATTGGCGCAGGTCGTACCAACCCTGCCCGGCCAGCCAGTCGCGTACCTGCAGGAGCCGCAGATTGTCGTCGGTGTCGCGCAGGTTCAGCGTGGCGATGGCGACGGCATTGGTCGCGGTAACGATGCTCGTGAAAAGCATCCACACCAGCATCGTGCCGACGACCCAGCGCCGCTCCATCACGTCACGCAACAACCCGAGCATTGTCATCCCCCGCCCTTGTCAAGCTCGACCATCCCCGAGCCTCTTGCCCCATGCAAGCGAAAAGCCTGCGCGCCAAAATCTTTAGAAGCCGTTTACCATGGGGGTGGCACAAGACGCGAAAGCAGCTAGATTCGCCGATCGGGGGGACGACAGGAATAATGGAAGCGGCAATGCGCGAGGCGTGGGACAGGCTCGATCCGGAGCGGCAGGCCGTGCTGGTACAGGTCGTGCGCTATGCCGCGACCGGCTTCGCCATCACCTTGGGCGTGGCACTAGCCTATTGGGTGCTCGCCCATTGGATCGACCCCAATCTGTCGCTCCTCCTCGTCTTCATCGTCTTCAATTTCATTTCCTACGCGCTGCACGGCGCGATCAGCTTCAAGGGTCATGGCAGCCGCGACAATCCGGCGCGCCGCAACCTTCGCTTCGCCATCGTCAACATCGCGGGCTTCGCGGTGAACCAGTTCTGGATCTGGCTGCTCGTCAAGGAGATGGGCGGCCCGACATGGTGGCCGACCGTGCCGCTGGTGCTGGTCACCCCGTGGCTGACGTTCGCGCTGCATCGCAAATGGGTCTACGCATGAACATGATGGACAAGATCGCCCCGCCCCAGCTCACCCTGCTCGTGCCGGTCAAGGACGAGGAAGAGGCCATTCCCGCCTTTCTCGCCACCATCGTCCCGCTCTTGGAAGCGCTCGACGATCCCGCGGCGAAAAGCTTCGAGATCCTGTTTGTCGACGATGGGTCGTCCGACGCCACGCTCCCCCTCATTCGCGCCGCCGCCGCGAAGGACCCGAGGGTCCGTGGTCTCTCGCTGTCGCGCAATTTCGGCAAGGAAGCCGCGCTAACCGCCGGCATCGACCATGCCCGTGGGGCATCCGTCATCCCCTATGACGTCGATATGCAGGACCCGCCCTCGGCAATTGCCCCGATGCTCGCGAAATGGCGCGAAGGGCATGAAGTCGTCGTCGGCGTGCGCGACAACCGCGAGAGCGACGGGCTCCTCAAGCGCTGGAGCGCGGGGGCTTATTACCGCACCCACAATGCCCTTTCGAAGGACAAGATCCCCGAACATGCGGGCGATTTCCGCCTGCTCGATCGCAAGGTCGTCGAGGTCATCCGCGGCCTGCCCGAGCGCAATCGGTTCATGAAGGGCCTGTTCGGCTGGGCGGGGTTTCGCACCGCCACCGTCAGCTATCGCCGCGAGGAACGCGAGGCGGGCACCACCAAGTTCGGTTTCTGGAAGCTGTGGACGCTCGCCCTGGACGGCATCACCTCGGCATCGACCGTCCCCTTGCGCATCTGGTCCTATGTCGGCGGCCTCGTCGCGCTGGGCACGCTCGCTTATGCCGCCTTCATCGTCATCCAGACGATCGTCACCGGGGTGGACGTCCCCGGCTATGCCTCGATCATGGTCGCCGTGCTCTTCCTCGGCTCGGTCCAGCTCATCAGCCTCGGGATCCTCGGCGAATATGTCGGGCGCATCCTTACCGAAACCAAGCAGCGCCCGCTCTATGTCGTGGCCGAAACCATCGGAGACAGCGAATGACCGCCCCCTCTGCCGCCACCGCCGACATGGCCCCCGACGCCATCCGCGCCGCCGAAGGGTCGGCCGACGATGTCGCCTTCCAGCGCAACCTCTACACCGATCCCAACGCCACCCGCCGCCAGCTCCACTGGGACCGCCGCCATTTCGTGATGGACCGCGTGGAGAAATATAGCGCGCCGGGCGACCGGCTGCTCGAGATCGGCGTCGGCTGCGGCATCTTCACCGAGGAAATGGCCGGCCTCGGGCGCCAGGTCGATGCGGTCGACATCCACCCCGCCTATCTCGCCAATGTCGAGGGCAAGCCGGGGATCGCCGTCCACAAGAAGGACGCGACGCAAGAGCTCGGCCTCGGCCCGCACAAGCTCGCCATCTGCTCCGAGGTCCTCGAACATGTACCTCCCTCGGGTAGCCAGGGCCTGCTCGATGCCGTCTTCGACAGCCTCGAGCCCGGCGGTCACTTCATCCTTACCACCCCACAGCGCTGGGCCACCGTGGAACTGATGGCCCGCCTGTTCAAATTCCCCGCCGTCCTCTGGCTCGCGCGCAAAATCTACGGCCATGCCGAGGAACTGGGCCATATCAACCTGCTCACCGCAGGCCAGCTGCGCGCCCAGATCGATCGCGCGGGCTTCGAGGTGGTCGACCAGAAGCGCTTCGGCTTCTACCTCCCGCTCATCGCCGAGGCGGGCGGCAAGCCCGGTGCCAAGCTCCTCAAGGCGCTCGACAAGGCGCTTGCGAAGCTGCCTGTCCTGCGCGGCCTTTTGTGGACGCAGGGCTACGTCCTCAGGAAGCCGGCCTGATCCGGTAGAGCGCCGACGCCTCGTTGCGGCGAAGGAGCTCGAATTCCTCCACATATGCCTCGGGCAGTTGCGCATCGACCATCCACAGATAGTCGAAGGATTCGCGCGGGAAATCGGCCAGCGTCTCGTCGAACAGCGGCATGTAGGGCGGCTTGCATCCCGGCAGCCGCGTCAAATGCGACGGATCGCTGCCGAAGTCGCCGGGCACCTCGTAACGGATCTCCAGCGGGCTCGCGCTGCCGAGGTCCCACATCGAATTGACGAACCCCTTGTTGCGCCAGACATGATAGCCGCCGAGGTGGATGGTGCGGCGCAGCGGCCAGTCGTTCGCGCAATGGTTGGGGCCGTGCACCATGAACAAGCGCGATCCCGTCGGCAGCCCCTCGATCAGCGCGAGCCGTTCCTCGATCTTCGCATCCCACTGCAATGACGTGACCGTGAGTGTCCCCACCCGGAACAGCGCCACGGCGAGCGTGACGCCGGCGATGATGGCGCCGCCCCGCGCATTCTTCACTCCCAGCGCCGCGACGACTACACCCATCAGCACCGGCAGCAGGCGCATGTCGGCAAAGGCCGAACCGACCAGCGTGAAGGGCATCAGCACGTAGGTGACGAGCAACAGCCCCGCCGCGAGCCGCAGCGCCAGTCCGCGAAAGGGCAGGTCGCGCGCGATCGTCCCCAGCCCGATGAAGAACAGCACCGCCACCAGCGTGGCGAGATCGAGCAGCCTGTAGGTATCGCGAAAGGTCGCATTGATATGCGCCAGCTTGAAGCTGAACCAGAAGCCGGTGAACGCGGCTTCGCTTTCGCGCCCCAGCGCCCAGATGAAGAGGTGAACCAACGGCAGGAGAAGCGGCCACATCGCCAGCGCCGCGCGCGCCGCCGCCTGGATCCAGGACGCCCCGTCCTCGCGCCGCCGCGCGACCTCGGCGGCAAAGGCGATCAGCCCCAAAAGCCCCCAGCCCACGACATGGGCGAAATAGACGATGAGCGCGATCGGCAGGAACAGAAGCGCACGCTTCTTCAAGCTGCCCCGCCGCCCCAGCTCCACCCAATAGGCCGCCGCCAAGAGCGCCAGCGCGGCAGCGAGACAATAGTTGGCGAAACCGTAGATATAGGGGTAAGCGAAGGCGAGCGGCACGGCGAGCGCGCTGGCGGGCGACACCCGTCCCGTCGCCGCCTTCGACAGCGTCCACAGTCCCGACACGAACAAGAGCGGGATCGCCATCACCACCAGCTTTACCGACCATTGCAGGCCGATCAACGGCGCCAGCGCGAGGACGAGCACATCGGCGCCGAGGTTCCCCGTCAGCTTCCATCGGTAGCCGTAATAGCGCGCCAGTTCGGGGGTCTGGCCGCCATCCACCGCCACCGCATAGCGCCCGAGATGCCCCGGCAAGTCGCCCAGCGGCGGAATGCTCGTCAGCGCGAAGGGCAGCAGGCACAGCAGCAACAGGAAGAGCAGGTAGGCGCGCCGCTCCCACCATGGGATGCCAGCCATTGCGCTTATCCTCGCTGCTCGTCCATCGACCGATAGCGCGCCTCGGCTTCGGCCATATAGTCGCGCGTGATCGGCAGCGCGCGCCGATCCTTCACATATTGCACCTGGTAGTTGCCCGCGCCGCCATCTTCGAACATCACGATGCCGCCGGCGAGATAGAAGCACCACATGCGATAGAATGTCTCGTCATACATGGCGACGATCGCCTCGCGCTGCGCCTCGCACCGCTCGAGCCAATGGCGCAGCGTGAAGGCATAATGCAGCCGCAGCGTCTCGACATCGCTCGCGATCAGCCGCGCCTTCTCGCTCGCCGCGCACATCTGCGACAGCGAGGGGATATGATAGCCGGGGAAGATATATTTGTCGGTGAACGGGTCGGGGCCAGAGGCCATGCCGAACTTGCCGATCGTATGTACCAGCATCACCCCGTCGTCGGCGAGAAGCCCCCGGCAGGTGCGATAGAATTCATCGTAATGCGCTTCGCCGACATGCTCGAACATGCCGACCGACACGATGCGGTCGTAGGTGCCCGTCAGGCTGCGATAGTCGGCCAGTTGGAAACGCACCGCATCGCCGCATCCCGCCGCCTCGGCCGCCTTTCGTGCATAATCGAGCTGCTCGGTCGACAGGGTCACGCCCGTCACCTTCACCCCGGCGACCTTGTGCAGGTAGATCGCCAGCCCGCCCCAGCCCGACCCGATGTCGAGCACATGATCGCCTTCGCGCAGGTAGAGCTTGGCCGCGATATGCGCGAGCTTGTCCGCCTGGATTTCCTCCAGCCCCGCGCCTTCGTCGCGCACATAGCCGCAGCTATATTGCCGCCGCTCGTCGAGGAAGAGTTTGTAGAGGTCGTTCCCGATATCGTAATGATGCGCCACGTTCTGGCGGCTCGTCACCGGATTGTTGCGCCGCAGCCAGCGCGCCGCCTTGCCCAGCGTCGAACTGGTCTTGAACGGCGACGCCGCCAGCCCGCCCTCTTCCCAGCGCGAGGATTTCTGCACGATCTCGAGCAGGTCGAGGATCGACCCGTCCTCGATCGTCAGCCGCCCGTCCATATAGGCCTCGCCGAGCTTCAACCGCGGATTGCGCACGATATCGCCGACCACCTTGGCATCATGCAATGTCAGCGTGAGCGTGCGCTCGCCCGACCCGATCACTTCCTCGCTGCCGTCATGCCGGATCAGCCGGATCGTCCCGGCGGTCAGATGCTGGTCGGCCAGTTTCTTGAGCAATGACATGAACGATGCTCCCCCTTCGCTCCCTGTCTGGCAAGCAGCACGGATGCGCGCAAGACGAGATGCGCCTAGGGGGTCGTGATCCGATAGAGCGCCGCGCCTTCATTGCCCGCCACCAGTTCCAAGCCCTCGTCCTTGGGCCGCGGCAGGTTGGCGATGAACAGATAGTCGAACGCCTCGCGCGGGAAGCGCGCCAGCGCCTCCTCATAGGAGATCGTCACCGCGCGGCCGCAATCGCCGATGCGCACATATTGCGACGGATCGGAGCCGAACTCGTCATCGGCAAGATAATGGCGCGTCAGCGGGCTGGCATTGCCGAGCCGCCACATATTGTTCGAAAAGCCCTGCTTCTCTGCGATGTGATAGGCGCCAATCTGCGGCAGGCGATTGAGAATCCACGACGATCGGCAATCGAACTGCGGCTGGATGTTGAAGACCCGCGCGCTTGTCGGCGCTGCCGCCAGCACCTCGAGCCGCTCCTGCATCTCGGCGTCGAAGGCGGCGGCCGACACGCTTACCGTCGCCACCCGTGCCCCGAACACCGCCAGCGCGACCAGCGCCAGAACCGAGGCGCCCTTGGCCGAACGCGGCACCAGCACCAGCAGCGGCAGTACGAACAAGGCAGGCGCCATGCGCATGTCGGCATAGGCCGATCCCAGAAGCGTGCGCGGCATCAGCACGTAAGCGACGACCAGCAGCCCCGCCCCGACGAGCAGCCCCTTGCTGCGCCAATGAAAGTCCTTCCGGCCCAGCGCTGCCACGACCAGCACGCCGACAATCGCCAGCACGGGCAACAGGTCGGCAGGCATGAAGCGGTCGCGCATCACGCCGAGAAGATAACTCGCCTTCTCGCGCCAGATGAAGAAGAAGGCGGTCACCGATTCGGACCCCGGCCCGCGGCTCAGCGACCATCCGGCGAGATGCAGCAGCGGGAGGCACAGCGGCCACATCGCCAGCGCGCCGCGCCACGCCGCCTCGATCCGCCCCGCGCCGCCCTCGCGCCGCGCCGCCCATTCGGCGGCGAAGGCGGTCAGCCCGAGGATGCCCCAGGCGGTGACATGGCTGAGATAGACGAGGCTGGAGAGCAGCACCATCGCGGCCAGCCGCGGCGCGGTCCAGCGCGCGCGCCGCCATTCAATCCACGCCGCCAGCACCCACGGCCACAAGGCGAGCCCCAGCGCGAAATTGACGAAGCCGAACAGATAGGGGTGCGAAAAGGACAGTCCGGCGGCCAGCCCGAACAGCGGCGACACGCCCCCCGTAGCCGCCCTCGACAGCCGCCACAGCCCGGCGATGAACAGCGGCGGGATCGCCATCACCACGGCCTTGGTCGCCAGTTTGACGCCCAACAAAGGCCCCAACAGGGCGACCAGCGCATCGACGCCCAGATTCCCCGCGATCAGCCAGCGAAAGCTGTAATGCGGATTGGCCGCATCATCGGCGGCGATGGCGAAACGTGCATAATGGCCCGGCAGGTCGGCAAGCGGCGGCAAGGCTTGCGGCGCGAAAGGAACAAGGCTGAGCAGGAGCAGCAGCCAGAGCAGCCAGCGCTGCTCCCACCAGCCACCCGGTACCGCCTGCCTGTCGCCCCCGGCCCCCGCCATGGCGCCTTAGCCCGCGTCCTGCGCGGCGGCCTCGCGGTCGCGCTCGGCGCGGCTCTTCTTCTCCGCCGCGGTCTTCAATTGCCCGCAGGCCGCGTCGATGTCGCGCCCGCGCGGGGTGCGCACCGGCGCCGAAATGCCGCCTTCGAAGACGATGTCGCTGAACGACCTGATCCGCTCCGGGCTCGAACATTCATATGCCGACCCCTCCCACGGATTGAAGGGGATGAGGTTCACCTTGGCGGGAAGGTCATATTCCTTCAGCAGCCGGACCAGCTCGCGCGCGTCCTCGTCGCTGTCATTCTTGTCCTTGAGCATCACATATTCGAAGGTGATACGACGCGCATTGTTGGCGCAAGGGTATGCCGCGCAGGCGGTGAGCAATTCCTCGATGCCGTATTTCTTGTTGAGCGGCACGATCTCGTCGCGCACGTCCTTGGTCACGGCATGGAGCGAGACTGCGAGATTGACGCCGATTTCCTCGCCGCAACGCTCCATCATCGGTACCACGCCCGAGGTCGACAAGGTGATGCGCCGCTTCGACAAGCCCAGCCCGTCGCCGTCCATGACGATCTTCAGCGCCTGCTTCACATTGTCGAAATTGTAGAGCGGCTCGCCCATGCCCATCATGACGATGTTGGTGAGCAGGCGCCCGTCGGGACGGCTCGGCCATTCGCCCAGCGCATCGCGCGCCAGCATGACCTGCCCGACGATCTCATAGGGCTCGAGATTGCGCACCAGCCGCATCGTGCCGGTATGACAGAAACGACAATTGAGGGTGCACCCGACCTGGCTCGACACGCACAGCGTGCCGCGATCGGCATCGGGGATGAAGACCATCTCGAAATCGTGGCTGTCGTGGGTGCGCAGCAGCCACTTGCGCGTGCCGTCGCTCGACACCTGTGCCTCGACCACCTGCGGCCGCCGGATGGTGAACCGTTCCTCCAGCCACGGACGCTGCGCCTTGGCGATGTCGGTCATGTCCTCGAAACTGGTCGCGCCACGGTTGTAGATCCAGTGCCAGATCTGCTTGCCGCGCAGCTTGGCCTGCTTGTCCGCCATGCCGCCGGCGAGAAGCGCCTCGCGCAGCCCCTCCTTCGACAGGCCGACGAGGTTGACCTTTCCGTCAACGTCGGGCGCGGGGGCACGGCCGGCGGGAACCGGATCGACATGGCCGGCAATCGGCATCAGGGGGGTATCGGCGCTCATGATCGGGGGCGATCTAGTTGCTTTTGCGAATGTTTTCCAGTCCTAAGACGGGCCCGTGCCTCAGGCACAGCCCGCCGCCGCCGCGTCGATCGCGGCGGGCACGCCGCCGACCGGATAATAATCGGTGAAACGCCCGCCGCCGCGATGCCGCGCGCTCACCCGCATCTTGGTCGCATCGCGCAACGCCGCGATCATCCCCAGCGCCGCCGCGCCGCCGGCAAAGGCGCTATGCCCCTCGCCCGTCAGGATGAAAGGCGTCTCGTCAACCACCAGCTGGACCCGCGTGCCCTTGGCCACCGCGCGGCGCAGCCGGACGTGGACATAGGGACCCTCGCGGCCTTTTTCGAACAGGAAACTCACCATCGGCTGGCGATGCCGCTGGCTGTCGGGCAGCACGCGCCACCCGCGCCCGCGCGCTTCGCAGCGCCCGTCGGCCCAGCGAAACGCCGCCCAGCGTTCCTGCCCGCCGAGCAGGACCGGCGAGGATTGCGCCAGCGACAGCGCCAGCACGAGGCTCAGACCCGCAGCCACAGGCTCGTCCCCACCACGCCCACGCCGATCGCCACACCGTAAGGTATGAGCCGCTCCATGCGTTTCTCGCTGCCGCGCACCGCCACCTTGGCCATGAGCAGGAGCAGCGTGAGCACCCCGCCGACGATCACCGTCGTCACCAGCATCCGCGCGCCGTCGGCAAGGTCGAACCACAGCGCGCTGGCGGCGAGCAACTTCACATCGCCCCCGCCGAGCCAGCCGCGCCCGAAGCTGAACGTCCCGACGACGAGGATCGCAACCATCAGCAGCGCATTCTGCCACAGGCTCGCCTCGAACCCGGCCAGCACCACCGCCACCACCGCGCCAAGGACCAGCGCGATCGGCGCGGCATTGGGGATCTTGCGCTTCCATATGTCGATCACGGCGGCGTAGAGAAACACCAGCCCGAACAGGACAAACAGCCAGTCGGGCACTTGCGAGACGAGGGTCATGGGCTGGAGTCGAGCCTTTCGAGATTGTGCGCGGCGCGCGCATAATGGGTGCTAGAGGCGGTGAGCGCGCGGGTAAAGGCGGCGCGCGCCTCGGCCCCACGTCCCGCGATGGCGGCGGCGACCCCGGCATCGTTCAATCGCCGCGCAAAGGCTTCGGCCTGCTCGCCCGGCGCGCGCTGCGGCAATCCCTGTCCCATCGCCCAGCCTGCGAAATCGCGATTGGCGGCATAAAGCGGCTTGTCGGGCGCCAGCGCTGCCGCCTTCACGCCAAGCGCATGTGCCTCCGCCCAGCGGCCCTGGAGCAGCTTGGAAAACCCCCAATTGTTGAGCAGCATCGGTTGATCGCCCGCGATGCCGTACGCGGCGGCATAGGCCAATTCGGCGCGCGCATAATCGCCCATCCGGTCGGCGATCACCCCGCGGATGTTCTGCGCCCGCCAATCGCCCGCGACGACGGTCTGTGCCAGCGCCCGATCCATCCACGCCGCCGCCTCGTCGAGCCGCCCGAGTTCGAGCGCCGTGCGCGCCGCGCGCGCCGCCATCGGCGCATCACCCTCGCCCCGCGCCATCAGCCCGCGATAATAGCCATAAGCCGCCGTCCAGTCGCCGAGCCCATGGGCAAGATCGCCGCGCCGCCGTTCCGACGCCGCCAAACTGGCACCCGCCCCCTGCGCCTGGTCGAGGAGGATGCGCGCCTGTTCGTAGCGCTGCATCGCCAATGCATGATCGGCCTCGGCGAGCAGTCGCTCCGCCTCGCTCGGCGCCGGCGTCACGGCGCCCTCCTGGGCCCCTATCAACGCAAGGGACAGGACCGCGGCGAGCATCACCCGTTGGGGCCGAGCGCCTCTCGCGCATCCGCCCCGAGGTGGAGCGTGATGCGGCTCACCGGCCCGCGCTGCGCGGCGATGCGATAGCCGAGCCGGGCGGCGAGCAATTGCGCCGCCGCTTCCTCGCCTTCGGGATAGAGGATGATCGAGCGCGCACGCCGCTGCGACCCGTCATGGACGTCGGCATCCATGATCCCGGCCTGCGCCACCATCTCGCTGGCGCGCGCGGCAAGGCTCAGCAGCGCCGGCGCCACCGGCACCACGCTCGCCGCGACCATCGACGCGGGCGCAATAGGCGCGGGCGGCGCGGCGACCGGCAGGATTGCCGGCGGCGGCGCCATCGGTGCGGCCACGATCGGCGGCACGCGCACCGGCACCGGGGCCACCGGCGGCGGCGCAAGCGTGCGAATGGGAGCGAGCGCGGTCAGGCTTTCGTCCGCGGCCAGCGCTACCGCCGCGATCATTGCCGTGTCGATCACGGTTAAGCGCGCGCTCGCAACCGGCGCGGTCAGCGTTGGCGGCGCAGCGGCCACGATGGCGCTGATGTCGATCGGCGCGCGCGAGGGCGCGGGCGGTGCCACCACCGCCCCGCTCGCCACTGCGGGCAAGGCCGCCAGCGCGACCATCGGCACCGGCAGAACGGGTGCAGGCGGCACGGAGATGATGCTTCCTGCGACGGGCGCGAGCGAGGCGCCCATCATCGGCACCATCGGCGCTGCAATCGGAGCGGAAGCAACGGTGACGATCGTCGCGACCGGCATTGGCGCGACCGGCGCGGGCGGCGCGACGATGGCCCCGCTCGCCACCGGCGCGGCCGCTGCCAGCGTCACCATCGGAATGACCGGGACCGCCGCTGCCATCGGCGCGGCCAGCGTGAGGTCGGGCGTCGGCCCGTTGATCGCGCCCGACAGCAGCGCGGCCGCCGCCACATTGGCAGCGCGCTCGTCGGCCAGTTCGCGCGAGGCGATCCGCACCACGGCGGGCCGCTCGTCGTCGATCGTAAGGGTCGCCAGTCGCGCCCCCATTTCCTCGCGGCTGAAAGCGCGGGCCACCGCGACCGCTTCTGCTTGCGGCGCGGCATCGGCGGGGAGCGCAGGCGCCCCGCTGCTCGCCAGCAGCACCTCATGCCCGCTCAACCGCTCGAGCCGGGGCCCTCTGCGTTCGGGTGTTACGACCTCGGGCACCTGTGCGGCCATCGGCGCTGCCGCGATTTTTGCGGGCGCTGGCGCGCTTACCGGCGGCATCGCCGCGCTCAGTCCGTCCATCGCCGCCAAGGCGGCGCGCTGTGCCTGCCGGTCGCTCGCCTCGGCGAGCAACGCATTGGCCCCCGCCCGATCGCCCTGCCTCAGCTTGGAGGCGGCAAAGGCCTCGTACATCGCCGGATCGCCCGGCGCATGCGCGAGCGCGGTTTCGTAATAGCGTTTCGACAGGTCGAAGCGGCCCATCCGATCATAGGCGCGCGCCAGCCCCGCATGGGCGCGCGCCATGGTCGGGTCGGCGCGCAGCACCTTGCGATAGGATTCGATCGCGAGCCCCGTATTGCCCAGCCGCATCAGCCCTTCGGCCTCGGCCAGCCGCGAGGCGGCATCGAGCTCGGCGCTCGAGATTCCCCGGTCGATCATCCGCACGTCGACGCCCGGCGCCGCGCAGGCGGCGGTCATCATCAGCGGCAGCATCATCAGGTTTCGCATCATCGTCCCCCTTCTCGAAATTCTTCTACCCCAGCGCGGGCACCACCACGCGCAGCGCGCGAATGACGGCCGGCACCATCAGCACCCCGATCATCACCGGGAGCATGCACCCGACCAGCGGCACCGCCAGCAGCACCGGCAGACGGTGCGCACGCTCCTCCGCCCGCATCCGCCGTTTTTCGCGCATCTCGGCAGCATAGACGCGCAACGTCGCGGCCACCGAGCTACCCAACTTCTGGCTCTGGATCAGCAGCGTGGAGAAAGCGCGAATTTCATCCACCCCCGCTCGGTCGGCAAAGCGCCGCAGCGCATCCTCGCGGCTCCGCCCGGCGCGCAGTTCGAGCACCACGCCCGCAAAATGCCGCGCCAGGTCGGGGTGCGAATGATACATTTCCTGCCCGACCCGGTCGAAGGCCGTCTCGAGCCCCAGCCCCGCCTCGACGCAGACCAGCATGAGGTCGAGCGCGTCGGGGAAACCGTTGAGCAAATCCTCCTGTCGCCGGTCGGCCTTGGCCTGGATGACGAGGATGGGGATGACATAGCCCAATCCCGCAGTGAACACGGCGATGAAATAGCTCGTCGCCAGGCCGATCTCGGCCCCGCTAATCACCGCATAGGCGACCAGCAGGAGGGGAAAGCCCAGCGTCGAGATGATGCGGATGAGCGTGAAGACGCGCGGCGCGCTCGGGTCCTCATACCCCGCCGCGACCAGCTTGCGCCTGAGGCCCTGGTCCTTGGTCGATACGAGGTTGACCCCGCGCTTCTCGAGCTGGTTGACGATGTCGATCCACGCGCCCCGCGCCTGTTCGCCGCGCAGCCGCGCCGCACCGGTCGCCGCCGCCGCTGCCGCCTCGCCGCGCGATCCGGTGGTGCCGGTCGCCAGCCGCGATCGCACTCCGCGCCGTTCGCTCACCACATTGGCGCCGATCACCACGATGATCGCCACCGCCGCGAACAGCAGCACCAGCGCCGCAATGCGCGCTACGTCGTTTTCGATGAGATAATCGAGCATCGCGTCTACACCTTGAGGTCGATCAGCTTGCGGATCATCATCACGCCGATGAACCACATCAGGACGAGCACGCCGAAGCTCGGGATGAAGGCCGGGTCATCGGCGACGTCGAGGAAGAAGCCCGGATTGCCGATAAACACGATCATGAAGGCGAGCAGCGGCAGGAGCGAGAGGATCCACGCCGTCATCCGCCCCTCGGACGACAGGGCCCGCACCTTCATGTAGAGCGCATGACGGTCGCGGATGACCTTTGACAGATTGTCGAGCACCTCGGCGAGATTGCCCCCCGTCTCCGCCTGCACCGACAGGCTGACGACGAACATGCGAAGATCGTCCATGTCCCAGCGTTCGGCCATTTCCTCCAGCGCCTCGCGCAGGTCCGCGCCATAGGTGACCTCGTCGACCACCAGCCCGAATTCGGAACCGATCGGGTCGGGCATCTCGACCGTCAGCATCTCGAGCGCGGCAGCCACCGGATGACCGGCGCGCAGGCCCCGAACGAAGATGTCGAGCGCGACGGGGAATTGCTCGCCCATCTTCTTGCGCCGCCGCTCGGCGACGAAATTGATGACGACCATCGGCAGCAGCAGGCCGACGATGACCGACAGGATGATGAACAGGAAGATGCGCCCGCCCCCCAGCGTGCCGCCCATCAGCAGCGACAGACTGGCGAAGAACAGGAACAGCGCTACCGGGGCCAGCATCAGTGAGATGACCATCGTCGGGGTCGGCGTGACGACGCCGGCCTGCACCAGCTTGCGGTGGAGCGTGTCGCCCCAGCGCCGCAGCGGCCCCGGCACGCCTTCGCCCAGCGTGAAGGCCTTGCGCCTGAGCCGCAGCATCGTCTCCTCGCGCGTGGCCCCCGCCTCGATCATGCCGAGACGGCGGTTGATCGCCCCGCCATGACGGCGGCTGGCGAGGATCGCATTGGTGGTCAGCCCCGCCACCACCATCACGGCCAGCGTGATGAGCGCGAGGAAGAGGACGCGGATGAAGACGTCCATCAGTCGAGCTTCGCGTCAGGGCGGAACAGCTCGGGGCTGACCGCGATGCCATGCGCGTCGAAGGCGTCGAGGAAGCGCGGGCGGATGCCGGTCGCCTCGAAGCTGCCCTTGACCGACCCGTCGCTCTCGCGGCCCTGCAAGCGGAACCGGAAGATTTCCTGCAAGGTGATCACTTCCCCCTCCATCCCCGTGATTTCCGAGACGCTCGTCAGGCGGCGCCGACCGTCGGACAGGCGGCTGACCTGGATGACGACATTGACCGCGCTCGCGATCTGCGCGCGAGCCGCCTTGGCGGGCATGTCGATCCCCGCCATGCCGATCATCTGCTCGACACGGCTCAAGGCATCGCGCGGCGTGTTGGCGTGGATCGTCGTCATCGAGCCTTCGTGGCCCGTGTTCATCGCCTGCAGCATGTCGAACGCCTCCCCGGCGCGCACTTCGCCGACGATGATGCGGTCGGGCCGCATGCGCAGCGCGTTCTTGACGAGGTCGCGCATGGCGACTTCGCCGCGCCCCTCGACATTGGGCGGCCGCGTTTCCAACCGCGCCACATGCTCCTGCTGGAGCTGGAGTTCGGCCGAATCCTCGATCGTGACGATGCGCTCGTCATGGCCGATAAAGGCGCTCATGGCGTTGAGCATCGTCGTCTTGCCCGAGCCCGTGCCGCCCGAGATAAGAATGTTGCGCCGCGCCCCGACGCAACCGCGCAGGATCTCGGCGACGGGTTCGGGCACCGAACCGATCTCGACCAGCCGTTCAAGGCTGATCGGCACCTTGGCAAACTTGCGGATGGATAGCAGCGAGCCGTCGAGCGCCAGCGGCGGCACCACCGCATTGACGCGGCTGCCGTCCGAGAGGCGCGCATCGACCATCGGCGATGATTCATCGATTCGGCGCCCGACGTCGGACACGATCTTCTGGATGATGCGCAACAGGTGGCGCTCGTCCTTGAACATCACCGGCGAGCGCTCGAGCGTGCCGAACCGCTCGACGAACACGTCCTTGTAGCCGTTCACCAGGATATCCGTGATCGTCGTGTCCTTGAGCAGCGGCTCCAATGGTCCCAGCCCGAGCAATTCGTCGAGCACGTCGTCGACCAGCTGCTTGCGCTCGGCGGCATTGAGCGCATGGCTCTTCTTGGCCAGCTCGTCGGCGATGATGTCGCCGATCTCGTCGGCGACCTGCTCGCGGCTCATCGCATCGAGGGCAGCAAGGTTGATCTGGTCGAGGAGGCTCTGGTGCAATTCGACCTTGAGGTCGATGTTGGCATCGCGCTTGGCAAAGGCCCCGGCATCGCCGATCGAGACGAGCTTGCGCTTCTCCTCGCGGTCGCGGTCCATCTCCTCGCTGGGCGCCTCGGTCGGCTCGAGCGCCTGGCTCTCCGCGCCGTCGCGGTTCGGTTTCTTGATCTGAAACATGCTCATCGCTCCAATCCCAGCCTGGCTGCGACATCGCCCTCGAGGATTTTCAAATCCTTGTTGAGCGCGCCCTTGCGGCGGATTTCGGCGACCGGAATCCCCTGTTCGATCGCCGCCGTCATGGTCGCATGGTCATTGGCCAGCGTGTACGCCACCGGGCGACCCAGCACACGTTCGGCATCCTCGCGCGTCACATTCTTGAACAGTCCCTTCTCGAACCGGTTGACGGCGATTCGCACGTCGAGGTGGCCAAGGTCCTGCGCGGTGATGAGATCGAGCTGCCGCTTGGCCCGGTGCAGGCTCGCGATCGACAATTCGCACACCATGATGACGAGGTCCGAGCGCGCCAGGAGCGACAGGCTCCAGTCGGTCCAGTTGGTCGGCAGGTCGACGAAGACCGTGCCATATTCCTTCATCGCCGCCTCGACGAGCGCCAGCGCCTGATCGACATCGAGCGCGTCGAGCCGGGTGATCTCGGCGGGCGCGGCGATGACATTCAATCCGCTCGGATGCGGCGCCGCCACCGTGCGCATCATGTCGCCGTCCATCCGCGTGCCCGCCGCGAGCAAATCGTCGACCCCCAGCTTGGGATGAAGCCCCAGCTGGAAGGCGGCATCGCCGAACTGGATGTCGAGATCGAGCAGCAGCGCTTCGCGGCCTGCGCGATTTTCGAGCGCGGCAAAGCGGCTGGCGAGCTGGCCCATCAGCGCGGTCGCCCCGACCCCGCCTTCGGACTTGATCATCGTGATGAGCTTGGCCGGCCCCGTGCTCTGGCGGCGGTCGCGTGCCTGCATTTCGTCGCGGATCGGCTGCAGCGAGGTCTCGAGCTCGGCGACATCGAGCGGCAGGGGGATGACGTCATGCGCCCCGCCCCTGATCAACGCGCGCACGAAGGAGAGCGACGGATCGAAGGCGGCGGCAATGAGCGGCGTCTCGGTCGCCCGCGCCATCGCGCCAAAGCGCTCGGCGGCGCCATCCTCGTCCTCAGCGACCTGGATGATCGCGGCAGCGGCGCGGTCGACCTCGGCAAGGTCGATCTCGTCGCCCGGACGCGTGATGACGAGCTGCAGCGGCAGCCCGGCGGCTTCCGCCCCCGCCAGCGCCCCGGCATCGCCCTCGGCGACATTGAGATACAGCTGGACCGCCGGCCGCGTGTCCGACGCTTTCCAGCTGGGATCTCTCCGATTGTCACCGCTCATGCGCATGTCATCTCTCTCATCATCATCAATTCGACACCGTGCCGCTCATGTCCTCGGCGGTGATCGCCGAGGCGAAGCTGCCGAAGGGAAGGCTCACCGGAAACAGCGCCGACACCAGCGGCCGGAAGCTCATTCCGGTCAGCGACACGGTGATCAGCGGCTGGACGTCCGAACCCGACGGATCGCCGGCAAAGCCCAGCCCCACATTCTCGTAGGTCACCACCACATTGGCCGCGCCCACCGCCGGGTCGTAAAGGGCCATATGCTCGACCAGGCCCGCGAAGGCCGTGTTGTCGAGACCGAAATCGCCGCACTCGCTGCCGGTGCAGCTACAGCTCGCGCTGGTGCAGACCGCCTTGCCGAAATAGCTCGTCGGGACGACATCGCCGCCCGACAAGGGCGTGCCAGGTTCGGTTGCGAAACCGTGATCGGCCAGCCCCTCCAGCACGGGGTCGGTCACCGCGAGGTAGCGCGCGCCCATCATCGTCGCTTTTTCGGCGCGATTGGCCTCCCACATCCAGCGCCCGGCATCGATGATGCCCATGAGCAGCAGCAGGAGCAGCGGCAGGACCAGCGCGAATTCAACCGCCGAGGCACCGCGCGTATCGCGCCGCAGGGCGCAAAGGAGACCCTGCCTGCTCATGCGCCGAACACCGCGGCCTGGTTGTCGGCATTGACCGACAGCAGCTTGGGCAGGAAGGGCAGGCCGAACAGGCTCTGATAGGGCACCGAGGCGTTCACCCGCACCCGCGGTGCGCCGTCGGGAAAGCCGCTGAAAACCCCCGCATAGGTACCCGTGTCATCGCACTCGAGCGTCACCGTCAGGGTCGAATTGTCGCTCCAGAAATTGAGCCGTGGCTCGGCCGTGCCGTCGACGCTGCCGGTGCGCGCGACATTCTTGATCGCCGTCTCGAAGGCCGTGCCCGAATTGAAGGTGCAACTCGACGAGGACAGGTCATCGTACCGGATGCGCGCGGCATAGCGCGAGGCATCGCGCACGCCCTTCTGCACCGCATGGCCCGAGACGAAATAATTGCCGAGCTCCACCGCCCCCAACAGCAGCACGAGCAGCATCGGGATGGCGAGCGCCAGTTCGGCCGCCGCCGCGCCCTTGTCGTCGCGCCGCAGGCGGCGGGAGGTCGAGGCGAGCGCTCGTATCATTCGATCAGATAGGGCACATTCTTGACGACCAGCTGGACCTCGGCCTCATTGTCGCCGCCCGCCTCCACGCCGCGGATGATCTCGACATAAAGGTCGCCATATTCGGTGAAGGCGCCCGGCCCGCTGCCACGCGCATAGCTCGGCTCGACGAGGAACACGTCCATCCATTCCGCGACCGGGATATTGGGCTTCGACCCGGTTAGTCCGGCGCCGCCATTATAAGCATTGCAATTGACCACCGCGACCGTGACGCGGCGTCGGTCGAGCGTCCATTCGCCGGTCGCGGCATCATAGCCGGGCACCATCCCCGTCGGATTGCACACCGCACTGCCATAGGTCGAGGCATCGACCGGAGGCAGGCCGGTCGCTTTCAGGCGCGCGGCGGGAATGCCGACGGTGGCCTGGTGCGTCGTCGTGTTGAACGAGGCCGAGGCCCGCGTCTCGATCTCCCACAGATAAACCATGTAGCGCGTCGGGAAGGTCTGCCCCGCCGGCAGGCTCTGCTTGCTCACCGACACGATCGTCGGGGTCAGGCTGGTCGGATAGCTCGCCGCGCCGTGATTGACCCGCCAATAGGTGTCGATGTCCCAGTCGCCATCGCCGAGATGCGATTGCGCCAGCGTCGTTCCCGCCACCGGATCGACCACGAAATCGCAATTGCCGAGGTTGCTGATTGCGTGGCAGCGATCGCGCGGATGTCCCATGGCGTCGGGCGTGTCGGTGTAATTGTCGACATATTTGGCGCTCGATGCATCGGTGACCGGGCGATAGGGATTGTTGCTGAGCTTCCACCCCTTCGATCCGCCCGAGGAGGGACCGCAGGACAGGTTGGCGCCATTCTTGTCCATCACCAGGTCCTTGTGACTGTTGACGGACGAGGAGCATTTGCCCCCCGCCGAATTGCAGTCGATGACGTTCAGCTGGCCGTTGGTGAGAATGTCGAAGCGGCTGTTGATGGCGCTCATCACCGCTTCCTTGGCGCCGGTTTCCGAATGCACCCCGCTGCCCGGCTGGCAATTGCCCGGCGGATTGTCCCAACCGAGCGCCTTCTTCAACTCGTTGGTCCCCGAGGCGGTCGAGCCATCCGACAGGCCGGTGCGCAGGAAGCCGAAATTGCCCGGCACCATCCCGCCACCGTCATTGACCACGAGGCGGAGGCCATCGCCCCGGCGGCTGTCGGCATTGAAGGCGAGCCCCTCGTCCTCGAGCGGGTTGCACAACATGATCGGCGGGGTCTTGCACACCGCGGTGTTCACGCCCGCAAAGGCGATCGCGATCATGCCGTCGTTGGACAGCGCGCCGACCACCGGGGTCAGCGCGAAATTGATGTCGCGCGCATCGACCTCGACCTCGACGAAATTGGCGTTGCTGTCGGCATCCGCCGCCGTGGTCTTGGCCTTGTCCTGGTAGAAGCGCACCTTGCCCACCGCATCGCAGCTACTTTCCTCGGGCACGGTAATCGCCAGCCCGCGCCCGTCGTTCGACAGGCGGGTTTCGTTCGACAGGAAGGCGCGAGCGGCGAGCGCGGCGCGCTGGCAGGCGCCGGTCGATCCGTCGAGCTGCGAGGCGGCGGCCAGCGTCGCCTGGTCGGCGGCGCTCTGCAATTCGGTATCGAGACTCGCCATCCGGGCATAATCGAACGCGATCCCTCCGGCCCCGACCAGCGCGAACAGCGACAGGGCGATGGTTGGGGCGGCAGCGCCCTCGTTCGACAATCCTAGCCTTCTAACCGAGCGATACACCTTTCATCTCCTCATGGCGCGCGCCCCCTTTTGCGGGAGCGCGCCGATCAGCCCCCGCCGCCCGACACTTCGGTGCTGCGCACCGCCTCGACCTCGGTCACCGTGCCCGTGCGGTAGCGCTCGGCTGCCGCGGCGCCGACGTCGGCATTGTCGCCGGGCTGCGCACCGCCATCGGCATAGACGGGGTCGGGATTCACGGTCTGCGCCGCCTTGGCGTAGGCGAGCGTCTCGCCGAACCCGTGGTCGACCGGTGCACAGGCACCGAGGCCCAGGCCAAGACAGGCGAGGCCGAGCGCGGCGCGGCGATCCAGCTTAATAGTCATGGCCATATTCCCCTTCGAGCGTGGCAGGATCGAGCGCGGCCATGCCGCCGCCATAGATGTGATTATCGGGCGCCGCCTCGGTCGGCGGCTCGCCGATCGGATACCAGACCTCGCCCGCCGGCTCGCCGGGCAGCGACACGGCAGGCACGCCGCTGTCGGTCCGGCCCAAGAGGAACAGGTCGATCTCGTCGGGCGGGCTGACCCGGTCGGTCGGCACCGGCAGCGTGCCCGCGGGCACCGGGCGCACCAGCCGCGGCGTGACGACGATAACCAGTTCGGTCTCTTCGCGCTGAAAGCTCGTCGAGCGGAACAGCGACCCGATGATCGGGATCGAACCCAGCAGCGGGAATTGGCGCACCGTGTCGTTGAAATCGGTGCGGATCAGCCCGGCCAGCGCGAAGCTTTCGCCATCGCGTAATTCGATAACGGTCGAGGCGCGGCGCGTCTGCAGGCCCGGCACGACCAGTCCGTTGACGGTCACCGAGGCCGAAGTGTCGATCGAGCTCACCTCGGGCTCGACGACCAGGTTGATGACCCCGTCGGCGAGCACGGTCGGCGTGAAGGCCAGCCCCACCCCGAACGGCTTGAACTGGACGGTGATGGCATTGTTGCCACCGATGCCCCCGCCGCCTTGCGCGATGGGGATCGGGAATTCCCCGCCCGCGAGGAAGCTCGCGGTCTCGCCCGACAGCGCGACCAGCGTCGGCTCGGCCAGCGTCGAGACCATGCCCTTGCGTTCGAGCGCATCGAGCGTCGCCGAAATATCCGCGCCCAGCGCCGAGAAGCTCCCCGAGATGATCCCGAACGCATCGGTGATGCTCGACAAGGTGAGCTGGTTCTGGCCCGTCTCGGGGTCGGTACCGAGCGAGGCGCCGTCGCCGAACGCGCCGTCGACGTCGCCGCCGCCGAAGAACCACCCGACGCCCATGTCCTTCAAGGCGTTGCGCTTGATCTCGGAGAAGCGCACCTCGAGCATCACCTGCTGCGAGGAGCCGATCGACATCATGTTGATGACCCGCGCCGGATTATAGGCCTCGGCCAGCCGCAGCGCGCGGTCCGCCGCGACCGAGGAGGAGACGATCCCCTCGAGCACGATCGCATCGCCGAGCATGCGCGCCCCGATGCTGTCGCCGGGCATCAGTTCGGCCAGCTGGCGCTTCAGGCCGCCGACATCGGGGCCGACCGCGATATCGACCACCGCGATCAGCCGGTCGCGACTGTCGTAGAGAGTGAGGCTGGTGGTGCCGATCGACTGGCCCAGCACGTAGAGCGAATCGTCGGTCAGCGGCAGGATGTCGGCGATCTCGCTATTGCCGACCAGCGCCTTGGCATAGGGGCGGTCGACGCGCAGCACCTGGCTCTTGTTGAGCGGCACCTGCAATTCGCCCGCATAATCGCCCATTGCCGGGGCGATCGTCTGCGCTGCTGCTGCCTGCGGCATCGCCAGCGCACTGGCTATCAACGCCGCCGCCGCGGCTTTCCAACATGCCCCCATGGTCATTCCCCCACCTCGTAAGTTTCAGATTGCAGTCCGCGCGTGATTTCCACCGTCGGCTTGGGCGGCGGTGGCGGCGGCGCGGGCTGACGCGCCGGTTGCGGGCGCGCGGCCCGCTGGGTCATCGCCTGCGCCGGCGCCGGGCGCTGCTGGGGCGCCGGACGGCTGAGGTCGCGGCGCATCCCCGACAGTTCATATTGCAGGTCATCGAGGCTCACCGTCTCGACCATGGCGATATTCTCTTCCTCGCCGGGCTTGCGGAGCACCAGGCTGAGCTGCCCCAGCCGCTGGCCGAGCGCCAGCTTCTGCGCCTCGACGGGTGTCACCTCGAGCGTGGCTGTATTCGACACCCGCGCGCGCTCGTCCTCGCCCTGCGAATCCTGGTCCATCGCGATGACGCGAATATTCTGGAGCAGCACGTCGGTCACCTGTTCGCCGGCCCCGGTGAGGTCCTGCCGGGTGATCAGCACGTCGACCGTGTCATTGGGCTGGATGAAGCCCGCCACCCCCGACACTGCATTCACCCGCACCGTCGCGGCGCGCATCCCGGCGGGCAACAGCGCGGCGATCGAGGCGCCCTCGCCCTCGCCCGTCAAGTCCGCGGCAAGCAGCGGCTGGTTGACCTCGATCGGGCGGAGCGCGTGGCGCGCCTGCCCCTCGGGCATCAATTCATCCATCGTGGTGAAGACCCCGACCGGCAGCATGTCGGTGGGGTAATTGGCAAAGCGCACCTTGTCGGCGGTGATGGGCGTGCCATAGGCCAGCGGCACCGCGGCGACCGCCACTTCGGTCGTGCCCTGATTGGCCTCCGCGATGCGCGCCTCGCGGCCTGAAAGCCATGTGTTGGCAAGGTAAACCGCAACGATCCCGAGGACCAATGCGATGGCGATGGCGATAACCGATTGACGTCTCATGCCAGTCCCCCGAGCACGGCGTCCTGTACGAACGCCCGTTTACACCCTTAATCTATATCAGCATCGGACCGTAAAACCGAGAGGAAATCAACCTTTCGGAAACCATCTGTCCCAAAAGAGGAAGGGCGGCGGATCGATCGCTCGACCCGCCGCCCCTCTTTCAACGCTGCCTGAAGGCTTAGTTCTGGCAAGCGCTGTTACGGTTGCCCGAATCCGCATTGAGGCAGTTCGACGCATCGTTCATGGCGCCGCCGATGGCGTTGCCGAGCAGGATCGAGGCAATCGCCACGGTCGCGCCGATAATGGCGAGAATCAGCGCATATTCAGCCGCCGAACCACCGTTTTCGTCTTTGATCATCTTGATGAAGTTGGTCATGTTACGTCCCCTAATCGCTATGGTCATGGTTGCGAGCAACCGTGACCGGCCACTCCCTCCAACCCGGCTCGGCACTCGCTCGGATCGTTCGTCCCGGATGGTCTGCCCGGGCTTCCCGATCCTCGCTTGGATGAGTGCCACCCCCGCATCGGATGACCTCATGAAGGGGGTGAAAGTAAGGAAGTGTCAACCATTGAAATTTAACTCGCATTAAAATCGTCAATCATGCGTCAAAGCATAAGTTGCTGTTTTTACGCGTTAAATGCGAATTAACGCCGAGTCGGAACTCAAGGTCATGGTTAAGATTTGTATCAGATTCGGACAGGCTGTCGCGGCCCCGCCCTCCCCCGAAAGCGATTTAACTCGCACTTCAATCGCGATTCGCCGCGCGCGACTCAGGGCTGCGACTCGGCTAGTCGCCGATTCGACCCACCTGGCCGTTAATGCGGAAGGAAAGCGCTCAGCCGCGCGCGATGCGCTGGCGGTAGGTCACGTTGACCCGCTCGGACAGCAGCAGATAGGGCGCCCACAGCGCCATTGAGATCAGCACCTTCTTCACATTGCCGTCGAGCAGCGTGTGCAGCGGCTCGGCGATCCCATGCGGCAGGCCCGCCGCCGTCACCGTCTGCGCGACGATGAGCTGCATGGTGAGATCGAGCATCCAGATCGCGCCGAGCAGCAGCGGGAAGAAGGGCACCTTGCGCAGCGCCGCGCAGAAGGCGAGCGTATAAAGGCTCGTCAGCAGCACGACATCGAGCGTCATCATGAAATGCAGGGTCGACAGCCAAGTCGGGGTCACCGAGGGAATCGCCGGGATAGACACCAGATATTCGGTCACCCGGATTGGCACATTGAGGAGCATGCCGACCAGCAGCGAGACCATGATCCCGCCTGTCCCATAGAGTCGGTGCGCGCGCGCCCGCGCGCGAGTCACCGGCTCCCAGCGCCCGATCTTGGCGATCGGGTTGGCCGAACGCGCCATCTCCTCGCCGCCGCGAAAGCCGTACAGCCCGAAGGCCAGCGTCAGCACCGGGCCGAGCACCACGAAGACATAGGGCATCGCCGTTTCCAAGCCGCGCACCTGTCCCATGTCGGGGCTGGCAACGACGCGGAGCGAACAGGCCGACATCGCCAGGAGCACCCAGAACAGCGCCACCTTCGACAGGTTCGCCTCCAGCCCCCGATGGATCGCCGCCGCACGCGCCGACAGTCGCTGGCCGTGGCGCTGGACGATCTGGCGAAACTGCTGCTGGGCGTAAGCGGTCATCGGTGAGGCCGGGTCCTTCTGGTGTCTCCACCCCCGTCACTACCCCGTTAACCTTACCGTCCAGTAAAGATCGGCCGCCGCGCCCGTTCCCAGCCTTTCGCGCCCGTATCGAAAGCCCTTGCATGGATTAAACATCTGTTTATGGCTTGGGGGGCTCGGAACACACGCGGACAGGGGGACCCCGCATGACCGGCCGAGCTTTCCGACCATCTTGCGGCATGGCGCCGGAGGCGCTTTCGTGAGCAGCCTGCTGCCCGCCATCGCCGCCGAACTGGCGCTCTTCGCCGCCGTCGGCTTTCTCCTCTTCGCGCTCGACGACCTCCTCGTCGACCTGCTCTATTTCACCCGCCGCCTGTGGCGCCACCTCACCGTCTATCGCCGCTATCCGCGCGCCTTCGCGAGCCGCCTCGACGCGCCCGCCACGCCCGGCTGGATGGCGGTCTTCATCCCCGCCTGGGACGAAGGCGCGGTGATCGGCGACATGCTGCGCACCACGCTCGAGCGCTATGGCACCAGCGCCGACTATCTGCTCTTCGTCGGCCACTATCCCAACGACCCCAAGACCACCGCCGCCATCACCGCCTTGCGCGACAGCCGCATCGTCCCCGTGCTGCTCCCCCATGCCGGGCCGACCACCAAGGCCGATTGCCTCAATCATCTCCATGCCGCGCTGCTCGACGAAGAAGCCGCGCGCGGCCGTCTCGCCAAAGCGATCATCCTCCACGACGCCGAGGACGTGGTGCACCCGCTCGAACTGCCATTGTTCGACGCGCTCGTCCTGCGCGGCGGCGCGGTCCAGCTTCCCGTCGTCCCGCTGATCGATGCGGCCAGCCGCTGGATCGGCGGCCATTATTGCGACGAATTCGCCGAGGCGCATGGCAAGGAGCTCGTCGTGCGCGAAGCCGTCGGCGCCGCCGTCCCGCTCGCCGGGGTCGGCTGCGCGCTCAACCGCGAGGCCTTGGGGCGCATCGCCGCCTATCAAGACGGCCGCCCCTTCGATGCCGACAGCCAGACCGAAGATTACGAACTCGGCCTGAAACTCGGCCAGATGGGGCTCCGCACCCTGTTCGTGCGCATTCCGGCCACCGCGGGCAGCCCCGCGATGGTCGCCAGCCGCGGCCATTTCCCCGGCTCCTTTTCCGCCGCCGTGCGCCAGAAGGCGCGCTGGATCGGCGGCATCGCCTTTTCGGGTTGGGACCGTCTGGGCTGGCGCGGCGGGCTGGGTGAGCGATGGATGCGACTGCGCGACCGGCGCGGCCCGCTCGCCGCGCTGCTTCTCCTGACCGGCTATGCCGCCTTCTTCCTCTTCGCCCAGCTCTGGATCGCCGCCCGCCTCGGCGCGCCCGTCACCTGGCCGCACGAACCGCTGCTCGAGACGCTGCTCGTCATCAACGCCGTGCTGTTGACGTGGCGCGTCGCCATGCGCGCGCTCTTCACCGGCATGACCTACGGCCTCGCCGAGGGTCTGCGCGCCGTGCCCCGGCTCGTCGTCGGCAACACCATCGCCATCTTCGCCGCTTGGCGCGCGCTCAAGCTCCACCTCACCCCGGGCCCCAAGGCGTGGGACAAGACCGATCACGTCTTTCCGCGGGAGTATCGCGCATGAGCAACGCCACTCGTTTTCTCGCCCTGATCGTTGCCGGTTGGGTCGGCTTGCGCGTCCTCGGCACCGGCCTGTCGGGCGACCCCAGCCTCGCCGCGCCGCCGGCCAGCGCCTCGGACCTGCCGCCCGCGACCCTCGCCGCTGCCGCAGCGCCGCCTGCCGTCCCGACCGACAGTGCCCCGCTCGGTGCGCGTTACTCCATCCCCTCGAGCACCGCGCCAGCCGTCCCCCCGGGCGCGGTGCTCACCCCTTATGGCTATCTCATCCCCTTCGCGGGTCCGCCCGGCGCGGCGGCGGCCTATTACCTCCCACCCCAAGGCCAGCCCGCACCGGCACCGGCCCCGGCCGCGCATACCCACCGCTACGAGCAGATCCCCATCCCGTTGCCTTATGCCGTGCCCCAGCCGGTCGCCACCGCCAGCGCCATGCTCGACCCCGCGCTCATCGGCTATTCGCTCTCCGACGGCAGCCCGCTCTACGCCAGCGCGAGCAGCAGCAGCGCGACCGCCGCCGTCCCGCCGCCCGTCATGACCACCCCCGCTGCCGCTGGCACGCGCGATGCCGGTCCCGCCCCCCTCGATCGCTGGCAGCTGTCGGGCTGGAGCTTTACCCGCGAGGCCTATTCGACCGACCTCGCCGGCACCCCCGGCCTTGCCCCCGGCTCGATGCTCGGCGGCGACCAGGCGGGCGTCCGCCTGATCTACAACCACAACCGCCGTCTCGGCCTCGCCGCCCGCCTCTCCTCGGCAACCGGTGCGGTGCGCGGCGACGAGGTCGCGCTGGGGCTACGCTACACCCCCGTCCCCGGCCTTCCGCTCGCGCTCACCGCCGAACGGCGCGAGGCGATCGGCGAGGGGCCGGCCGCCCGCTCCGCCTTCGCTTTCTTCGCCGAGACGGGCCTCTACGGCCGCCCGCTCGGGCGCGGGCTGACGCTCGACGCCTATGCCCAGGCCGGGCTCGTCGGCATCACCGACCCCGACCTGTTCATCGATGGCGCCGCCACCGCGAGCCTCCCCTTGTGGCGCAAGATTCGCCTCGGCGGCGGCCTGTGGGGCGCGGCTCAGCCCGGTGCGTCACGGCTCGACATCGGCCCTCGCCTCTCCATGCCCGTCTATCGCGGCGTCACGCTCCACGCTGACTATCGCCAGCAACTCGCCGGCAATGCCCGCCCCGGCTCGGGCCCCGCGCTCACTCTCGCCGCCGACTTCTAGGGCACGAAAAAGCGCGAGCGCCCCACACGCCGCCTTCATTTCGTCGCGAGGGGCGGCTAGTCCGAGCTTCGTGGATATCTACCTGCCCATCGCCGAGATGGCCGTGAACGGCCTCTTCATCATCGCGCTGGGGCTTGTCGTCGGCATTCTGTCGGGGCTGTTCGGGGTCGGCGGCGGCTTTCTCACCACCCCACTCCTCATCTTCTACGGCGTGCCGCCCACCGTCGCGGTCGCCAGCGCCACCACGCAGGTTACCGGCACCAGCGTCTCGGGCGTCGCCGCGCACATGCGCCGCGGCGGCGTCGATTTCCAGATGGGCGGCGTGATGATCGCGGGCGGCATCCTCGGCTCGCTGTTCGGCGCCTTCCTTTTCCGCCTGCTCCAGGCGTCGGGACAGGTCGATCTCGTCATCGGCTTTCTCTACGTCGCCCTCTTGGGCGGGGTCGGCGGCCTCATGCTGCGCGACGCGCTCGTCGCCCTCAAATGGATCGACCCGCCCGAAAAGTCGGGCCCGCCCAAGCGCCACCACCGCGCCATCGCCGCGCTGCCCTTCCGCTGGCGCTTCTATGCCTCGGGTCTCTACATCAGCCCCATCGCGCCCATGCTCGTGGGCTTCGGCGCGGGCATCCTCACCGTCCTCCTCGGTGTCGGCGGCGGCTTTATCGTCATCCCGGCGATGATCTACATCCTCGGCATGGCCGCGCGCGTCGTCGTCGGCACCAGCCTCGTCATGATCCTCGCCGTCAGCGCCGTCACCACCCTCGTCCACGCCATGACGACACAGGCGGTCGACATCGTTCTCGCCGCGCTCCTCCTCCTCGGCAGCGTTGTCGGCGCCCAATATGGCGCCATCATCGCCACCAAGGTGAAGCCCGACCTGTTGCGCCTGCTCCTCGCGCTCATGATCCTCGCCGTCGCCCTGCGCATGCTCCTCGGCCTGGCCTGGCGGCCCGACGAGATCTTCACGATACAGGTGCTCTAGCGATGCGGCGGCTGCTCCTCCCCCTCCTGTGCTGGCTCGCCTTCACCGGCGCCGCGACACCGGCTCCCACGCTCGTCCCGGACGTCTCGGCGCGCGAGGTGCAGATCCGCACCAGCTTCACTGGCGCCCAGCTCCTCCTGTTCGGCGCCATCCTCTACCCCGGCGGCGAACCGCCCGAGGAACCCGCCGACATCGCCGTCGTCCTGCGCGGTCCCGCCGAGCCCTTGCTCATCCGCCAGAAACAGAAGATCGCGGGCATCTGGATGAACGCCGATGCGCACCGCTTCCGCTCGGTCCCCGGCTTCTACGCCGTCGCCAGCTCGGCCCCGCTCGACCGCCTGCTCGATGAACGCACCGCCGCCATCTACGAGCTCGGCCCCGAGCATCTCCAGCTTTCCCCCGGCCCCGGCGCGGCCGCCGCCACCATCCGCACCTTCGAATCCGGCCTCGTCGAGCGCCGCACCCGCGAGGGGCTCTATGCCAGCTACGAGGACGGCGTCGAAATCTCCGACCGCGTCCTCTACCGCGCGCGCATCCCCATCCCCAGCCGCGTTCCGGTCGGCACCTATACCGCCGAAACCTTCCTCATCGCCGATGGCCGCGTCCTCGCCGTCGCCACCCGCGAGATCGAGATCGGCAAATCGGGCTTCGAGCGCTTCGTCGCGCTGGCCGCCCAGCGCCGCCCCTTCCTCTACGGGCTCGTCGCCATCGCCGTGTCGCTCTTTCTCGGCTGGTTCGCCGCCTTCGTCTTTTCGCGCCGAACCTGACCTTTTTGAAAGGCGTGTCTAACCGCCTCTTAACTGCTATGAGCTACAAAGCGGAAAAACTTCACCTGCGTTAAGAAAAGGCGGAACGGGGCATGAGCGACCAGTCGAACCTCAACGATTTCCTGAGCGAACTCAAAAGCTATGCCGATGGCGAGGCGCCCGGCAGCGCCGCCGACGGCCCCATCGTCCAGCACGAAGCCATCGGCCAGGTCGCCGAGATCGCCGGCTCCTCCTCGGCCATCGTGATCGACCCTGCGCGGCTCCACCAGCTCGCCGAAGAGGACGATCCCGCGCTGCGCCTCTCGGGGCAGGTCGGTTCACAGGTCAAGGTCGGCGTCGGCAAGAACTGGCTCATCGCCAACGTGCGCACCATGCGCGCGGGCGAGGGCGGCACCGTCCTCGCCAATGTCGACTTCCTCGGCGAAGGCAATCGCGAAAGCGACGGGCGCCTGTCGGGCTTCAAGCGCGGTGTCACCCGCTTCCCGATCCCCGGCGCCGAAGTTTTTCCCGTGACCACGCGCGACCTTCGCAGCGTGTTCGCCGCCGATTCGCGCCCGCATATCGAGATTGGCACCGTCTATCCGACCGACGACATCCGCGGTGCGCTCTATGTCGACCCCATGCTCGGCAAGCACTTTGCCGTCCTCGGCTCGACCGGTACGGGTAAATCGACCTCGGTGTCGCTGATCCTCCACCGCATCTGCGATGCCAGCCCCGAGGGGCACATCGTCATGATCGATCCGCACGGCGAATATTCGGCCGCCTTCAAGAATCACGGCGAGATCTTCAACGTCGACAACCTCCAGCTGCCCTACTGGCTGATGAACTTCGAGGAACATGCCGAGGTCCTCCTCACCAGCGACGGCACCGAGCGCCAGCGCGACGAGGACATTCTCGCCAAGATCCTTCTGGAAGCGCGCAGCCGCAACAAGATGGCCGACCAGTTCGGCAAGGTCACCGTCGACAGCCCGATCCCCTACCTCCTCACCGACCTGAACCAGATCCTCGTCAACGAGATGGGCAAGCTTGATCGCGCCGGCGACGCTACCCCATACAAGCGCATCAAGAACAAGCTCGATGAACTGCGCGCCGACCCGCGCTTCACCTTCATGTTCTCCGGCATGATGGTGTCCGACACCATGCACAAGTTCATCGCCAAAATGTTCCGCCTGCCCGCCAATGGCCGCCCAATCAGTATCGTCGACGTCTCGGGCGTGCCGTCCGAAGTCACCTCGACCGTGGTCAGCGTGCTCGCGCGCATGGTGTTCGACTATGCCATCTGGAGCCGTACCGAGACGCTGCGCCCCATCCTCCTCGTCTGCGAGGAAGCGCACCGCTACGTTCCCAAGGAAACCGACACCGGCAAGGGCCAGGCCGTGCGCCGCATCCTCGAACGCATCGCCAAGGAAGGCCGTAAATATGGCGTGTCGCTGGGCCTCATCACCCAGCGCCCGTCCGACTTGGCCGAAGGCGTGCTGTCGCAGTGCGGCACCATCCTCTCGATGCGCCTCAACAACGAGCGCGACCAGGACATGGTGCGTGCCGCCATGCCCGAAGGCGCGCGCGGCTTCCTCGACGCCATCCCCGCGCTTCGCAACCGCGAGGTCATCGTCTGCGGCGAGGGCGTCAACATTCCGATCCGCGTGTCCTTCGACAATCTCGAGGCCGAGAAACGGCCCGCCTCGTCCGACCCCAGCTTCGCCGAGATGTGGCGCGACGTCGGCGACGAGGAAGGCATTATCAGCCGCGTCGTCAAACGCTGGCGCGGGCATGGGAAGTGAGTCTGCGCGGAAAGTCCGGGGGACTTTTCGCGCGCCTCACCACGGACCGGGCTCCGGTCCGGGCATCAAGACAAGAGCGCCGGGCTCGATGCCCGGCTTTTTTGTTGGTCCGAGACCGCGCGCGGCAGCACGCCCTCATTCGTTGGAACCCGCTCGCTGACTAGCCGACCGGTAGCGCCCGATATTCTTCGAGGCGCGCCTTGAACGCCGCCAGCGCCTCGCCCGACAGCGTCGCGCGCTGGACCGAGCCGACGCCGCGCGGATCGACCGCGCGCCCGCCCTGGTGAACCTCGTAATGCAGATGCGGGCCCGTCGACAGGCCGGTCGAGCCGACGGTGCCGATGACATCGCCCTGCGCAACCCGCGTCCCTGCGGCGACCGAAAGCCGCGCCATGTGGCTGTAGCTCGTCACCGTCCCGTCCTCATGGCGGATGCGCACCTGATTGCCATAGCCACCGGCGCGCCCGGAGCGGATCACCACCCCGTCGGCCGCCGCCTGGATCGGCGTGCCGCGGGTCGCGGCAAAATCGATCCCCTTGTGCATGCGCTTGTAGCGCAGGATCGGGTGCCGCCGCATGCCGAAGCCGGAGGAGATGCGCGCCGCCACCGGCCAGATCATGCCTTCGGCCTCGCCGCCCAGACGACCGGCATCGAGCCAGCGCGTCTCGCCGCCGACGCTCCACTGCAGCATCTCGACATCGCTCGCCCCTACTCGGTCGAGCCCGGCATACAGCAGCCGTCCGGCATTGGCCTCGCCATCCTGGCTGGCACGCTGTTCGATGACGAGGTCGAAGCGGTCCTCCGCGCCTACCTCGCCGACATCGACCGCACCGCCGATGGCCTTGAGATAATCCTGCGCCGCACGCGCGGAGACGCCCGCGCCGCGCAATGCCCAATAGAGCCCGTCGCCCGCACGGCCCGACACCCGCAGCGGGGTGACCGTCACGCCGATCGCCTCGCGCCGCACTGAAAAATCGCCTGCCGCCGTGCGCTCGAGCGTCACCGACAGATCATCGCGCGGCTTGAGCGTCAGCGCCTCGAGCGGACGCATCCCGCCCCCGCCCGGCTTACCCAGCCTGATGTCGACCCGCGTGCCCGCGTGCACCGGTCCACCGGCCGCCGCGCGAACCGCGTCCGCCGCCGCCTGTGCATCGCCGCGCGTGACACCCGCGCGCCTGAGGCTGGCGGCGAGCCCGTCGGCCTCGCCGACCCGCGCCACCAATTCGCGAAACGCCCGCTCGGGCGCCGCTTTCAACATCGTGACCGCGCGTCCGGCGACCATCCGCCGCCCGGACAGCGCCCCGCGATCCGCGCTCGACACCCCCGCCGCCGCCAGTTCGGCGGCCATGTCGGGTCCCGGCACGTCGGCGCCGTCATCGGCGAGCGCGGCGGAAAATGGGGCTGCCGCCATCAACGCCACGCCCGAGACGAGTGCCAGCGCACCGCCGGCAACCCGCCAGCCGCGCCGCTTTCCACCCGTCTCCCGCATGTGATGCGCCATGTCCGTTTATCGCTCCCAAGCCATGCCCGAGCCGCGCGCGCGACTCGTCTCAGCCTCCCTTATGCACCCTCATGGTTAAGATTGCTTAATGACAAGAGCATGGCGCGCCATGATGCGCGAAAGACACTCTTGCATCGCTGCCTCCGCTCCATCATGCTGACCTCATGTCCCGGTCGGATGACGGCCTCGTACGGGCCATCCTGGGCCCCACCAACACCGGCAAGACCCACTTGGCGATCGAGCGGATGTGCGCCCATTCATCGGGCGTCATCGGCTTCCCGCTGCGCCTGCTCGCGCGCGAGGTCTACGACCGCGTCGTCGCCATCAAGGGCGAGAAACAGGTCGCGCTCGTCACCGGCGAGGAACGCATCGTCCCGCCTACCGCGCGCTACGTCCTGTGCACCGCCGAATCGATGCCCGTGCCCAGCGACGAAGCGCTCCCCGGCGATCCGGGCGACCTGCCGCGCGATTTCGCCTTCGCCGCCATCGACGAGGCGCAGCTCGGCATCGACCCCGAGCGTGGTCATGTGTTCACCGACCGCATGCTGCGCGCGCGGGGCCGCGAGGAAACCCTGATCCTCGGCTCCTCCACCTTGCGCCCGATCATCGAGGAACTGCTCCCCGACACCGAAATCGTCACCCGCCCGCGCTTCTCCACCCTCTCCTATGCGGGGCATTCCAAGCTCACCCGCCTGCCCGCCCGCAGCGTGATTGTCGCCTTCTCCGCCGAGCAGGTCTACGCGCTCGCCGAGATGCTCAGGCGCTTCAAAGGGGGTGCCGCCGTCGTCATGGGGGCCCTCTCGCCCGCCACCCGCAACGCACAGGTCGACCTCTTCCAGCGCGGCGAAGTGGACTATCTCGTCGCCACCGATGCCATCGGCATGGGCCTCAACATGGACGTCAAGCACGTCGCCTTTGCCGGAATGAGCAAGTTCGACGGTGCCCGCCGCCGCCGCCTCCACATCCATGAAATGGCCCAGATCGCGGGCCGCGCCGGGCGCCACCAGACCGACGGCAGCTTCGGCAGCCTCGGGATCGAGGAGGACGACGCCTCAAGCTTCACCGACGAGGAAATCCACGCCATCACGGGGCACCATTTCAAGCCCCTGTCCAACGTCTTCTGGCGTAATGCCGACCTCGATTTCACCGACGTCACCGCGCTCATCGCCAGCCTCGATGCCAAGCCCGCCGACCCGATGTTGCGCGCCGCGCCGCTGTCGATCGACCTCGCCGTCCTCAAGCATCTCGCCGAGGATCCGAGCATCGCCCATCTGAAGGCGGGGCAGGCGCGCCGCCTCTGGTCCTGCTGCGGCCTCCCCGATTTCCGCAAGGTGGGCGCCACCCACCATGCCCGCATGGTACGGCGCATCTACAGCTACATTTCCGATGGCGGCCATATCAGCCAGGACTGGTTCAACGCCGAGGTGAACCGGCTCGACCACGTCATGGGCGACATCGAAACGCTGGCCGACCGGCTCGCCGGCATCCGCAGCTGGGCCTATATCGCCCAGCGCTCCGACTGGCTGAAGGACCCGCCGCGCTGGGCCGAACGCACCCGCGAGGTCGAAGCCCGCCTGTCGGATGCGCTCCACGCCGCCCTCACCCAGCGTTTCGTCGATCGCCGCACCGCCATGCTGGTGCGCGACATCGGTGCGTCGGGCGCCGACGCCCTCCCCGTGACCGTCGCCGCCGATGGTGAGGTCTCGGTCGGCCCCGAGCCCATCGGTCATCTCATGGGCTTCGAGTTTAGCGTCGATCCCACCGCCCGCGCCCATGACAAGCGTCTCCTGCTGGCCGCCGCCGAACGCCGCTTGGGCGAGGAACTGGCGCGCCGCGCGCAAAGCCTCATCGACGGCCCCGACAGCGCTTTCAAGCTGATCGAGGACGGCGACCGCCTCGGCGTCGGCTGGGATGGCCAGCTTCTCGCCCGTCTCGCCCCCGGCCGCTCGCTGACCGAGCCCGCGCTGCGCACCGTGCGCGCCCTCGATCGCCTCTCGGCCTCCCAGCGCAGCGCGCTGCGGGCTCGTCTCGAACAGTGGCTCGACCGCCAGATCACCGCGCATCTCGCGCCGCTGCGCCGCCTTGCCGATGCCGCCGCCGATCCCGAGACGCCGGGCAGCGTGCGCGCCATCGCCGCCATGCTCGCCGATGCCGGCGGCCACTTGCCGCGCAAGAGCCTCGCCAGCGCCATCGCCGCGCTCGACAAGCCCGCGCGCTCGCGCCTCCATGGCCTGCGCGTCCGCCTCGGCCCGCTCGACGTCTTCGTCGCCACCCTCATGAAACCCAAGGCGCAGGAATTGCGCGCCATGCTCGCCGCCATCCGCGACGGCACCAGCCTGCCCGCGCTCCCCGACCCCGGCGCCTCGGTGCTCGAGGATACGCCCGACCTCGACCGCACCGGCGCCGCGCTCGCCTATCGCCGCCTCGGCCCGCAGTGGCTGCGCATCGACCTCGCCGACCGGCTCGCCGCCCATGCCATGGCGTCCAAGGGCTCGACCGCCGACCCGCTCGACGTCGCGCTCGCCACCTCGGTCGGCCTCCATGACAAGGCGGTGCGCCGCCTCATGGCAGACCTCGGCTTCCAGCCCGGCAAGGCGGGCTATGAATATAAGGGCCGCCGCGCCAAGAAGCCGCACCCCCATGCGAAAAAGCACCGCCGCGCCAAGGCCCCGCGCCCGGGCAACGCCTTTGCCGACGCGCTGAAAGGTTTGAAGCGCTGAACCCCACGCTCCGCCTCGATACGCTCCTCACCCGCCTGCGCCTCGTCAAGACACGTGGCCAGGCGCAGCGCCTGATCGACGAAGGGCATTGCCGCATCGACCGCCGCCGCGCCGAGAAATCCTCCTGCCAGGTCGCCCCCGGACAGGTCCTGACCGTCCCCGTCCATGGCGACGTGCGCGTCATCGAGATCCTTGACCTCCCCGTGCGCCGCGGCCCGCCCTCGGAGGCCGAAGCCTGCTATCGCCGTCTCGACGGCACCGGCCGAACGATCCCGCTGTACTAGCGTCGGCGCGCCTATTGAAAATGCGAACCACTCGCATGAACCGCTTGGCCGTTGACGCCTCGCTCCTGCCTTGCTTAGCGAGAGGAAACGACCGTCCAATCAGGGAAATGCCATGACCTATCTCGTCACCGACGCCTGCATCAAATGCAAATATACCGACTGTGTCGAGGTCTGTCCGGTCGACTGTTTCTACGAAGGCGAGAACATGCTCGTCATCAACCCCAACGAATGCATCGACTGCGGCGTGTGCGAGCCCGAATGCCCCGCCGAGGCGATCCTCCCCGATACCGAGCCCGACACCGAGAAGTGGCTCGAGATCAATTCAAAGTTCAGCGCCGAATGGCCCAACCTCACCACCAAGAAGGACGAGCTGCCCGAGGCCGACAAGCACAAGGGCGAAGAGGGCAAGTTCGAGAAATATTTCTCGCCCGAGGCCGGCGAGGGCGACTGAGCCCGGCCTGCCATCGCGGCATGACGAGAGGCGGCCCGGCGTGGCCGCCTTTTTCATGCCTGAAATCCGCCGTTAACCGCGCCTTGACGCCTTTTTCGTATCGAGGGCGGCATGATCACCATCCTCTTCTCGCAGCCCAAGAAATGCCCGGCCTATGCGCTGGCGAAGACGCTCGCCGACCAGGTGCCGCCCTTCACTTGGACCATCGGCGAAGACGATACCGGCAGCGAGGCCTATACCCCGCGCTACAGCCCGCCCCTGCTGCTTGCCGGTCGCGGCGGCGGCACCACGCTCTTCATGGATGTGCGCCAAGTGCACGGCGATGAACCCGCCCTGCCGCCGCACGCCCAGCGGGTCGTGGTCAATCGCCCGACCACCGAGGATGACGGCCTTGCCGAGCGCGTGGCGCTCATCGCCGCCCTCACCATGGCCTTCGCCGACCGCGACCATGCGCTCCTGCGCGTGCCCGGCAGCGACCATTGGCTTACCGTCGAGGAAAGTGCCAAGCTCGCCGAACTCGTTCTTGGCGGCGAGGCGATCGCCACCCTTTCGCCCGCCATGGGCCGCCCCGCCGATGCCCTTACATCTCTCGCCCCCGCGCCCGAACCGACCCCCGCGCGCGCCCTGGAAACCGGCAATGGCAACCCGCCGGCCCCCGGTCTCGGCCACAGCTCCAACCTGCGCGGCATGCCCTATGACGACCGCGCCCCCGCGGTGCGCGGCGCGATCCTCGGCGCCAATGTCCTCGGCCTCGCCGCCAACGAGAAAGGCTTCCTCGACGTGCTGCGCGAACAGGACGGCCTCGCCAGCATCTACGACTTCAGCCAGCTCCCCGTCTTTCACGATGAACAGGTGCGCGCCGACCGGCTGCCCACCCTCGTCCTCCTCGCCAACCAGCGTCTCGCCCTCGATGTCGCCAAGCTGACCGAAGGCCTCGGCGTCATCGATCCCGAGGGCGGCTGGACCGTCACCGCGACCGACAGCGGCCTCACCGCCCATGGGCGCGACACGGTGATCACGCTCGCCAACCACGCCTTCCCGCTCCCCGCCTATATGGTCGAGCTCGGCCTCGACCGCTCGCTCGGCGCCACTGAAGGCGAGGCGATGAGACGCCTGCGCCAACACACGCACCACGTCACCCTCAGCGCCGACGTGGACCCGACCAGCGCCGACTGGACCGCCGTGCGCGAGACCGCCAAGGCGATGGTGATGACGATGGCGATCGCGCATATGCCGCAGGGCCCTGGCGGCAATCTCGTCGGCGTCTACAATGCCGCCACCGCCAGCTTCTTTACCGACGACATGATCCCCGACCTCGTCGGCGCGCTGGCGCAGGGCGAAGTGTCGATCAAGACCTTCATCTGGCACGCCTTCCCCTCGCGCGAGGACGGCCGCATCTCCATTTCTTCGGCGGGCATGCTGCCCTTCATCGGGCGCGAGGTCGAAATCCTCGATGCCCCCGGCGACATCCCCCATGTCGGCGAACAGCTCAACATGATCGAACGCTACCTTCTCATGAAGGGCCCGGTGATGGGCGATGGCGACACCATCAAGACCGAAGAGGACGCCGAGCCGCTCGCCCGCGCCTTCCACGCCATGAGCGACGCGCATGGCCGTGCCGAGCCGGTCCCCGTCCTGCGCTTCGAGATCCGCGGCCCCGACGGGCGCTGGCGCCCCCGCCACGACCCGCCCCGTGGCGACGCCCCGCTCGGATCGGGCGGCGGCATCGCCCGCCCCGCACCCGCCGCCGACCCGGCACCTGCACCTGCACGCCCCACCTTCGGCCGCCGCGCCCCCGGCGGCTTCGGCCGCAAGGGGCTCTGACCCCCGCCGTCTTTTTCGGAACCGCAACGAGCCTCGACCGCTTGACCCCCTGAACCAAAAACTCAGGGGACCCCATGCGCCTTTTCGCCATCCTGCCGCTCGCCCTCCTCGCCACCCCAGCCCACGCGCAGGTCGCCGAGGCCGAACCGCAGATCCCCGACATCGAGATGCCGAGCCGCTCGGTCACCGTGGGCGTCGGCCTTCTCACCGGTCCCGATTACGAGGGGTCGGACGATTATCGCCTCATCCCCGGCGCCGCCTTTCGCGCCGATCTCGGCGATGTGGAAATCCTGACTCGCGGCCTCAAGCTCTACGTCGATGTCATCCCCGACAGCGACGCCAAGGTCGCCTTCACCGCCGGGCCCATCGCGGGCGTGCGCTTCGGGCGCAGCGACAATGTGAAGGACGAGATCGTCGCGCTCCTCCCCGAAACCGGGACCGCGATCGAAATCGGCGGTTTCGCGGGCGTCCAGTTCAAGCAGCTCACCAATCCCTATGACAGCCTCACCGCCCGCATCGACGTCCTTCACGACGTCAACGGCGCGCACGGCTCGACCATCATCTCGCCCGCCGTCGATTTCTCCACGCCCCTGTCGCGCAGCGCTTTCGCCAGCCTCGGGGCCAGCATGGATATCGTCCAGGACGGCTATATGGACACCTATTTCGGCGTGCCCGGGCCAGCTGCGGATTTCGACCTCCTGCCCGAATATGATCCCGACGGCGGAGTGAAGTCGGCCACTGCCACGCTCGTCACCGGCTACAGCCTCGAAGGCGATCTCAGGCGCGGCTGGGCGCTGTTCGGACTCTTGTCCTACACCCGCCTCATGGGCGATGCGGCCGACAGCCCGATCGTCGCCACCCGCGGTTCGGCAAGCCAATGGTTCGGCGGCGCGGGCATCGGATACAGCTTCTAGTCAGCTTGCCTCCTCCCTGTTAGCCTCGCGCTCAATCAGTCAGGGAGAATCATCCATGTTGCTTACCGCCATCACGCTCGGCCTCGCCGCCCAGGCGGCCCAGCCCGCCGCCGCCGCGCAACCCGTCACCCGCGACGGCTATGCCCAGATGCTCGACCGCCGCTTCGCCAATCTCGACGGCAATGGCGATGGCGAGCTCGCCCCCGACGAGGTGCAGGCCGCCGTCGACCGCCGCAATGCGCGCGTCATGGCCAATGCGCGCGAGCGCCTCGCGGCGCAATTCGCCCGTCTCGACGCCAACTCGGACGGCAGCCTCAGCCTCGACGAATGGCAAGCCGGCGCCCCCAAGCCGCGGCTTGCCGACAATGATCCCGACGAGGCCATCGAACGGCTCGACAGCGACGAGGACGGCACCGTCACCCGCGCCGAATATCGCGACAACCAACTCGCCACCTTCGATCGCCTCGACAGCAATGGCGATGGCCAGCTGACCGTCGCCGAACGCCGCGCCGGCGCCGCCGCCGCTGCCCCCGCCAACCACAACGTCCAGCGCTCGAACCGAAACTAGGCTGGACCCCGCGACCCCATGGAAAAGGGGGCGCTTCCTTGTCCGGGAAGCGCCCCCTTTCCTATTGCCGCCATATCGGCGCTCTCCGACCTTATTCGAAGATGCTCTCCGGCAACTCGACGCGGCTCGCGGGCAATGGCGCATCGCGGTCGCCCGTCATGAGATAGGTGTCGAACCAGCGCATCATGCGCAGGTTATAGTCGTACTTGGCCGCCGCAAGGCGATTGCCATGCCCCTCGCCCGGGAACAGCACGAGACGCACCGGCGTGTCTGGCTGCCGCACCTTGATCGAGCGATACAGTTCGTAGCTCTGGCTCGGGCTGACGCGCGTGTCTTCCTCGCCGTGCATGATCAGGATCGGCGTCCGGGCCTTGTCGACATGATAGATGGGCGAGACCTCGAGCATCTTCTGCCAATCGTCCCACGGCCAGGCGCGCGAATGGACATTGTACATCTCGTAGGGAATGTCGGTCGTGCCGAACTTGCTGATCTGGTTCGAGATACCGACGAACATCACGCTCGCCGCATATTCGGCGCTGTCGTGCGTCGCGCCCCATGCCGAAGCGTAACCGCCATAGCTGCCCCCGGTGATCCCGGTACGGTCGCCATCGGCGATGCCGTCGGCGACTAGCGCGCGCTTGGCATCGACGAGGTCGGTGAATTCGGGATCGGTGTAATTGCCCTGGTGCTGCTTGGAAAAGGCCGTGCCATAGCCTGTCGACCCGCGATAGTTGGGCAGGAACACCGCATAGCCCTTGCCCGCCGCCACCTGGCCCGGGCCGCCGTAATTGGTGACCCAACCATTCGATTCATGCGCCTCGGGACCGCCATGCACGTCGAGGATGAGCGGCGCACCGCCCGCCGGCGCACCACCGACCGGCTCGACCAGCACGCCTTCGACCTGCTGGCCATCGCGCGCGGTATAGGTGTAGGCGCGCTGGGCACCGAAATCGATCTCGCCGAGCCAGTCGTTCGAGTTGGTCCAGCGGGTGAAACTGCTCCGCGTCAGGCTGAACAATTCGCTCGGATGCGTCGGCGACGAGGCGCGCACGACGATCGTCGAGCCTTGGGCTTCGACCGCCGAGAGCGCGAGCCCCTCGGCTGCCACTTCGCGCTTCATCGTGCCGGTCGGGCCGTAGATGCGCAGCGCGCTGCTGACGCCCTTGTGGATGACCGCGGCCATGTCGCCATTGCCGAGGAATTCGACGTCCACCGCCGCTTCGGCCGCGCCTGCATTCAAGGCGCGATAGTCACCCGTGGCGACATCGACGAGGTGCAGCGTGGTCGCCGCCGGATCGTTCATGTCCACCCCGGCGATCAGGCTCAGCGTCTTGCCGTCGGGCGAAATCTCGACATCGCCGATCTTGCCCGGCGTCTCGACCACCGTCACCCCGCCGGTGGCGAGGTCGACGATGTTGATCCGCTGCTTCACATAAGTGTCGTCGACCTGCGGCGTGGGCTGGGTGCCGACGATCATGAAGCGCCCGTCGTTCGACACGTCGAAATCGTTGACGAAACCGGGCAGCGCGATCTGCGCCGGCTCGGCGTCCAGCTCGGCATCATCGAGGGTCGCGCGGAAGAGGCGCGGCGCGCGAGCCTCTTCTTCATAGACGATCGAGGTGAAGCCCTTCTTCGATTCCTTGTCGCGCTGCGTGTCCTCGCCCGCGCCGACTAGCATGTAGACCGTGTTGCCATCGGGGCCCCAGACGAAGTCGCGCACATTGGTGCCCTCGACCGCTGCGATCTTGCGATACGAACCGCCATCCAATGGCACCGCATAGACGCCGGTCTCGCTATCGTCGTCGCCCTTGTGCGTGAAGCCGAGCCATTTTCCGTCGGGCGAGAAGGCGATATTGCCCGCGCTCATCCCATAAGGAAGATAGGCCTTGGCCTCGCCCGGCGCGGTGGCGACCATCAGCTGACCGACATAGGCTCCATTGTCCTCGCCGCCGAGGATGTCGGGCGCGCCGCCGAGCGAATAAGCGACTTCGCCATTGAGACCGACGGCGACCTGGCCGACCGATTGCAGCACGGCCACATCCTCGGGCGTCATCGGGCGCGCCAGCGCCGGGGTAGCGGTGATCATCGCGCCCAGAGCGGCGGCAGTGGTAAGGCGAATAAGGGTCAAGGCTCTCTCCTTGGCTGACCGGGTTCGTTTCGGGCGCCACCCTAACCATCCGCTGCGCAAAGGCAATCGCCGCCCTTGGGCGGTGCCGGAACCATGCGAAAAGGGCGGCGCCGTTTGGCACCGCCCCTCGTCGGTCACGATCTGGCGCGCTCAGCGCATCAGGTCGGGGCTGGCGACATCCACCTTGCGACGGGTCGGGCGCGCCGCGCCGCTATCGACCTCGGCCGCGGTCTCGATCGTGGTGCCGTTCTGGCTGGTCTTGCCGCGAGCACTGCTTTCGCCCGGGATATCGTCGATCTTGAGATAGCCGGTCAGCGCGGGCTGCGGGCCGGTCCCCGGCGCCTGCACCTCGTCGGCGGTCTCGACGGTGGTGTGGCCGTTCTGGCTCATTTCCTCGTCTTCGCCGACCGGCTTCTTTCCGTTCGCGATCGAGACCTTGGCGCGGCCTGAGCGATCGCCGCTTTCCTGCGCATGGGTGGTGTAATCGGCATCGCCCTCGGTAGGACGGCTCGCCGCCCGCTTGGCCTGGACGGCAGGCAGCAGCAGCGCGGCTTCGTCGTCCTCGTTCACCGGCTTCTTGCCATTTTCCACGGCGACCGAGGCGCGGCCGCTGCTGTCCTTGTTCGCCGCCTGCAACGCGGCGATGTCATACCAGACTTCATGTTCGTCGCCCGCCTGCGGGGTTTGCGGCGCCTGGACCTCGTCGGCCGTCTCGACCGTCGTGTGACCGGCCTGGAGCAGCGCGCCGGTGGCACCGTCGATCACCCGGACATGGCCTTCGGCGCTCTTGACGATGATGTCGGGGATGCCGTCGCCATTGACGTCGGCGCTCGCGGTCTGCGGGCTGCCGGTGGCCGCCTCGGGTGCCAGCACCTCGTCGGCGGTCTCGACGGTCGTGCCATTTTGCACGAGGCCCGCGAGCGCGCCCCAGCCGATCTGGCCCATGTCGATTTCCTCTTCGTGCGGCGTCGTGCCCGCCGCTGCACTGCCGCCGTCCGCCTCTCCGAGCGCGGCATCGGCAACCGCGCCGAGGCCCTTCTGTTCGGCGACGTCGCGCGCCTTCTTCTCGACGATTTCGCCCGCCGCCTTCTTGAGGAAGTCGAAGGGACCCGCCGCGCTCATGCTCGCGGCATGGGCGGGCTGGCAGGCAAAGCCCGCGACGCTCGCCAACATGGCGGCGGCAATGGTCTTAATGGCGCTGTTCTGGATGATGTTGGTCATGATACCTCTCTTTGAAATCCGTGAAAAAATGTCAGCGGCCGACGCCATGGTCGGGAGCGGCATCGGCCGCCGACGGGACGGGGAGCATCGCGAACCGGTCCGCATCGGGATACGCGGGGTTGGACTGGGGGAGTGCCCCGAGCGAACCGGTCGCGAGGATGAGCATGACGCATCCCAGACCCGACAGGCCGGCCAGCCCGCGTTGGCGGACCGGGACCTTGGAGGTGGCAGCGATGGCGATCATTCTCTTGGCTCCTCGAACATTCGCGGCCGCCTCGTTGCGACCGTCGAAGAGCCTTTTCGCCCCGCCCCGTCAGCGCCCCATGTTTTTGGAGCAGCGATCTTGTTTCAATTGTTTCAGGCTTGTATCACGTCCCAAAGCGGCTAGCCTTTGGCGCTGAGTGGGGGACGCGTGATGAGCGAGGACGGCAAGGCATTCCACATCGTCTCGGTCGACGACGAGGTCGAGATCGGCGCGCTCATCAAGCGCTACTTCGAAAAACACGGCCTGCCCGTCTCGACCTGTGCCTCGGCCGCCGAATTTCGCGACCTCGCCGCCAGCCGCCCCGTCGACATCGCGCTGCTCGATATCAACATGCCGGGCGAGGACGGGCTCTCCATCGCCCGCGACCTCGTCAAGCGGGGGACATGCGGCATCATCTTTCTCACCGCCGACAATGACGATGTCGACAAGATCGTCGGGCTCGAGCTGGGTGCCGACGATTATATCACCAAGCCCTTCAATCCGCGCGAACTGCTCGCCCGCACCCGGGCGTTGATGCGCCGCCTGTCGAAGGACGGCGAGGACGCGAGCGCCACGCTGGGCAGCGAGATCGCCATCGGCACCGCGCGCCTCAATCTCGACACGCGCCGTCTGTTCGACGCCGAGGGCAAGGAAATCCCGCTGACCGCGATGGAATATGATCTCCTCGCCGCCTTCGCGCGCCATCCCAACCAGATCCTCAGCCGCGACCGCCTCCTCGACCTTGCCCATGGCAAGGAGGACAAGGCCTTCGACCGCTCGATCGACACCCGCATCGTGCGGCTGCGCAAGAAGATCGAAGTGGACCCCGCCCACCCCCGCGCCATCCGCACCGTGCGCGGCATGGGCTACCGCTTCTGCCCGGGCGAGGGTTGAGCCGCCTGTCGTTTCGCCTGCGCAAAAAAGGGTGACACCACCGCACGCGTCCCTAAATAGGACGCATGGTCCAGTCGCGTAGTAAAACCACTCGCGAGCGCGTGCTCGCGGCCACCACCGACCTCCTCATGGAGCGCGGGATCGCGGGCGTCACGATCAAGGACATCCGCGACGCCTCGGGCGTGTCCAACGGCTCGATCTTCCATCATTTCGGCTCAAAGGACGGCGTCGTCGCCGAGATTTTCGCGCGCGAACGGCTCGCCTATCTCGGCAGCGTGGCCGACGCGATCATCGGCCATGAGGGCGATCCCTGCGATGCCTTTGGCGAGGGCGCGCGCGCTGCGCTCCACTGGCAGGTCGCCCATCCCAACCGTTTCTCGCGCCTCGTCTCGGCCTTCAACGAAAGCGACTGGCTGCGCGAGAATGGCGACATCTGGCGCGAACTTGCGCACGAGATCGAAAATCCCGTCATCGAATGGGCGCTGCCCCATTTCCAGTCGGGCCGCCTGCCGCTGCTTCCCGCCACCTTCTTCCAGTCCTTCATCACCGGCGCGACCGAGCGGCTGACCCATGGCTGGATGACGCAGCGCCTCGACCGCACCCCGACCGATTTCGCCGACGAGGTCGCGCTGATGACCGCCGCGGGATTGAAGGCGCTGCGCGAGGCCCAGGGCCAGAAGCGCTAGCGCCGCTCCCTCGCCCTAGCCGCCCGGCGTGTAGAAGGTCGGGCTTCCCGGTCCCACCGGCAGGCCGATGACGAAGGTCCAGACGTAGAAGAAGATGCTCCACGCGGTCAGGAAGAAGATCGTATAGGGCAGCATCATCGCGATCAGCGTGCCGACGCCCAGGTCCTTCTGATAGCGCGTCGCCCAGGCGAGGATCAGCCCGAAATAGCTCATCATCGGGGTGATGATGTTGGTCGTGCTGTCGCCGATCCGATAGGCCGCCTGGATCGCCTCGGGCGCATAGCCGATCAGCATCAGCATCGGCACGAAGATCGGCGCGGTCACCGCCCACTGCGCGCTCGCCGAGCCCAGCGACAGGTTGATGATCGCGCACAACAGGATGAAGGCGAAAAAGACCAGCGGCCCCGTCAGCCCCGTGTCGACGAGAAACTGCGCCCCCGTCACCGCCGTGATCGCCCCGAGGTTGGTCCAGCCGAAAAAGGCCACGAACTGCGCCGCGAAGAACACCAGCACGATGTACAAGCCGAGGCTCGACAGCGCCTTCGACATCGCATCGATCACGTCGCGGTCGGTCTTCATCGTTCCCGCCGCGCGCCCATAGGCATAGCCGATCACCACGAAGAAGATGAAGATCCACACCACGAAGCCGTCGAAGAAGGGCGAGTCCATCCGGTCGCCATCCTCGGGATTCCTCAGCACCCCCCATTCGGGCACCAGCGTCAGCGCCATCAGCGCCAGCACGCCGACCAGCGCGATCCCCGCCCAGCGGAGTCCCTTGCGCTCCTTGTCGTCCAGCGGCTCCATCATGTGATCGTCGAGGATCGTCGGATCGGCTTTCGACTTGTCGTAGGCCCCCAACTGCGGCTCGACGATATAGAGCGACACGAGGCTCCCGATCGCGGCGATGAGGAAGGTCGAGGCGAACATGAAATACCAGTTGGCCGTCGCCAGCACGGTATAATCGCCATCGATCAGCTGCGCCGCCTCCTCGGTGATCCCCGCGAGCAGCGGGTCGACCGTGCCGATCAGCAAATTGGCGCTATATCCCCCCGACACCCCGGCAAAGGCCGCCGCCATGCCCGCCAGCGGATGGCGCCCCAGCGCATAATAGATCGCCCCGCCCAGGGGGATCAGCACCACGTAACCGACCTCGCTCGCCGTGTTGGAGATGATCCCCGCGAACACGATCGCCACCGTCACCAGCTTGGGCGGCGCTTTCAGCACGAGGCTGCGCACCGCCGCCGACAACATCCCTGAATGCTCCGCCACGCCGACGCCCAGCATCGCCACCAGCACCACGCCCAAGGGCGCGAAACCGGTGAAATTGTCGACCAGCCCGGTAAAGATGCGCCGCACCCCGTCGCCATCCATCAGGCTCACCGCGCGGATCATCCCGTCGGCCGCCACGCCATTTGCGCCTTCGGGCCGGGGGTCGACCACCGCCACCCCCATCCAGCCCATCAGCCCCGACAACAGCACGATCCCCAGCGCCAAGAGCGCGAACAGCGTCACCGGATGCGGCAGCAAATTGCCCAGCCACTCGACCCCGTCGAGAAAGCGCGAAAAGGCATTCTTCTTGGCGCGCGCCTGTTCCTGCGGCGGGATGGGAAATTCGTTCATGGGGGACTCCGGGGGGAAAGGTCGCGCCAGCCTAGCGACTCCGCCTTATTCATCAACCGCCAAGCCGAACCCTTCCCAAACGCCCCCGCGCCTCCTACACAGGAGCCATCCCCGGGGAGCCAGTGCTGGCTGAGAGGGGCAGGTCACGCTGCCCGACCCGTCGAACCTGATGCCTGAAAAGGCCGTAGGGAGTGGAGCGCGGCGCCCGCGTGTCCACTCCACCATTGGAGACTAGACACATGGCCGACCGCGACCCCAACCTTCCCAACGCCGGCGAATTTGGCGACCAGCGCGGCGGCGCGCTCGCCGTCACCACCGGCCCCATCCGGGGCTCCAAGAAGATCCATGTCGAAGGCAAGGGCGGCATCAAGGTCGCCATGCGCGAAGTGCACCTCGAACCCACCAGCGGCGAGCCCCCCGTCCCCGTCTACGACCCCTCCGGCCCCTACACCGACGCGAACGCCACCATCGACATCACCTCGGGCCTCCCCGAACTGCGCCGCGACTGGATCCGCGCCCGCGGCGACGTCGAGGAAAAGGCCCAGCGCACGGTCAAGCCCGAAGACAATGGCCAGCTCGGCCCCGATCGTTCGGGGGGCGTCGACCCCTTCCCCAACGTCCGCCGCCAGGTGCTCCGCGCCAAGCCCGGCCATAACGTCACCCAGATGCACTATGCCCGCAAGGGCATCATCACCCCCGAGATGGAATATGTCGCCATCCGCGAAAACCTCGGCCGGAGCCAGAGGCTCGATCGGGCGACTGATGGAGAATCGTTCGGCGCCTCGATCCCGCCCATCGTGACCCCCGAATTCGTCCGCGAGGAAATCGCCCGCGGCCGCGCCATCATCCCCAACAACATCAACCACCCCGAGAGCGAGCCGATGGCGATCGGCCGCAACTTCCTCGTCAAGATCAACGCCAATATCGGCAACAGCGCGGTCGCCTCCGACGTCGCTTCCGAAGTCGACAAGATGGTCTGGGCGATCCGCTGGGGCGCCGACACGGTCATGGACCTCTCCACCGGCCGCAACATCCACGACACGCGCGAATGGATCATCCGCAACTCGCCCGTCCCCATCGGCACCGTCCCCATCTACCAGGCGCTGGAGAAAGTCGGCGGCGTGGCCGAGGACCTCACCTGGGACATCTTCGCCGACACGCTGATCGAACAGGCCGAACAGGGCGTAGACTATTTCACCATCCACGCGGGCGTGCGCCTGCCCTACGTCCCCATGGCCGCCAAGCGCGTCACCGGCATCGTCAGCCGAGGCGGCTCGATCATGGCCAAATGGTGCCTCGCCCATCACCGCGAGAGCTTCCTCTACGAAAAGTTCGACGAGATCTGCGAGATCATGAAGGCCTATGACATCGCCTTCAGCCTTGGCGATGGCCTGCGCCCCGGCTCCATCGCCGACGCCAACGACGAAGCCCAGTTCGCCGAACTCTACACCCTCGGAGAGCTCACCAAGAAAGCGTGGGAACAGGATGTCCAGGTCATGATCGAAGGCCCCGGCCACGTGCCGATGCACAAGATCAAGGAGAATATGGAAAAGCAGCTCGAGGCCTGCGACGAAGCGCCCTTCTACACGCTCGGGCCGCTCACCACCGACATCGCGCCCGGCTACGACCATATCACCAGCGCCATCGGCGCCGCCCAGATCGGCTGGTACGGCACCGCGATGCTCTGCTACGTCACCCCCAAGGAGCATCTGGGCCTCCCCGACCGCGACGACGTAAAGGTCGGCGTGGTGACCTACAAGCTAGCCGCCCACGCCGCCGATTTGGCGAAAGGCCACCCCGCCGCACAGGTCCGCGACGACGCGCTTTCCAAAGCCCGCTTCGAATTCCGCTGGCGCGACCAGTTCAACCTCTCGCTCGATCCCGACACTGCCGAGCAATATCACGACCAGACCCTGCCCGCCGAAGGCGCCAAGACCGCCCACTTCTGCTCCATGTGCGGGCCGAAGTTCTGCTCGATGAAGATCAGCCAGGAAGTGCGCGAATTCGCGGCGAAGCAGAACAGCGCGCTCGGCGAACAGGTCCTCGATGGCGAGGAAGCCGAGAAGGGCATGGCGGAAATGAGCGAGCGCTTTACAGAAAAGGGCGGTAAACTCTATCTCTAGTTTTCTTTAAACGAAAGTTGAGCATGTCCCATTCCACGCCCCTCATCCTGCTCTCGTCTGGATTGAGAGCACGCTATCGTGAGGATGTCGTTCGCGCGTTAGCACTGCCAACTGGTAGGAAACTTCAATTCCGATATCGAAAAAGACACATTGAGTCCGCGCTTGTAAAAAACCTAAAGTCTTTGACCGGTCGGACGGTTTTTATTTGCTACCTGGAATGCTCTGATCCCAATCGTCAGATTCGTTTGCTTCCAGTGAGAAGTGCTAAAATTGGTGCGGTCGAAGCGGCGGGGGAGAAGTTCATATTTACTCTCATTGTCGAGAAGTACTTCTCTTCTCCAAATGATGCCGCGAAGCTGATTGAAGCTGACAAAAAGTTTAAGGTCCCGGCTTGGAAAACTCCGGCTGATGGAGGATCGACGTACGCGTCTGGGCTCTGGGCACAGGGTTCAGAGCTTTCTTTGAGCGACTTCGAACTCGTAAAGCATAACCGAGACGGTGGTCACTTGCTGGCTTTCGAAAATACTGCGGTTCAACTCGGGGCAACATCAGATTTCTCGTCAGTCGAAGAACGGCTGTTCTTCAATCTCGTTGCGCTTGAGGAGGCAGGTAAGCGATATGAGTTTGGTCCTTCGCCAACCTTCAAGCGGAATGGTGTTCAGTCGGTTCTGATCCACCATTTGACCCCCAATATGCCTACCGGTCCGGAGGCTCCCACTCTGTTTCTTAAGTATGCTGTGTTCGGTCACGGCCTTGAGCCCATCCACGGCAACTTATTAAAAATTGATAGTGAATACGACCTCAAACGTCTCAGACTCGATGTAAAAAAAGGAGTACGTGACACTATCAACTCCCTATCTATAGGAAGGACTTCTGCATCGAAACCAGACGAATTGCAGGACTCTGAGGTTGAGGTCGAGATACGTGTACGAAGCAGTCAATGGAAGGTTCTGCTGAATATCCTATTCATCATGTCAGGGATCGCAGCTGCAGGTATTGTTGCCGCCGGAAGCTCACTGACCCTAAACAAAGCACTCTTAATTCTTTTCGCCGCTTTCATTGCGGCCGCCTCGAGCGTTTTAGGTTATAAGACACGAGCTTGACCTTTCAGGACCACAGAGAGGCCTTCCGAGAATGTTGGGCGAGGGATGTAAGCGGTGCCCGCGTCGCTGATGGGCCCGACAGGTCAATCGTCCACAAGGCATACGCTCAGAAAATTATCGAGCGAGCTCGCCGGGAATCCGGGTTCTTCGCGCAAACTAAGGGTTTATTTCAATCGTACATAGCACAAGGTTCTAGCGTCAGTCCCGAACGAATTTGTCCAAGACTTGTCATCGTGACTGACAATTTTGAAAAGAAGCTTTTCCGGGCAGCCACATCGTATTGGTCGATCCCCGTCTCACAGGGGTTTGGTCGCCGGATTCGATTCTTAGTCATTGATGAAAATACTGGCTGCCTAATTGGCATTTTCGCAATTGGAGACCCAGTATTCAATCTGGCAGCTCGAGATAGGTATATCGATTGGACTTCGGACCAGAGGGTCTCCAGACTTTCATGCGTGATGGACGCGTATGTGCTGGGCGCCCTCCCGCCATACTCTAGCATTCTCGGAGGAAAGCTGGTCGCGAGTTTGGTCCGCTCGCGCGAAGTGTCTCAAATCTTTGACGCGAAATATGGCAATCGAGAAAGCATCATCTCGGGTAGGTGCAGTTATAATCGCTTGGCTATGGTTACGGTAAGCTCTGCCTTTGGCAGGTCCTCGTTGTATAATCGACTAAAATTAGATGGAGATTGGATCTTCCGCTCGGTGGGTTACTCAAAGGGGTGGGGGCATCACCACGTGACCGAAGAAGCCTTTGACCTCGCAAAGAAACTCTTGTCGGCGAAGCAGTCAAATACGCTTGAAACTTACGAGTTTGGCAAGGGGCCGAATTGGAAAATTCGGGTTCTAAGAGAAGCGATGAAAATTGCGGGTATAGCTAGGAATGAACTGCTCCACGGAATTCAAAGAGAGGTCTTCGTCTCGGAGTTCGGCGCTAACACTAAAGCCTATTTGTGCGGCCTCGAACATGAGCTCGACAACGAGTCTCTGTCGTCGGTCGAATGCATTACAAAATCGAGCTTGAGGCGGTGGGTGCTACCAAGAGCGGATCGCAGAAAGGATTTTGTTCTTTCTTCACCGCACGCCACAGTTCGCCAAATTGAACGCAACCTTTCACTCTCGGGATAATGAGCGCGAGGGCGGCCTCGCGCCGTCGAAGCTGTCGGCGCCAAAGCGCCGCAGCCCGGCCGTGTCGGCGCGGCTCTTCGACGCAGCTTTCGCTCGCTTCGCTCCGCTCTTGCTGCGCTCGGCGCGCCTTCGTGCAACCGCCGCCCTTCCTCGCGCTTTGTCCTTGCGAACCCCGCCGCGTCACCCCCGGCGCGGGGGCAAGAAGCGTAAGGAACCCGACATGCAGTTCATGTTCAACACCGACAATAATATCGACGGCACGCAGGAAGTCGCCGAGCGCATCGAGACCGGCATTCGCGGCACGCTCTCGCGCTTCGAGGACCAGCTCACCCGCGTCGTGCTCCATGTAAATCAGGAAACCGACGAGCATTACACCGCCTCGCTGGAAGCCCGCATCGAGGGCCAGCAGCCCCAGGCCGTCACCGCCGACGGCGGCAGCGTCGACGGCGTCGCCATGGAAGCGGGCGAGAAGATGGAGCGCCTGCTCGACAGCCACTTCGGCAAACTCGAAGCCCGCCGCCCCCAACCCGACACCATCGGCTAGGTGCCGGCGGCACGATCCGCCGACTTGGGCGGCGCCCGCGTGGCGCCGCCCCTGTCCTACACGCGCCCCGCGATGTTATGACGGGCAAGGCGCCACCCACGCCCCCGCTCTTTCTCCCCGTCGCCCCCCGCCCCCGCCCGCAATGCAGCGACCCCGCAGCGGGCAATTTCAGACACTTAGCCGCAAAAAGTTCCATAAGTGGACAAAGTGGACAAACCCCCGATTTCGTCCAACAGCGCTACCCGCGCCGCGCCACCAACACCCGATCCAGCGCCTGCAGGAACCGGCTCCGATCCGTCTTCGTGAACGGCGGCGGCCCGCCCCCGATGCCGTCCGCCCCCGCACGCAAATCCGCCATGATCGCCCGCGTCGCGATGGCGCTACCGATATTCCCCGCATCGAACGGCTTGCCGTTCGGCGCCAGCACCGCCGCGCCCGCCTTGAGGCACCGCTCGGCGAGCAGGATGTCCGCGGTCACCACCACCGCCTCCGGCCCCGCCTTATCCGCGATCCAGTCGTCGGCGGCATCGAACCCATCGCTGACCACTACGCGGGACACGTCGGGATGATCGGGCACGCGCAAATGGCTGTTCGCCACCACCACGACCTTCGCGCCGTGCCGCCACGCGACCTTGTAGATCTCGTCCTTCACCGGACAGGCATCGCCATCGACTAGGATCATCATGCGCCCCTCCATGCCCGGCCCCACCCGCCAGCGAAAGCCCGCGCCTTATTTGAGCGTCGCGTCCAGGGTAATCTCGCAATCCAAGAGCTTGGACAGCGGGCAATTCTCCTTCGCCTCGCCCGCGATCTTCTGGAAATCCTCATCGCTGATCCCCGGCACCGCCGCCTCCAGCGTCAAGGCCGACTTGGTCACCGTAAACCCCTCGCCGTCCTTCTCCAGCGTCACCTCGCACTTGGTATCGAGCTGTCCGTCCTCATAACCCGCCTTCGCGAGGCCAAAACTCGTCGCCATGGTGAAACAGGAAGCATGCGCCGCCCCGATCAGTTCCTCGGGATTGGTCCCCGGCGCATCTTCGAACCGCGTGTTGAACCCATAGGGCTGCGCGTCGAGCGCCCCGCTCTCGGTCCAGATATGCCCCTTGCCATCCTTGCCCAAGCCCTCATAGCGCGCCGATGCGTGATTGATGGTCGCCATCTCTTTGTCTCCACTTTCGAAATAAATAGTCGGCGGTATCGCCTTTTCAGGCGGTCCACTCGCCCTCCTCGCGGCCCTTCCACCAGGCGATCCGCTCGGGCGTCAGCTCGATCAGGATCAGCCCCTCGGTGTCGAGCCCGTCCTCGAACCAATTGTCGAGATCGGGCACCCAGTGCTTCTCGTGCACCGCCCGGTCGCGGTGGAGCTTCCCGCGCCCTTGGACCGCGACATAGGTCTCCTTGCCGGCATAGGTCGCGCCGCAGCGGTCGTCGGCCCTCAGATCATTGTCGATCCGCCCGTCGTCGGTGCTGAAATAATAGGTCGTGCCGTCATCGGCGACATCCTTGTTGTTGGACATCGGCCGCGCCGCGATATCGCCGCCATCGGTCTTGGTCACCAGCATCGAGATATCGATGCCCTTCATCATGTCGATCAACTTGTCGTCGGGGCGTGTCATTTTCTGTCTCCACAGCTATGTTTCGACTTCAACAGACGAGGTAAGCCGAAGGTGCCCCGGCCAGGATTATTCGTGCCCCCAATGCGACGCCTTCGTCCACATCACCGCCCCGCGCTTCAGGCCCGCTTGACAGGCAGCCGCCCCATTTTAGCATCGCCACCACGTGACGCGCCGGGCCCGGGGGAGTTTGCATGATCAGGATTTGTTTGTTCGCCGCGAGCCTTTCGCTCGTCCTTGCCGCCTGTGCGGGCCCGCCCGATTATCCCCAGCCGACCGAGCGCGACGCGCTGGCCGCCTACAAGAATGGCATCCGCGCCGACCTCGCCGTGCCGCTGCCGCCCGATCCGAAGGTCGGCGGCACCGCGATCGGCGACACGCCGGGCGAGGCCTATGCCAAGACGGTCACGACCTTCGAATATGAAAGCTTGCGCGGTGGCCGCGAGATCCTGCGCCGCCGCCTGCCCGCCATCCGCAAGGTGCGCCTCGGCGAATGCACCGGCGCCCGCGTCAGCCTCGACCGCGTCCAGGACTATAGCCACCACCGTCTCGCCGATGTGGACCGGGCGTGGGAATGCGCCTTCACCGACGAGGTCGACAGCGCCCGCGGCCGCGTCGCGGCGAACGGGACCGCCTATTTCTACCGCGCCGACGAAAAGTGGCTGATGGCCACCTTCCGCAAGGGTCGCGGCAGCTACGAGCGCGTGCGCTAGCCCGCGCTCAGCGCTTCACCCAGGCCTTGGCTTCCTCGAGGTCGGCGACGTCGAACAAGCGGCTGTCCACGTCCCACAGCGGCGCGAACAGCTTGGCCGCGCGGCGCACCCAGCCGATGTCGGTGACCAGCGCGATGCGCTTGAAATTGCGGACATGGCCCAGCCCGAACTTGGCATCGGCCCACGCCGCATCGGGGCTGTAACCGGCATAATCATCGTCCATCACGACCAGCATCTTGACCGCCTCGCGATCCTCCAGCCGCGCCTCGATCATCGGGATCAGCGTTTTGTCATAATCCTCCGCCGTGATGACGCCGACGAGCCGCACCGCGACCACGTCGCGCGGTAGCCCCTCGATCTCCTCGAAGCGTCCCGGGTCATCGCCCTGCGCCGTGGCCCACGCCACCGCCTGCTCGGCCTTGTCGGCAGGGAAATGCCGTACCCTCGTCTTGGTGAAGGCATCGGCGATGCCCGGCATCATCGCGGCAAACACGCCGGACCCCACCACCGCCACCTTGGGAATGACTTTCTTGTGAACCGATACGAAATGGAAATGCCGCGCCATCGCCGCGACGCTTTCCCAGTGCGGCACGGCGTCCAGCATGATGACGAGGCTCGGCACCACGTCATGCGTGTTGATGCTTCCGTCGACCGCCTTCTCCAGCGCGTCGAGATCGGACGTGTTGAGCGCCCCCTCGGGCGTCAGGATCGCGACCTTGGGGTCGGACAGGTCGATGGTCAGCATGGCATCCTCCTTTGAGCATGCCATTGCTTCTATCCCGTCATGCCCACGCGCGCCTTGATCAGGGTCAAGCGCTTGAAAAGCATCAGCTTCCCCAATGCGGCGGCGGCGATGCCACCGGCTGCGTCAGGTCGAATTCGGCGCGGAAATGGCGCCCCGTCGGCCGCTTGAGTTCATAGGCGAATGCGCGGTCCGAGATGTCCATCGCCCACACATTGACCACCGAAGCGTCCAGCCCCTCGGTCTCGAACAGCGCGATGCTCTCCTCGTCGACCGGAAATGACTGCCGCGCCGCCGTGCCTGCCACCTCGCTCGTGCCGCCATACATCGTCACCGCGTCGGGCGATCCATCCTCGTGGCGGTGGTCATGCTTCAATGCGAGACGGTCGGCCCCGATCCGCGTCACGACCCAGGTCCGCGACCGATCCTCGCCGACGGTGAGCGGGATGCGTATCTGCTCGTCGCTGCAGTCGGCGACATGCATGACGAGCGGCTTGCCGTCCCAGTCGCCGCTCCCACCCTCGTCGACCACTGCGCGCCCGGCATAGGCCTTGCCGCAATGCGCGCTCAGCGTCTCGAAGAAGCGCGCCGCGGGGACCTCCTCCACCGGCGCCACGCTGGCGCATCCCGCCAATGCCGCCACCCCGATCGTCGCGATTGCCGTCATCCGCATCATCCGCTCCTGTCCTACAGTCGGGGTCGCATGATAGGCTCCTCCCGGCTCCTGCCAACCGCTCTTTGATCCTGTCCGCACCCGCACCTGTCATTCGCCGCCACCAGGGCGCCCTCTGGCGACCCGTGTGGCGCGATTTCAAGGACTTGCCCGGAGAAAGTTCCACGAAGTGGACAAAGTGGACACTGTTCGGATTTCCTCCAACAGCCGTCAGGCGAAGGGCCGATGCGCCCCCAGCCCGTGCCGCGCGATGCCGCTCACCCGCTGTGGGCGCGCCGTCAGGACGAGCACGCCCCACATGGCGACCGTCACGCCCCACAGGAGAAGCTTGGGATTGACCTCGAGATAGTTGAGGAACAGTCCGCCATGGAGCGCCAGATAGGCGAAGATCAGTGTCACCCCGCGCCGACGCGCGCCGCGCCACCAGCTCATCGCCCCCGCGACCAGCACCACACCCATCGCCATGATGACGAGGAAGTAGCTGGCAGGCGTGAAGGCGAAGACCAGCGCCCGATCGGCGCGCTCGGCGAGGAAGGGGGCGACCTGCGCCAACCCCTCGGCCATCTCGCCCGTCGCCGTCCACCAGCCGTTCGCCGCCGCGAACATCAGCGCACCCACGCCGACCCGGACCAGTCCGAAGAGGAAGAAGAACAGGACGATGGCCCCGACGAGGAGGCGCTGGAGCGAAAGGCGCGGCGCGCGCTGGCGGGCAAGGCTGGTCATGCCGTCCTGCTAGGCCGACACACCATCGAGGACAAGCCCGATCGGCCCTCGTCCACCCTTCCTTAACCTCGCCGATTTACCCCGGACACAACGAAAATTGCGTGCGGGTGGAATGATGGGGCGAGAGGAACGACTAAACGTCGACCGGGCGGCGATGGCGGATGCCGTCAACCACCCCGGCTATGTCCACATCCCGAGCGCCCAGACCGAGGGCGTTCGCTCCTACCGCGAACCGCCCGAGCCGCATCCCGCCCAGCTCACCTATCTCACCCCCGAGGGCGAGCATCAGTTCACCGAGCGGCTGCGCGGCCTGCTCATCGACGGACGATTCGACGAGGCCGCCCGCGTCCTCGAGGAAGCGCTCGCCCCCTTCGACGGCAAGATCGCCCGCCTGTGCAAGGCGACGCGCATCGAGGATATCGTCATCGAGGGCTGGGAAGACCTCGACGAGATCATCGCCGAATTCGAGGGTCCGCCGATCACTGCCATCACCGCGGGGCTGGGCAACGAACCCGACCTCGTCTTCGACCTCACCAAGGAGCATGAGCCCACGCTCATCTTCGCGCTCTATTCGGACGATGTCTTCGATTTCTCGCGGCTCGACGATGCGCAGCTCCTCGACCAGTGCATGAGCGATTGCCCGGGCTGGGTCGGGCATGAGGAAGACGTGGAATTCTACGTCAACATCGAGGGCCTCGCCCCGCTCAACACCGCGCTCATCCACTGCAAGCATTTGCATTTCCTGCGCGACGGGCGTGACGGGGTCGAGGGGCGCGCGCCGGGCGGCTATGTCGAATATCAGCTCGGCTGCTGGTGGCGCGCCACCCGCTTCCTCCAGGCGGTCGATGCTAAGGTGCGACAGGTCGGGTTGCCCAAGGGTGTGCGGCTCATCACCGGGCTCATCGGCATGAACGCCGACCTCGCCACCCTGCTCGGCCAGCGCCGCGCCCCGGCCCCTGCCGCCGCGCCGTCGGTGCTCGCGACCAAGGGCGGTGCGGGCGGCGGCGCGGGCGAGGACGCTTTCGCCACGCTGACCATGAAGAAATGGGTGCCCAAGCACGATCCGCTCGCCGATATGGAGTCGGGCTCGAGCCTGCGCCAGCGCATCGCCGCGAGCGAGGAAGCGCCGGCGCCCGACGCCGCGCCCGCACCGACTCCGATGCCCGCTCCCGCAGCGCCGATCACGGCAAGCGCTCCGGCCTATCGAGGCGCCGCCGCGCAGGAGCATATGATGGCCTCAGCTCCGGTCGCCCCTCCGGCAACCGCGCCCGATGCCTCGGTGTTCGATCCGCTGCCCGAACCGGTGGCCGAGCCCGCCCGTCCGCGCGGCGGTTTCCTCGCCCGCCTGTTTCAGCGCCGCAAGAAGAAGAACTAGGCGACCCCCGCCTTGTCGAGCTCGGGCTTCAGGCGCCCGGTCAGCCACAGCCACCACATCTTAAAATCGGCTGCCAGCGACCAGAGCGGATAGGTAAAGGTCGCGGGCCGGTTCTTCTCGACGAGGAAATGGCCGACCCAGGCGAAGAAATAGCCCGCCAGCGGCAGCGCGGCGAGCAGCAGCCAGTGCCCCGTCACCGCGAACAACACCGCCAGCGCGACCGCCAGGCTGGTCCCGAAATAATGCAGCGCCCGTGTCCGCGGCTTCGAATGCTCGCGCAGGTAATAGGGCCAGAAATCGGCAAAGCTGGTGATGGGATCAGCCATGCGCCGCACCCTGCCAAGTCGGCGCGCCCCTGTCCATCGAGGGAACGACCGGCAGTCGGCCCCGTTCGATGACATGCGAAAGGAAGCCTCCATGCTCAAGAGCGTCAACCCCGTCACCGGCGAGACCATCGCCACCCACGAACCGCTCGACGAAGCGGGGATCGACGCCGCGCTGGATCGCGCGCACTCGGCCTATGCCGATTGGCGCACGAGTTCGCTCGAGGCGCGCTGCGACCTGCTGCGCGCCATTGCAGGACGCTTCGAGGCGGACCGCGACGCCATGGCCGAGATCGCCACCCGCGAGATGGGCAAGACGCTGCGCGAAAGCCGCGCCGAGGTCGACAAATGCGCCAGCGCGCTGCGCCATTTCGCCGATCATGGCCCCGCGATGCTGGAGCCAGAGCCGATCCCCGGCGGCAAGGGCGAATTGCGCTGGCTCCCCATCGGCCCGGTGCTCGCGGTCATGCCGTGGAATTTTCCCTATTGGCAGGTCGTGCGATTTCTCACCCCCATGGTGCTGGCGGGCAACGTCGGGCTTCTGAAGCATGCCAGCAACGTCCAGGGCGTCGGCAAGGCGATCGAGCAGGCGGTGCAAGAGGCGGGTGCGCCGGACGGCCTGTTCCAGAACCTCGTCATCGGCTCCAAGCCCATCGCCGGCATCATCGAGGACGATCGCGTTCGCGCCGTCACGCTGACGGGCAGCGAGGGGGCCGGACGCGCGGTCGCCGAAACCGCCGGGCGTGCGCTCAAGAAGGTCGTGCTCGAACTGGGCGGCTCGGACCCCTTCATCGTCATGCCCTCGGCCGACATGGAGGCGGCGGTCGAGACGGCGGTCAAGGCGCGCATCCAGAATGCGGGCCAGAGCTGCATCTGCGGCAAGCGCATGATCGTCCACGCCGACATCTACGAGGACTTCGAGGGCCGTTTCATCGAGGCGATGCTGGACGTGAAGGCAGGCGACCCGATGGACGAGGCGAGCGACATCGGCCCGATGTCGAGCGAGGAACAGCGCGACACCGTGCTCGACCAGCTCGAGAAGGCGATGGAGGCCGGCGGGCATCTGGTCGGCGGCGAAAAGAAGGACGGCCCGGGAGCCTATCTGAGCGCGGGCGTGCTGACCGGGCTCGAACCCGATGGCGCGATGCAGGACGAGGAGTTGTTCGGCCCCGTCGCCATGCTGTTCGAGGCAAAGGACGTGGAGGATGCTATCCGCATCGCCAACATCACGCCCTATGGGCTCGGGTCGGCCGTGTTTACCGAGGACGAGACGGAGGCAGAAACCTTCATCACCGGCCTCGATGCCGGCATGACCGCAATCAACCAGATGACCGCCTCGACCCCCGAAGCACCCTTCGGCGGCGTCAAGAACTCGGGCCACGGCCGCGAACTGGCGCGCTTCGGCCTGCATGAGTTCATGAATTTGAAGAGCGTCTTTCGCAAAAGTTGAAGGGCCGCCCGCTCGGCTTGAGCGGACGGCCCTTCGCTGACCTTCGCGGTCCCGCTAGTGCTAGCGCAGCGGGCCGTACAGCGCCTGTTCGGCGAAGGTCGGGTTCTTCGGCATGAGGATGATCTTCTCGCGCTTGGCGAGCGTCGTCTGGCCGGAAGACGCCGACATCGGCGTGCAGACCGCCTTGCCCCCCGCCATGTAATCGAGTGCCTCGGCGATCGAATCCTCGCGGGCATCGCCCATCGGCAAGGTGTAGTCGTCAGGCGCGCGGCAGGTCACCGGATAGGTATCCGCCAGCCCGTCGAAATAATCGCCGACGCCATCGGCATTGACCGTCTTGAAGGCGATGACGCGCAGGCGGTCGTCGCAAGCCTCGCGGTCGATGGCGATCTGGCCGACCGCCTTGCCGTAGGTGTTGGAGCCGACGAGCGCGGTATTGTCACCGAAATAGGGCGGGAAGGCATTGGCCAGCAATTCGCTCGCCGAAGCGGAGCGGTCGGTGGTGATGAAGGCGAGACGGTTCGGCTGCAGCTGCTGCGTTGTCGTCTGGAAATATTCCTTCTTGTCCGCCTCGGTCACGTTGTAGTTGCGCAGCACGCCGTCCGAATAGATCGTCTCGCTGAACAGCTCGCCGTTGAGCCCTTCAGACAGGAGGTCGCCGAAATGTTCGGCGACATCGACGAGCCCGCCGCCATTGTAGCGCAGGTCGACGACGATCTGGTCGACACCCGCGCTGTTGAATTCGGCGAAGGCGCTGCTGAGCTGGGTCTTGGCATTGCTGGTCGCGAAGGTGCGCAGGTTGACGTAGCCCACATTGCCGATCACTTCGACGCCGTAGCGCTTCGATACCGGATCGAGGCTATATTCGCTCGCCGTCAGCGTGACCGTCTGCGCCGGCAGATAGCTACCCGGGTTGGAATAGTCGGCGGGCTGGAATTCGACCACCGTCTGGGCACCGTCCTCGGCAGGGAAGAGAAGGTCGATCAGCGTGCCGTTATTGTACGCCGTGACCGGGTCGGTCAGCGTCGCGGCGGTCCGCCCGACGCGCTTGATCAACGCACCGCGGTCGATCCCGGCCTGCTTGTAGGCGGGGCCGTTCTCGAAGGTTTCGAGGACGATCAGCGCATTACCCGCCTCGAACGAGGGACGCCAGCCGAAGTCCTGGTAGGTCGCGTTGGCGATCTGGGCTTCTTCCTCCTCGATCGAGCGCACATAGGTGAAGCCCGCCTTGTCCAGTTTCTGCGCATAAGCAGGTGCCAGCAGCGCCTCGATATAGCTTTGCAGGGTCGTGTAATTGTCGGGATTGACCGTATCGTCGACGAGGTCGGGATAGAGGTAATATTCCTTCAGCGTCTCGAGCACCCATTCCTTACGCGCCGAAAGCGAGCAGCTGGTGCCCGAAGTCGGGGGCGGGGTGACGACGCCGCCGCCGCCATCGCCGCCGGAACGCGGCGGGGTGGTGGTCCCACCGCTGCCGCCGCCGCAGCTCGCCAGCATGGTGCTGGCTAGAACCAGGCCGAGAAACTTGTCCGCTCGCATATGCTTTACTCCGTCCAAATGCCCCGCTCCCCTGCCGTACGGAAGGCAGGATGAAGGACAAAACCCCATGAAAATCAATGCACTGTTAAATTTGCGCGGCTGAACCTAGCGTTTCCAGCGCGTTCGTCTAGCGCTTGGCCATTTCTTCCACGGCCTGCAGCGTTTTTGCCACATGTTCGGCATAGTCCATTTCCGAATGCACCATCGCCACGCTGCCGTCCTGCGCGATGACATAGGAGGTGCGGTTGGCGACCGGCACCACCGCGCCGATTCCAGCCAGCTCGACATCATAGGCCGCGAGGAGGTCGGCGGAGGCGTGCGCCATCGGCACCTTGGAGCGGCACACGTCGGTCGAGAAGCGCGCCAACGTATCCAGATCGTCGGTCGACAGGCCGATCACCCGCGCGCCAGCGGCCTCGAAGCGAGGCATCGCGTCGGCGAAGGCCTTGCTCTCCAGCGTGCAGCCCTTGGTGAAGGCCTTGGGAAAAAAATAAAGCACGACCGGTCCGTGGCGCAGCTGCTCGGCGAGATGGACGCGGAAGGTCTTGTCGCCGAGCATGCCCATCGTCTTGAAGTCGGGCGCGCTCGTCCCGCTCGCCAGTTGGGCCGGGAGCGGCCCCACAACGGCCATCGCCAGCGCGGCGCCCAGCAGCATTTTCTTCATCCTTGCGTCCCTTCGCTTGCATCGAGCAACCTTTGGCGGCTGCCCATGCGTTGTGTCTGTTCGAACGAGCCGGGAGACTGTCATGATCCATCGCCAGCGCCTAGCACGGATTTCGGCCGTAGCGCCGCTGCTTGCCCTGACGCTAACCGGCTGCGGCGACGCGCGGCAAGACGATGCCCGGACGACGCGCCTCGAGGGCCAGCCGACGGCGGCGCCCGAGGAGGCGCTCGGCACGGGCGAGGAGCAATTGGTCGCCCCATTATCGCCCGTCGGCGCATCGCAAGGCTGGACGGTCGAACAGTCGGCCGGCGGCGCGCGGCTCGTCTACGACCCGCTCGATCCCGCCGACGACACCTCGCTCGACCCGGTCCTCGTCCTGACCTGCACGGGCGGAGGGCACCTCATCGTGCGCCTTCCCCGTGTCGCAGCGATCGGCAGCGAGGAGCGGCTCAGCATCGGCTCCGGTGACAATGTGGTGGCGCTCGTCGCGGACACGACGCCTGAGCGCGGCGGCATTGCGGCGCGGGGCGAGGTCCCCAACCGCTTGGGCGCCATGCTGGGTGCTGGCTTCGCCGTGTCCTACGGGGCCTATTCGACCGGCGTATTGCCGCCCGTTCCGCCAGCGAGCATCGATGCCATCCGCTCGTCCTGCAACTGAGGATCGAGCCCGCTACCGTCGGGGAAGAGCACCTGGTCGGGATTTTTGGGATAGAGGCTTTTGAAGAAGCGCATCGCCGGTTCCATATCCTTGTCCATGTCGCCGGTCGGGTGGATGATCGGGCCGAGAATGCCGAGCTTGTTAACGTAGTCGGGACCCGCGCAGACGATCGGTATGCCCGCTTCCTGCGCGATGCGATAATAGCCCGTGCGCCATTCCTGCGTCTTGGAGCGCGTGCCCTCGATCGCGATGACCAGCGCGAAATCCTCGGCCTCCTCGATCTTCTGCACCACCTGCTGGACCATGTTGGCGCGCTTGCGGCGGTCGACCGCCACGCCCCCCATCGCGCGCATGAAGCCGCCCATGGGCCAGCGGAACAGCGTGTGCTTGCCGAGATAGCGCGGGGTGATGCCGAAATGGTCGACCACGCCCAGAAAGACGAGGAAGTCGAAGTTGGAACTGTGCGGCGCGCCCGCGATGATGAACTTGTCGGTATCGGGCAACGAACCGATGACGCGCCAGCCATCGCTGTGGAACCAGCGCAGCGAGGCCCATTTCAGGAGCCGCGCGAGTAGCGACATGGGTTGGTCCTTACGGGTCGCGGAAGCATCGGTCTGGGGCGCGGTCATGCCCCTCAATCGGCGCTGAGTGCCGCTTATGCAAGCCGGAACCGCGCGCGGGGCTGCCGGGTTGGCCTTCGCGAACGACGTGCAATTTACGAGGTAGACCATGACCCGCCTGACCCTTCCCCTGCTCCTGCTCGCCGCGACCGCGGCCTGCGGCAATACCGAGAGTGATGCCGACACTGCGCTCGACCCCACCCCCGATGTCGAGACGTTGCAGAACGTGCCCGACGACTATGAGCCAGCGGTCGTCAACGAAGAGGAAGCCATGACCCAGCCGGTCGCCGAGGATCCCGACCTGTCGGCCACCGAACCCGACCCCGCGCCGGTCGACTAGGCCCTACCTCCTTTGGTCCAAGCATGGAACGCGGCCCCGCTGCGACCCGTTGGTTGACCGATTCCCAACGAATTTTCGGAGAATAGGATTATGAAGACGATCACGCTCGCCCTGATGAGTTCGGCCGCGCTGGCGCTTAGCGCTTGCGGCGACACCGACACGACGGTGGAGACCGAAACCGACACCAACATGCCCGCGAACGAAATGGCCATGGAAGAAGAGCAGGGCGACACCATCGTCGACCTCGCCTCGAGCAACGAGAATTTCTCGACCCTCGTCAGCGCGGTGACCACCGCCGAATTGGCCGAGACGCTGTCGGGCGAGGGTCCCTACACCGTCTTTGCCCCCGACAATGCCGCCTTCGAGAAGCTCGATAGCGCCACGCTCGAAGGGCTGATGACCGAGGAACAGCGTGATCAGCTGACCAACATCCTCACCTATCATGTCGTCGAAGGCGACCTGATGGCTGAAGGCGTCCTGAAGCAGATCGAGGACGCGGGCGGCACGCTCGAACTGACGACCGTCGGTGGCGGTACGCTGAGCGCCAGCGTGGTCGACGGCAATGTCGTGCTGACCGACGCCAATGGCGGCACTGCGACCGTGACGCAGACCGACCTCGACGCTTCGAATGGCGTCATCCACGTCATCGATACCGTGCTGATGCCCGCCGGCTAAGCGCAGCGAACAGCGGTCGGCGTCCCCCCGCTCTTAAGGGTGCGCCGACAGCATGGGCGCCGTCGATCCTTTGGTATCGGCGGCGTCTTTTTGCGTTGAACTAACGGAGCGCTCAGCGCGCGGCGACGAGATCGACGAACCGGTCTGCGGCTTGCGCGGCGCGCACGGCAGCGCGGTTGAGGTTGGTTTGGAAATCGGCCACGCCCGCGCCATCGGCGGCGTCGGACACCGCGCGGATCCCGGCCCAGGGCAGGTCGTGATGGCCCGCGATCTGCGCTACCGAGCCGGTTTCCATGTCGACCAGATCGGCCTCGAACTGCCCGGCAAGTGCCTCGGCCCGGACCTCGTCCTCGATGAAGCTGTCACCGGTCAGGATGGTGGCCGTGGGCAGGCCGAGCCCGGGGTCGGCCATCGCCAGCATCGGTTCCAGCCGCGAAATACCGATTGGCAGCGTGCCGGCACGATAGGCGACGAACTCGTCCTGTCGCCACGCCCCGAAATCATGCTGAAAGGCGTCGGCGATCCAGAACAAGGGGTCACGACGCGGGCCGATCCGGCCCGCCACGCCGAGACTGAGCAGGCAGTCGGCACCGTGAGAAATGAGGCAGGTCGCAGCAAGCGCCGCATTGACCTTGCCGACACCCGCGCAGGCCACGGTCCAATGCTCGCCCTCACGACAGTAGAAGGGCATATCGCGATGCGCATGCCCCTGCCCGGGGCGAAAGCTGTCGGCTTCCTCGAGAAGTCCCGTAATGATGCCGATGCGCATGACACGCGTCCTACAAAAGCCCGCCTGCAGTACATAGCAAGCAAGCGGATCCGTCACACCCCGGTCTTTAAGCGGTGACGCTACGGATTACTAGACTTTTTAGAGAGTTTCTACAGCGCGGGAATGATCCACACCAGCGACATGGCAATGACGATCAGAAGGAGCGAGATGCCCAGCACCCAGCGAGTGATATGCGGCTTGACCGCTCCCGTCGCCTCTTCTTCAGACACATGCACTTCATCGCCCTTGCGATACATAGAAAATTCCTCCGCTATTCAGAATCGAAAACCAGCGAGCCCCGTCATTGGTTGCAAGTAACCACCCCCCGCTTTGGTCCGGGTCGCGGCGGCGGCAGCGAAAAACCTGTATTTTCTCCGATAGCGGGCTAGGATCACGCCGACCGGGCGGCCGCATGCGCCGCCAAGCCATTCGAGGTGCCCTGCTGACGTGTTGAGCCTGCCATCCCTTCACGCCGCCCTCGCGCTCCTTGTCGCAGTGTGCATGTTCGCGGCCTTTGCCTCGAACCGTTTTCGCATCGAGATCATCAGCCTGATGACCATCGGCGCGATCGCGCTGATGCTCTATCTCATCCCCTTGCCCCAGACCAATCCCAAGGACGGCCTCGAGCTCGCCTTCGGCGGGTTCGGTCATACCGCGCTGGTCACCATCTGCGCGCTGATGGTGATGGGACGCGGACTGGTGGTGACCGGCGCGCTCGAGCCCGCCGCGCGGGCGCTCGGCAGCATCTTTCGCATCAACAATCATCTCGGCCTGCTGGTCACGCTGAGCCTCGCCATGTTCGCCTCGATGGTGGTCAACGACACCCCGGTGCTGGTTCTCCTCATCCCGGTCATGGTCCAGCTCGCGGCCGGCGGGGCCATGCCCGCCTCGAAGACGCTCATACCGCTGAACGCCGCCATCCTCATCGGCGGCATGGCAACGACCATCGGCACCTCGACCAACCTCCTCGTCGTCTCCATCGCGGCCGATCTCGGAATGCAGGAGATCCCGATCTTCCACTTCACGCCGATCGTCCTGATGGCCGCGCTCATCTGCCTGCCCTACATCTGGCTGGTGATGCCAAGGCTCTTGCCCGACAACAGTCCCGAGGCCGGGCACGAGCCGCGCAAGTTCATCGCCACCTTGCGCGTCGGGACGGGGTCGAGCTGGCTCGAGCGCTCCTATGACGATTTCAAGGAGAAGCTTCCCGAGACCTTCTCCTTCCTGCGCAACCCCAAGACGCTCCAGCCGGGGCAGCGGCTCGCCGCCTTCGGGACCGCCGATGCACTGCGCGATGCGGCGCGCAAATTGGGCGCCACCGCCGCGCCGCGCTGGCTGATCGAACGGCTAGGGCGCGACAGCGCCGCCAATGGCGAGGACCTTGTCGAGGCCGAAATGGCGGTGTCGGGCGACAGCCGCCTCGTCGGGCGCACGCTCCAGACCGCGGGCATTCGCGGCGTCGCCGTGCTCGGCGTGGCGCAGGCCCCCACCCGCAGCTTCGCCGCCCCGCGCGAGATGAGCGCCGAGGCGCGGTTGGCCGAGGGCGACATCCTCCTCGTGCTCGGGCGCGAAAGCGCGCTCCAGGAATTCGCGCAAAATGACGCCCTGCTGATGCTCGACGGCGCGCGTCCGCTGCCGCGCCGAAGGAAGGCGCTCACCGCCGTGCTCATCATGGGCACCGCCGTGCTCCTCGCCTCGCTCGGCATCGTGCCGATCGCCATCTCGGCGCTGGCGGGCGCGGTCGCCATGTTCGTCACCGGCTGCGTGCATTTCGACAAGGTCGGGCGCGCGCTGTCGGCCAAGGTGATCGTGCTGGTCGCCGCCTCGATCGCCATCGGACGCCTGATCTTCGAAAGCGGCGCGGCACAGTGGATGGGCGAGATCCTCGGCTATGCGATGAGCGGGCTCGCCCCGCCCTTCGTCCTCGCGCTCATCATGCTGTTCGTGACGCTGCTCACCAACTTCGCGTCCAACGCCACGGCGGCGGCGGTCGGCACCCCCATCGCCTTTTCGCTGGCCGGGCAATTGGGGCTCGAGGTCGAGCCGCTGGTGCTGGCCGTCCTGTTCGGCTGCAACCTGTGCTACGCCACCCCCATCGCCTATCAGACCAACATGCTGATCATGGCCGAGGGCGATTATCGGTTTAACGACTATCTCAAGACCGGTATCCCGCTCGTTATCCTGATGGTGGCGAGCCTGTCGGTGATCCTGTCGATCACCTACGGCCTCTAGCCTTCCCATAAGGCAAAAGGCCCGCCGATCGGTCGGATCGGCGAGCCTCGTCGCTCGGCCCGCCCGGCGCCGCGTCGCGCCGGGGGCATGGGGTCGTCGCTCTTATGCGGTGGGAGCGACGAGGCCCGTGATGAAGTAGAAGAGCAGCGCGGTGCCGGCGGAGACGAAGAAGGCGAGCACCCAAGCGAGGCGCACCAGCGTGACGTCGATCCCGGTATAATCGGCGATCCCGGCGGAGACGCCCATCAGCTTGCCGTCATTCTTGTTGATGAGAAACTTGCGGTCCATTGGTCTTGGTCTTTCCTTTTTCAGATCTTGGGTCGGTTAGGCGATCGGAGCACCCGACAAAGCGGCACCGAGAAACAGGCTGGCGACGATGAGCGATCCGGCGATCGACACGAGGACGTCTTTGGCAGCATTTTGAGCAAACATGGTCTTTCTCCCTTTTGGCGAACCCGTCATTGGGCTCACTGGGTACAATGCAGGGAGCGTGCCAAATGAAAAAAGCGTGCAAAATCAATGCACGCCCTCATCATTCCGAATTTTCGGTGGTGTCTTATCCCGATTGTTCGGGAAAATTTCCCAACTCGGTCCGTAGCGCCACGGGGATGGCTTCGATCTTGCGGCATTCCGCCTCGATCCACGGCGTGTCGAGATCGCTCGCGCGCATCAACGCTGCATCGATCGTCGCCTCGCAAGCCGCCTGGCTCTGGAACGCCAACTGGCCCGTCGCGACAGGTTCGCACATCGCGCCACCATCGGCGCAGGCAAAGAGGAGGACGGCGAAATCGAACGGGGACGGCATGAACAAGTCTTTCTGACCAATGGCTTATTTCCATGACGAACGTCGATTGCATCGCCCCGTTCCGGCATTTCCGCAGGCGTAACGAAATGCGGGGGGCCGAAGCCCGCATTGCGATTGGTGCCCTCGCTCCCTACCTCCCTTTCATGGCCCGCCCCACCAAAGGACATGCCCCTGAGGGCGGCGACTTTCGTATCCTGCTGCGATTCCTGCCCTGGCTCTGGCCCGACGGCCGCGCCGACCTCAAGACCCGCGTGGTCGTCTCGATCATCCTCGTCATCCTCGGCAAGGCGGTCGTGCTCGCCGTGCCCTTCTTCTACAAGGAGGTCGTCGACCGCATGGCGGGCGACGGCGCGGGCGCGGGCGCGGCGCTCGGTATCATTCTCGGCCTCGTCGCGGCCTATGCGAGCATGCGGCTCCTCGGCACGCTCATCGACAATGTGCGCAACGGTATCTTCGAGCGGGTCGGGCAGGAAGCGGCGCGCGGGCTCGCCTCCAAGCTCTTTCGTCACATTCACCGGCTATCGCTACGCTTCCACCTCGAACGCCGTACCGGCAGCCTCACGCGCCTCGTCGAGCGCGGGACCAAGAGCGTGGACTCCATGCTCTATTTCATCCTGTTCAACATCGCGCCGACCGCGATCGAGCTGATCGGCATCGCCATCATCTTCACGGTCGAGTTCGGCATCGCGCTGACCGCCGCCACCATGGTGATGGTCGTCGCCTATATCTGGTTCACCCGCGTCGTCACCGATTGGCGCAACCAGATCCGCCGCGACATGAATACCGTCGATCAGAAGGCCGCCCAGCGCGCGGTCGACAGCCTGCTCAACTACGAGACGGTCAAATATTTTGGCGCGGAGGAGCGCGAGAGCGCGCGCTATGATGCCGCCGTCGCCAGCTATACCGACGCCGCGGTGAAGAACGAGACCAGCCTCGCCTGGCTCAACGCGGGGCAGGCGGTCATCACCAACCTGATGATGGCGGGCGCGATGGGCTATACCGTCTGGGGGTGGAGCGAGGGACGCTTCACGCCGGGCGACGTCGTCCTCGTCAATTCGCTCCTCATGCAGCTTTATCGCCCGCTCAACATGCTCGGCTGGGTTTATCGCTCGATCAAGCAGGGGCTGATCGACATGGAAGAGATGTTCGGCCTCCTCGACACGCCGGTCGAGATCGAGGACGCGGACGGGGCGCAGGACCTGCGCGTGGGCGCGGGCCATGTCCGCTTCGAAAATGTTCGCTTCGGCTATGGTCCGGATCGCGAGATCCTGAAAGGAATCAGCCTCGATGTGCCCGCCGGCACCAGCCTCGCCGTCGTCGGCCCGTCGGGCGCGGGCAAGTCGACGCTCGCCCGCCTCCTCTATCGTTTTTACGAATCGCAGGGCGGGCGCATTACCATCGACGGCGTGGACATCGCCGCCGTGACGCAGGCAAGCCTGCGCGCCGCCATCGGCATCGTCCCGCAGGACGCGGTGCTGTTCAACGACACCATCGGCTACAACATCGGCTATGGCCGCGAAAATGCCGGCATGGCGGATATCGAGGCGGCGGCGAAAGGCGCCAGCATCGACCGGTTCATCGAGAGCCTGGCGCAAGGTTATGACACCAAGGTCGGCGAACGCGGGTTGAAGCTGTCGGGCGGCGAGAAACAGCGTGTCGCCATCGCCCGCACGCTCCTGAAGGACCCGCCGATCCTGATCCTCGACGAGGCGACGAGCGCCCTCGACAGCGCGACCGAACAGGACATTCAGGCGACTCTCGAGGATGTCATGCAGCGCCGCACCAGCATCATGATCGCCCACCGCCTCTCGACCGTCGTCCATGCTGATCAGATCGTCGTCCTCGACCAAGGCCACATCGCCGAACGCGGCACGCATGAGGAATTACTCAGCTTGGGCGGCCTCTACGCCGACCTCTGGGCGCGGCAGGCACGCGAGCGAGCGTTGGAGAAGGCGGCGGAGTAGACGCTTAGTCGTCCATCCCCAGCGCCGGGATGATATGCTCGCCGATGAAGCGTTGGCGCCAGCGGCTCCACACGCCGCCGTGATAATAATTGCCCCCGGTCATCGCCACCGCCAGCTCCAATTCGGGCACGACGATCAGCAGTTGCCCGCCATTTCCATTGGCCTCGTAGCTGTCGTAGCTGCGATCGCCGACGCGGACCGTGTCGATGCGCCAATGATACCCCTGCCACGCGCGCGAGGTTTCATTGTCGAACTCCTCCTGCGTCATGCCGGTGGTCTCGGGCGAGATCTCGATATGCTTCGTGAAGCTCTCTTCGACCCACGCCGCCGGGATCAGCCGCTGCCCATTCCACGTCCCGCCCGAGGCATAGACGGCCCCGATCTTGAGCAAATCGCGCGGGCGCATGTAGACCCCGCCGCCGAGATAGCCCTCGCCATTGGGCGCCAGTGCCCAGTGATAGGGCCCGAAGTCGAGCGGGCGGGCGATGAGTTGGTCGAACAGGGCGACCACCGGCTTACCGCTGGCGGCGCGCAGACTGGCACCGACGATATCGGCGCTGGCCGAACAATAGGCATAGCGCTCGCCCGGCGCGAACAGCACTGGAAGGCGCGCGGTGTAGCGCCAGTAATTGGGTTCCTGCGTCTGCGTCCACAGCGCCTCTTCGGAGCCGAGCGCGGAATTTTCCGAACAGTCGAGCCCGCTCGAATAGGTCATCAGGTCGCCGAAGCGGATATCGGCCTTGCGCGGATCGTCGAGCGGCTCGCCCATGCCATCGAAAATGTCGACCAGCGTGCGCGTATCGGCATGGATGTCCACGCCCTGCTGCTGCAAGGCGCCGACCATTGCCGAGCCGAACATCTTCGATGCCGAGCGCAGATCATGACGATCCTCGCGGTCATGCCCGTAGAAATATTCCTCGTAGACGAGCTCGCCCTGGTGGGAGACCAGCAAGGAGTGAAGCAGTTGCGGCTGCAGGGAGGTGGGGTCGTAGCCCGCGATCTGCGCCGTCATCGCGCCGAGCGCGGCGCGGTCGAAACCGTGATCGGCGGCATCGGCCACGCGCCACCCGTCGTCCTGCGCAGACGGCGGCGCGTAGGTCGTATCGCTACCCGGCAATCGCGGCAAATAGGCGCTGGCCTCGTCGCGGGCGACCTGCCGGAGCGCGATCGGATGCGCGAAATCGGGATGGGCGAGGCGCAGTGTGCCATCGCCGCCTGGCTCGATCGACAGCGGCCCGGGGTCCTGCCCGGCGATGCTCACCAGCGTGAAACTGCCATCGCCATCGTCATCGACGCGAAAGCCGATCTTGCCGAGCGCATAGCGTTCGGGGTTGCGAATGACCGCGCGCTGGCGGCCATCGTCATCGGTGAAGAAGTCGAGGAAGAGCGTGTAAGGGCGCGACTGGACCGAGAGGTTAGCCTGCCAACTGTCGTCGAACCCCTTGTCGGGGGAGACATGAAAGGGCGTCGCCATCGGTTGGTAGCCAAGCGGTCCGCGCGGCTGCACCCACATGCCCGACAGGCTTCCATCGGGCTCGACGTGCGCATCGACCCGACCGCCATTATCGGCGCGAAAGGACAAGCGGTCGTCGCGATGGTCGAACTGCATCGAGATTCCGCCCTCCTGCGCAAGCCACTCGCCGTCCACGTCGAGGAGCAGAAATTCGCGTTTGTCGGAAAGGGCAGGGATGGTGAACTGCCACAAGCCTTCCGGCTGCGCGGCCACCGCCTGCGCGTTCAAGGCGAGCCCCATCGCCACCGATCCAATCATCATCCGTCCCCTATTCGTTGCGGTGACGGTCTCATCGTCGAGGCACTACCGCAAGGCCGTTCGTCCCGTTTAGCGTGTCGTTCGTAGAAGAGGCGGGTTTCGCGGTGCTAAGGGGCTGCCAAGCCGAGCTCTAGGCGCGGAAGGCGTGCGAATGGGTAGTACAGAGAGCGCCGATATGACGCCTTTCGCAATCCACTTCATAGTGTAACTAGACACCATGAGCCCGGAGATTTTTAACGTTCGAGATGAACGAGGTCGCTTCCTCTGCCCAGCATGCGGATGGCCCGAGTTATTTGACGGGACGTCATACGACAAGCGGGGAGGCGTCATTGGAACTGGCACCTGCGCATGTTGCCTTTGGGAACCTGGGTTCGACGACGACCCAAACGCAAGCGCCGACGCGAAAGCCACGATCATCGCATCGTTGCGCCACTACCGTCGAAATTGGGATGCAGACAATTTTTCATGGGCGCGCTCTGGCGAGCCGCCCGAAAATTGGGACGGCGCTGCCCAAATCGAAAAGTTATTCTCAGTTGCGCCGTTCGTGAAGTAGCATCCCACCTACGCCGCCGCCGTCGTCCAGCCGAGCGCGGGAAGCGTAATGCTCGTCTTGCCGCCCATGTCGGTGCGTTTCACGATGAGTTCGCGCTCCTCGATATAGTCGACGAGGCGGCGTGCGCGCGACAGGCTGGCGGTGCCGTAGATGGCGGCGATCGCATCTTCGCTCGGGCTGGGCGCGCCGTCGCGGGCCGCCTTGGCGATGAGGAGGAAGGGCGCGAGCATGTCGTCGGGCAGGCGCTCCGCGGCCTGCAGCACCTCGCCCCATTCGCCCGCCGGATCCTCGGGAATGCCCGCGCGCGCAGCCGCCATGCGCTGGCCGAAGGCGGACAGGTCGAGCGGCGTCTCGCGCAGCCCCTTCATCCGGCAGCGGACCGAGAAATCCTGATAGGCGATGGCGGTCGAGCGCGGCTTGCCATCTTCTTCATCGACCATCGCGGCGAGGGCCTCGGCGATGATCGGCTCGACATCGGCAGCATCGGGCGCGGGGACGGGCGGCTCGGCCTCGGCGCGGCGCGTGGTCACGGCGGCGGCAAGCTGCTCCATCATCGTCTCGGACGCCAATGGCTTGGGCGCGGCCTTCTCGGGCTTGGGCGGCTCGGGCGCATCCGCTAGGTCGTCGAACAACAGGCTCGCCGCCTCCTCTCCGGTCGCGGTCGGTAGCGGAGTCAGCTGGGGCGTTGCATCCTTCGGCCCCGTCTCGACCGCGCCGATCTTCACCTTCAAGGGCCGCCGCGAGATCGCGGGACCCAATCCGAGGAACTGCCCGCGCTCCAAATCGCGGATCGCTTCCGCCTGCCGCCGCTCCATGCCCAAGAGATCGGCGGCGCGCGCCATGTCGATGTCGAGGAAGGTGCGGCCCATGAGGAAGTTGGAGGCTTCCGCCGCGACATTCTTCGCCAGCTTCGCGAGCCGCTGCGTCGCGATGATCCCCGCCAGCCCGCGCTTGCGGCCCCGGCACATGAGGTTGGTCATCGCGCCGAGCGAGGCGCGGCGCACGTCCTCGGGCACCTCGCCGCCCGCCGTCGGCGCGAACATCTGCGCTTCATCGACGATGACGAGCGCGGGAAACCACATGTCGCGCGGGGCGTCGAACAGCGTGTTGAGGAAATTGGCGGCGCAGCGCATCTGTCCGTCGGCCTCGAGGCCTTCGAGGCTAAGCACCACGCTCAGACGATGCTCGCGAATGCGGATGGCGAGCTTGCCGATCTCGCTTTCCGAATGCGCCGCGCCCTCGATCACGACATGGCCATAGGCCTCGGACAGCGTCGTGAATTCGCCCTCGGGGTCGATGATGACCTGTTGCACCTGCCCCGCGCTCTTCTCGAGGAGGCGCCGCAACAGGTGCGACTTGCCGCTCCCCGAATTGCCCTGGACGAGCAGCCGGGTGGCGAGCAATTCTTCGAGATTGAGGGGAACGGTCGTCCCGTGCGGGTCGACCCCCATGTCGACGGCGATAGGCATTGCCCCACCCTAGCCACAACTGGTTGCAAGCCCCAAGCGAAACCGGCAGGGGTCCCCGCGCATTGTGCATTTCAAACGGGAGTGTGATCGATGATCCTCAAGAGAGTGGCCTTGGACGGCGATTTCCATGTCGGCAGCCAGATGGGGCTCGACGATGTCGAGACGCTGAAGGCCGAAGGCTTCACCATGGTCATCAACAATCGCCCCGATCACGAAGTCGACGACCAGCCGAGCGCCGCCGATCTCGAAACGGCGTGCAAGGCCGCCGGCATGGAATATGCCCATGTGCCGATCAGCCGGGGCATTTCGCCCGCCGACGTCGCCGCCGAATGCGCCGCGATCGAGAAGGCGGGCAGCGCCAAGACCTTCGCCTTCTGCCGCTCGGGCACCCGCTCGACATTGTTGTGGGCGCTGGCGCATCACGAGAAGGGTCGCTCGATCGACGAGCTGAAGGAAAAAGCGTCCGAGGCGGGCTACAGCCTCGATCCGATCAACCACTTGTTGTGACCCGCGCCCGCGCACGCTAGCAAGCCAGGCGTGCGCGATCCTCTCGATATCCTCCACGACACCTTCGGCTTTTCCGCCTTCCGCGGGGTGCAGGAGGCGGTCGTCAATCGTATTCTCGGCGGGAAGGACGCCCTCGGGGTGATGCCGACGGGCGCTGGCAAGTCGCTATGCTACCAGCTGCCAGCGCTCGCCATGGACGGCACCGCCATCGTCATCTCGCCGCTGATCGCGCTGATGGAGGACCAGGTCCGTTCGGCCCGCGCCAACGGCATCGCGGCGGCTGCGCTGACCAGCGCTTCAGCGGACCGCATCGGTACAGAGCGCGCCTTCGAGGCGGGCGAACTCGACCTTCTCTATGTCGCACCCGAACGCGCCACGACCGATCATTTCGGGCGGCTGCTCGAACGCCAGCGCATCAGCCTCGTCGCGGTCGACGAAGCGCATTGCGTGAGCGAATGGGGGCACGACTTCCGGCCCGATTATCGGCTCCTGCGCCCGCTGCTCGATCATCTTGCCGTGCCGCGTCTCGCGCTGACCGCGACCGCCGACAAGCGCACCCGCGCCGACATTCTCCAGCAGCTCGGCATCGAGCCCGAGGGTCTCATCGTCTCGGGCTTCGACCGACCCAATATCCGCTATCATGTCGTGCCGCGCGCCGGTTTGCCTGGACAGGTTCGCAAGCTTCTGGGCGCGCATGAAGGCGCGGGCATCGTCTATTGCCCGAGCCGCGCGAAAACTGAGGCGCTCGCCGCCGACATCCGCGAGGCGGGGCGTCCCGCGGGCGCCTATCACGCCGGGCTCGAACCGCATATCCGCGCCAACAACCAGGATGCCTTCGTCCGGTCCGAAGACATGGTGATGGCCGCGACCATCGCCTTCGGCATGGGCATCGACAAGCCCGACGTGCGCTTCGTCGCCCATGCCGCCACGCCCAAGTCGATCGAGGCTTATTATCAGGAAACCGGGCGCGCGGGGCGCGATGGCGAACCCGCCGAGGCCTGGCTGTTCTGGGGCGCGGAGGATTTCGCGCGCGCCCGCCAGCGGATCGAGGCCGAGGTCGAGCCGCATCGCCAGGGCGCCGAGCGCGAACGGCTCAATACGCTCGCCGCCTTCGTCGAGGCCTCGACCTGTCGCCGCGCCATCCTCCTCAAGCATTTCGGCGAAAATCCGCCCGAGACCTGCGGCAATTGCGACAATTGCCTCGACCCGCCCGAGACCATCGACGTCACCGTCGTGGCGCAGAAACTGCTCTCGGCGGCGTTTCGCACGGGCATGCGCTTCGGTGTCGGTTACCTCAAGCAGGTGCTGGCGGGCGACGATAACGAGAAGGTGCGCACCAACGGGCATCATGCCCTGTCGGTGTTCGGCATCATGGACGCCGCCGAGCTGCGGCTCGTCCAGCCGGTGGCCCGCGCGCTCGTCGCCCGCGATGCACTGCGCGCCGATGCCTATGGTGGCCTGTCCTTCGGTCCCGGCGCCAAGCCGATCCTCAAGGGCGAGCAAAAACTCGAGATTGCCGAGCCGCCCAAGCGCTCGGGCAGCGGTCGCAGCCGCAAAAACGCCGGCGACCATCCCCCCGACCCCGTGTTCGACGCGCTACGCGAATGGCGCCGCGCCGAGGCGAAGGAACAGGGCGTCCCGCCTTATGTGATCTTCCACGACAGCACCCTGCGGCAGGTCGCGGCGATGAAGCCCGACAGCCTGTCGGCGCTCAGCCAGGTCGACGGCGTGGGCGAGAAGAAGCTGGAGCGATACGGGACAAGCCTGCTCGAGGCCCTCTACGCGGCGCTCTAGTCGGCGACGACCTCGGCATCGGGCGACGACTTGAGGATGTCACGCGCCACGGCGAGGTCGCTGTCATCGACCATCAACCGCACCCATGCCAGCCCGGCCCCGCCGAAGACATTGTTGAGGCCGGTGTCGAACACCACCGCCATGATGTCTTCGGCCTCGAGCCGATGGCGGGCGAGGTCGGCCTCGACCTGGGTGGCGTAGCGCGCGACTTCGACGAGACTCACGCCTCGGTGCCGCCGACGGTAATGGCACTGATGAGGCAGCTCGGCTGGCCGACGCCCGCGGGCACCGACTGGCCGCCCTTGCCGCACATGCCGACGCCCTCGTCCAGCGCCATATCGTTGCCGATGCCGGTAACGCGCTGCATCACTGTGGGCCCGTCGCCGATCAGGGTGGCGCCCTTGATCGGATCGCCCAGCTTGCCCTTCTCGACCTTGTAAGCCTCGGTGCAGCCGAACACGAACTTGCCGCTGACGATGTCGACCTGCCCGCCGCCGAAACTCTTGGCATAGATGCCCTTGTCGATGCGTGAGAGCAGTTCTTGCGGATCGTCTTGGCCGCCCAGCATGAACGTATTGGTCATGCGCGGCATGGGGGCGTGGGCGAAGCTTTCGCGGCGCCCGTTGCCGGTCGGCTCGACGCCCATCAGCCGGGCGTTCAAACGGTCCTGCATATAGCCCTTGAGGATGCCGTCCTCGATCAGCACGTTGCGCTGCGTCGGCGTGCCTTCATCGTCGATCGTCAGGCTGCCGCGCCGATCCTCGATATTGCCTTCATCGACCACGGTGACGCCCTTCGATGCCACCCTTTCGCCGATGCGGCCCGAGAAGGTCGACTGGCCCTTGCGGTTGAAATCGCCTTCCAGCCCATGGCCGACCGCTTCGTGCAGCAGCACCCCGCACCAGCCCGAGCCGAGCAGGACCGGCATGTCGCCCGCGGGCGCAGGCACCGAGCGCATGTTCACATCGGCCATGCGCACGGCTTCATCGACGCAGCGCAACCAGGTCGCGCGCTCGAACAGGCGGTCGTAAAGGTAGCGTCCGCCAAGGCCATGGCTGCCGCTCTCGCGCCGCTCGCCATCGGCCATCACGACCGAGACGTTGAGGCGCACGAGCGGGCGGATATCGGTGCCGATGAAACCGTCGGCGCGGACGATCTCGACCAGGCTCCAGCTGCCCGACAGGATCACGCTGACCTGGTCGATGCGCGGATCGCGCGCGCGCGCTTCGGCCTCGATCTCGCCGATCAGCGCGAGTTTCTTCTCGAACGGCACCGCAACGAGCGGATCGGCGTCGGTATAGAGCCGTACGTTGGTGCCGCGCGGCGGCCCGGCGGGTGCCTGCTTGGACGGATCGAGCAGCCGCAGCGTCTCGGCGGCGCGGTCGATCGCCGCCATGCTCAGTTCATTGGCATGGGCGAAACCGGTCATCTCGCCGGTCACCCCGCGCAGGCCGAAGCCCCGGTCGGTCGAATAGTCGGCAGCGCGCAGGCGTCCATCGTCGAACGCCACCATCTCGCTGGCGCGATATTGCAGATAGAGTTCGCCATCGTCGCGGATCGACAGATGCGCGCGCGCGGCGGCCTGCGCATCACTCGGTTCGAACGCGCCTGACGTATAGAGAAAGCCTCGCGGGCCGAGGCTCACGCCGCATCCTCTTGATCGGCCGGGCCGCCCTTGAGGACGAAACGCCGGTCGCAATATTTACACTCGACATAGCCATTGTCGTCGATGTGATAGTAGACGCGCGGATGGCCGAGCGCGGGCGAAATGTCGCCGGCGCCGTCGCAATGGACGCGAAGCGTGTCGACTCGCAGCGTCTCGGGCGGAGGAATGTTGCTCATCCGCCCCAGATAGCGAGGCACCCCGCGCGCATCAATGACCCGGCTCAGCGGAGGCGCGGCGTTTGCGCTCAATGAGCGCGCGGCAGGGGCGTCCCGCGCAGCGTCAGCGCGCCGATGCCGCCATTCTCATCCTCGACAACGCCCCACAGCTGTTGGTCGACGAGGCGCAGGAGCCGTCCGTCGGCAAGCAGCCGCACGGCGAACGGCTCGCCCCCGCTCGCGATCATCGCCAGCCCGCCCTCGTGGCGGACGAGGTCGTAGGTATATTCATCGAGCCGATAGAGCCCCTCGTAGCGCGCCAACGCGGCCTCGCTCCACGACGCCGCCTCCACCTCTTCGCGATAGGGAAGCGGGAGGCCCATTTCCTCAGCCAGCGCATCGGCCAAGGCGCGATAGAGGATCGGCCCGCGCTCGCTATTGGTCAGGATCACCATCCCCGCTTTCGCCTCGGGCCAACCGAACAGGATCGACTTCATGCCGATATTGCTGCCCGAATGGGCAAAGCGCCGCAGTCCGCCTTCGGTGACCACGCCGAAGCCATGGGCGTAGACCGAGCTGTCGTCGGGTGCGGTGAGCAGGAAGTCGGCCATCGCCGGGCTAATCGGTCCGCCGTCCTCGCCTGCCGCGGCGCGGTTCATCGCGATGACGAAGCGCGCCACGTCGCTCGGCGTCGACCACAGCCCCGCCGCCGCCGCCTCGGGTTGACTGCGATGCCCGCCAGCGATGGGCTGGCCGTCGGCGTCATGCGCATTGCTCGCGGCGGTGGCGGGTTCGTTGAACTGCGATGCGCTCATGCCGAGCGGACTGAGCAGCAGCCGGTCCATGACAGCGGCGAACCCTTCGCCCTCGCTTGCCTCGATCGCCTTCTGGACCACGGTGTAGCCGCCGCCCGAATAGCGAAAGCGCCCGCGCGCCTCGGGCTCGACGCGAACCTTCTCGTTGCTCGCGCCATCGACCCCGTCGAGGATCGCGTCGAGCGTCGGAATTTCCTGATCGGGACCATAGCCGGGAAAGCCCGACACGGTGGTCCCACCGCGATGGCTGAGCAGGTCGGCAAGGCTCACGTCCTCGCCATTCTCCAGCGTCCAGTCCCCGAGCAGCGGCTGGACCGGCGCGTCGAGCGCGATGCCTCGCGTGTCTGCCCAGATAGCCGTCCCCGCCGCGCTCACTGCTTTGGATAGGCTGGCGACCTGGAAGCGGGTGTCGGTGGTCATCGGCTGTGCCACCCAACCCTCACCATGCCGCGCCCATCCGAAACTGCGGGCCGCGACGATCTCATTATCCTCGATGATCGCCACCGACACGCCTGGCACCGCCAGTTCGGCCATCAATGCTTCGATGCTGCGCGGCGTTTCTTCCTCGCCGGCGATGATGACGGCAGGTTGCAGCTGCTCGGCAGCGCGGTCGATCGCATTCGGCATGGCCTGCGTCGTCGCGGCCTGCAGCCCGGCCAATGCCATCAGCGTCACGTACATTGCCCGTCCCCTTAATGCTCCGCCCAGCCGTACCAAGCGGGCGGCGCAGCGCCAGTCCGCCGGTCGATCCCAGCTGTCGCTCGTCGAGCGCGGCTATTGCTTGGGCAGCACGGTGCTCCCCGCCGACAGGCCGGTGACGGTCCCGTCCTCGCCGCGCACGATGTCGACCAGCTGGTCGCTTTCGGGCAAATAGAGCCGGTCTTCCTCGATCAGGATCCCCGGCGCGGTCTCGCCCTCGGGATCGGTCAACAGGAGGCCGTCGCCATCCACGCTGAAGCGGAAAATGCGCTCGCCCAGCTTGTAACCGCCCGCCACCGCGCCGAGCGTTTCGGGGGTCGCTTCGGCGCGCACCAGCCGTTCCTGCTCGTAGCCCGGCCAGCCCATCTCCAGGCCGACCGCACGGGCAAGCGCATCGAACAACGTCCAGCCGCGATCGCCGTTGGTCATGATGACGACCCCTTCGCCGCGCTCGGGATAGGAGACCATCAGCGCCTTGTAGCCTGCGTTCGAGCCCGTATGCGAAAAGCGCAGCGCATCGCCCTCGCCCTCGATGCCGAAGCCGAGCGCGTAATTCGCGCCCTCGGCGGGCGGCGCGATGAGCATGCGCGCGCCTTCGGGGCTTACCGGTGCGCCCGTCTCGCCCGCCAGCGAACGGTTCATCGTGATGAGAAAGCGTGCCATGTCGCTCGGCGTCGTCCACAGGCTCGCCGCCGCCGTCTCGGGATAGAGATGGTAGCCATCGGCGATCGGCCGCCCATTTTCGTCATGCGCGAGCGCCAGCGTCGAGCGAGGCCCGCGCGGCGGCATGTCGAAGCTCGAATGGTCCATGCCGAGCGGCATCAAAACCATCCGCGCCATCACGTCCTCGAAGGACTGGCGTTCCGCTTCCTCGACCAGCAGCTGCGCGACGGTATAGCCGCCGCCCGAATAGCTATAGTCGCCCGGCGTCTTGTCGATGCGCACCACGGGGCTGTTGCCCTCGCCTTTCAGCACGCCGAGCGTATCGGGCATGGCGGCCGCGTCGGCATAGCCTTCGAAGCCCGGCACGCTGGTCCCCGCGCGATGCGACAACAACGTGCGCAAGGTGGCGGGCGCATATTCGCCTTCGTCGAGCTGCCATCCTTCGAGCCGCGCATTGACCGGCTGGTCGAGATCGACCTCGCCGGCCTCGGCCAGCGCCATCACGCCATAAGCGGCCACCGACTTGGACAGGCTGGCGGCCTGGAAGCGCGTGTCGAGATGTGCCGGCACCCGGCCCGCCGGGTCGGCCCAGCCGAAGCTGCGTGCGGCGATGATCTCATTGTCGTCGAAGAGCGCGATGGAGACGGCGGGCACGTTGAGCTCGGCCATCATCTCGTAGATGTCCCGCAGCGGCGGCTCGTCACCGACGACCACGCGCTGTGGGGCGATCGCCTCGATGGCGCGGTCGATGGGGGTCGGCTCGATCGGCGCGCTGGAGATCAGCGCGGCGGACAGGATGGACAGCATAGGTAATTCCCCTCGCGGACACTGCGTGTATCGCCCGTGTAGGACAGCAAAGGGATTGGCGCAACGGCGCGCATGTCGCTAAGGCGCAAGGCATGAGCACTGCCCCCGCGATCCGCATCGACCGCCTGTCCAAGACCTATGCCGGCGGCAAACGTGCGCTCGACGATGTCAGCTTCGAAGTGCCGCAGGGCCAGATCTTCGGGCTGCTGGGCCCGAATGGCGCGGGCAAGTCGACGCTCATCAACATTCTCGCGGGGCTCGTCACCAAGACGAGCGGGACCGCCGAAATCTGGGGCTTCGACATCGACGCCGACCATCGCAGCGCCAAGCGCTCGATCGGGATCGTGCCGCAGGAAATCCTGTTCGACCCCTTTTTCACCCCCGCCGAGGCGCTCGAAATCCAGGCCGGCCTCTACGGCATTCCCAAGGCCGAGCGTCGCACCGCCGAATTGCTCGAGGCGGTGGCGCTGACCGACAAGGCCGATGCCTATGCGCGCACTTTGTCGGGCGGCATGAAACGCCGCCTGCTGGTCGCCAAGGCCATGGTCCATTCGCCCCCCATCCTCGTCCTCGACGAACCCACGGCGGGCGTCGACATCGACCTTCGCCAGCAGCTGTGGGACTATGTCCGAGAGCTCCACGCACGGGGCGTGACGGTGGTGCTGACCACCCATTATCTCGAGGAAGCCGAGGAACTGTGCGACCGCATCGCCATCATCAATCACGGCAAGCTCGTCACCAACGAGCCGACCCGCGAGCTCCTCGCCCGGGCACAGGAAAAGCAGGTCGTCGTCACCTTCGACCGCGCGGTGGCAGGGTTGCCCGCCGACGATCGCTTCGAGAAGATCGAGCGGATCGGCGAGACCGAGGTCGCCATCTCCTATTCGAAGGACAAGGTGAATGCGGGCGAGGTGCTGCGCCTTCTCGCCCGTGAGGGCTATGACATCGTCGATGTACGCACCCGCGAACCTGACCTCGAGGATGTGTTCCTCAGCCTGACGAGAGGCAGCGCTGCATGAGCCATCAAGAGTTCGACATCCTCGTCATCGGTACCGGCGCGGCAGGGCTGACTGCCGCCCTCAATCTCGCCGAGCGGTTCAAGGTCGGGGTGCTCGCCAAGGGCAAGCTCGGCGGGGGGGCGACCGAATGGGCGCAGGGCGGGATCGCCGCCGTGCTCGAGGACGAAGACAGTTTCGAGAACCATATCCGCGACACGATGATCGCGGGGGCGGGGCTGAACGACCGCGAGGTCGTCGAGATGGTCGTCCAGCGCGCGCCGGCGGCAATCGAGAAACTCGCCAAGCTGGGCGTTCCCTTCAATCTCGACACCGACGGCGACTGGCACCTGACGCGCGAGGGCGGGCACAGCCATCGCCGCATCGTCCACGTCCATGACGCCACCGGCTGGGCGGTCGCACAGGCGCTCGAGAAGGCGGCGGTGAGCAACGCCAACATCACGTTGCTACCGAACCGCGTGGCGATCGACTTCGTCCAAGGTCGCCACGGTACCGAATATTCCACCAGCGGCGCGGTCCACGGCGTCTATGCACTCAATCGCGAGAGCGGCGATGTCGAAACGCTGACCGCGCGCGCCACCGTGCTGGCGACCGGCGGGGCGGGGCGGGCCTATCAATTCTCGACCGCGCCGCGCGGCGCCACCGGCGACGGCATCGCCATGGCGTGGCGTAGCGGTTGCCGCGTGTCGAACATGGAATTCATGCAATTCCACCCGACCTGCCTTTATAATCTCGAGGTGAAGAACTTCCTCATCACCGAGGCGGTGCGCGGCGAGGGCGGTTACCTGCTCCACCCGCAGACGGGCGAGCGCTTCATGGCCAATTACGACGAGCGGCTCGAACTGGCGCCACGCGACATCGTCGCCCGCGCCATCGACGCCGAGATCAAGCGCGACGGCCTCGACTATGTCCATCTCGACATCTCGCACCGCGGCGAGGCGTTCGTGAAGGAGCATTTCCCGACCATCTACGACAAGCTGATCGGGCTCGGCATCGACATCACGAAGCAGCCCATCCCCGTCGTGCCCGCCCAGCATTACACCTGCGGCGGGGTCGTCGTGGACATGGACGGGCGCACCGACGCCCCCGGCCTCTATGCAGCGGGCGAGGTCACCCAGTCGGGGCTCCACGGCGCCAATCGCCTCGCCAGCAACAGCCTCCTCGAATGCTTCGTCTTCGGCGATGCCGCGGCCGAACATATCAAGGCGCATTGGGACGCGCTGCCCCAGCCCATCGCCGTGCGCGCCTGGGACGAAAGCCGTGTTACCGACAGCGACGAGGAAGTCGTCATCCAGCAGGTTTGGGGCGAAATCCGCCGCTTCATGTGGAATTTCGTCGGCATCGTGCGCACCACCAAGCGGCTCGAACGCGCCAAGGCCCGTATCGACCTGCTGCGGCAGGAGGTCGACGATTATTACAAGAATTTCCGCGTGACTCCGGATCTCATCGAATTGCGCAGCCTCGTCGAGGTCGCCGATTTGATCGTGCGCTGCGCGCTGGCCCGCCACGAAAGCCGCGGGCTCCACTACACGCTCGATTATCCTGAAACGGCCGAGGTCGCGAAGGATACGGTGCTGGCGCCATGAAGCTGCAATGCGACACCTGCCCCGTGCGTGACAGCGCCGCTTGCGCCTCGCTCTCCATCGAGGAGCGCGACGAGTTGGCGCGGATCGGGTCGCATCGTCATTTGAAGCGCGGCGAGGTGCTGTTTCATGCGGGCGACGAAGCCGATGTCTGCGCGACCTTGAACATCGGGCTCCTGAAGATTTCGCACCTCGATGCCGAGGGCAACGAGCGCATCTTGAGCCTTGTCCACCCGGCGGGCTTCGTCGGCGAGATGTTCGCGCCGGTCGAAAATCACGACGTTGTCGCGCTGACCGACAGCCGCCTGTGCCTGTTCGACCGGCGCGAATATGAAAAGGCGATCGAGCGTTTCCCCGCGCTCGCCCGCGCGCTGCTGCGGCGCTCGGCCGCCGATTTGTTCGAGGCGCGCGCGCAGATCGCATTGGATGCCAAGAAGGGCGCGGGCGCGAAGATCGCCAACCTGCTGCGCTCGCTCGCCCGCGCGGCGAGTGGCTCGCCCTGTCACTCGGCGGGCGAATTCGACCTGCCGCTGACCCGCGGCGAGATGGCGGGCCTCTTGGGCCTCACCATCGAGACCGTCTCGCGCCAACTCACGAAAATGGAAAAGAGCGACATCATCGCCCGCACGGGCACGCGCGGGATCCGTATCACGGACCCCGCGCGGCTCGCGGACCTGGCCGAATAGCCGGGAGGCTAGACCAAGGCGGCGATACTCACCGCGGCGATGCCCCAGCCGACGATGAGGATGGGGAGGATGAGAACCTGCGCCACCGCATCGCCGCCCGAGCTCTTGCCGGTTTCGGTGGCGATGCCCTTGGCGAGCAGCGTGTCGAGACGCATCGCGCGGCTCGAGCGTTCGGGGGCGATCTTGGTCCAGGCCATCGGCACCGCGAAGGCGGCGACGACGAACAGGAAGAAGATCGCCATCGGCAGCACCATTTCGGGATGCGGGAAGCCGACCCCCATGATGCCGAGATAGAGAAGGAAGGCGCCGAAATACATGGCGTGTAGCGCGGCGGGCAGGCCAAAGCTGCGATCCTCCACATCGGTGCGAATGTTGCGCAGCTCAGGCGCGGCGACGCGCTCGGCACTGGCGATAACTTGGGCTTCGGTAAGCGGCTTGGACATTGGGCATCTCCTTTTGGATGCCCTCCTTTTGACGGCCGATTGACGCGGTCGCCTTGATCGCGATCAAAGCTCAGGCAGGAATCCGGAACGGTACCGTTTCATGCCCGCCGACCTCGCCGACGCAGCGCGCGCCCGACCAGATTTCGGCGCGCCGCCCGCGCCGCACCCTGTTGGCATAGTCGATTGCCTCGAGCACGTCGCCGCCGGGCAGCGTCTCGGCATCGACCACCTTGCTCTGTTCGAAATAGAGGATGGAAAAACGGGGCATGACAAAACCTTACGCGTCGGAACCAGAATCGTAAGACGCGCGGCGTGGTTAATGGGTCCGCGCCGCCGCCTCGGTTCGTCGCATCTCCGCCGACGCCCGTCGTTAAGCGCCCCAATTCTCCTTCGCGCCTTCATCATCAGTCCGCTCGCAATGGTCGCCTTCGTCTTCCCCACGGACGAGATCGAGGTTGCGCAGCAGCGGCGGCATGGTGATCCCTTGCACGAAGATCGAGAAAGCGACGACGAGGAAGGCTGCCGAGATGATCGCCGCGCGCTCGGGCACGCTTTCGGGGATCGACAGCGCCAGCGCGAGGCTCAGGGCGCCGCGGAGCCCGCCCCAGAAGAGAATGTGCTTGTAGCGCCACGGGATCGCGAGTTTCGATCTGGTCCATGCATAGGTGACCGGGTAGATCGCCACCGCGCGTCCGGCGAGTTGGAGGACGACTGCGATGGCGGCAATGGGAATGGCGGCCAGCAGGGTCGGCGAGGCCTCGCCATCGCCGATGAGGATGAACACGAAGCTGTTGGCGAGGAAGGCGGCATAGTCCCAGAAACTGAGGACCGCGCCGCGCCCTTCGTCGCTGATCGAGCCGAGCCAGCCGACATTGCCGACCATGATGCCAGCAGCGACACAGGCGAGTACGCCCGACATGCCGAAATGTTCGGCCGCGAGGAAGCTGCCATAGGCCGCGAGCACGGTCAGCGAGATTTCGACGAGCTTGTCCTCGGTCCGCCCCGCGACCAACAACAGCCCACCCGACACGACGAGCCCGATGACGATGCCGCCGCCTGCGATGCGGACAAGGTCCCAAGCCGCACCGCCCACCGACAGCGCTTCAAAGCTGCCCACCGCCGCCACGCCGAGCAGCAGCGCGAACAGCACAGCGGCGACGCCGTCATTGAGCAGGCTCTCGCTCTCGACTAGCAGATGGAGCCGGTGGTCGACCTTGTTTTCCTTGAAGGTGGCAATGACGCTGACCGGGTCGGTCGCGGCGATGAGGACGCCGAAGAACATCGCGCCGAGCCAGCCCCAGCCGACCAGATAATGCATCCCAGCCGCGACCAGCGCGGCTGCGGCCACGACGCCGACGGTAACGAGGCTCAGGAGCAGCGGCAGTTCCTTGCGCAAATTCTTCCACGGGATCTGGATCGCCGCTTCGAACAGGAGCGGCGGCAGCAGAAGCTCGAACACCAGCGTCGGGGTCAGTTCGAGATCGACCCCGATAGGCGTCAGTGCAATGCCGAAGCCCGCGATCACCAGCCCGACCGAATAGGGCAGCCCGATGCGCCGCGTCGCGATCGCCACCAGCGTGGCGACGAAGATCACCAACCCCAGCGTGGTGAAATCGACCGGCGGCGCGTCTTGCGCGGCCCCGGCGGCGAGGATCATCGAAGGCAGGCTCATCGCTTCCCTATCGCCCGGTCAATTCGGCATGGCAACCGGCGGCAAGGCTGCTAGAAGCGCTTCACCATGGCCAAACAGCCCCATCTCTATCTCGTCGACGGCTCGAGCTATATCTTTCGCGCCTATCACGTTCTGCCGCCGATCACGAACAAGGCGGGCACCCCCGCCGGCGCGGTTTATGGCTATACCGCGATGCTGTGGAAGCTCGCCGATGGGTTGAACAAGGAAGACGGGCCGAGCCATCTCGCGGTGATCTTCGATGCCTCGGGCAAGACCCACCGCGACGAATTGTTCGAGGAATATAAGGCCAACCGCCCGCCCGCGCCCGAGGACCTCGTCCCGCAATTTCCGCTGACGCGGGAAGCGACCCGCGCCTTTTCCATCCCCTGCATCGAGGAAGAGGGGCTGGAGGCCGACGACATCATCGCCTGCTATGCCCGCGCCGCCGCCGACGAGGGCTGGCGCGTCACCATCGTGTCGTCCGACAAGGATCTGATGCAGCTGATCGAGACGCGCGATAATGGCGCGGACATCGATATGCTCGACACGATGAAGGACAAGCGCATCCGCCGCGAGGACGTCATCGAGAAATTCGGCGTGCCGCCCGAGAAGGTCGGCGATCTCCTCGCCATGATGGGCGACAAGGTCGACAATGTGCCCGGCGTCCCCGGCGTCGGCCCCAAGACCGCCGCGCAATTGCTCGAGCAATATGGCGATCTCCAGACGATCCTCGATAGCCTCGACGAGATCACCAAGCCGGCTCTGAAGCGCAATCTCACCGAACATCGCGACGCCGCGCTGCTGTCGCGCGAATTGGTCGAGCTCGTTTGCGACCGCCCGCTGCCGCAGACGCTGGAGAGCCTGAAGCTCGACGGCATCCCCGCCGAGCCCTTGCGCGCCTTCCTCGAGGAACAGGGCTTCAAGCGGTTGCTCGACCGCATGGGCGGCGGGTCGAAGAGCGAGGCCGAGCGCGGTAAGGCGGGCGAGACCGGCATGGCGAGCGCCGACCCCGGCCCCGCCGCGCCCCCCGAGCCCGAAAAGATCAGCGTCGACCGCTCGAAGTATGAGACCGTCACCGAGCGAAGCGACCTCGAGCGCTGGATTCTCGCCGCGCGCCACGTCGGTCATGTCGCTGTAGATACCGAGACCGACTGCCTCGACTGCGTCACCGGCAATCTCGTCGGCATCAGCCTTGCGGTCGGCCCCGACGTCGCCTGCTACATCCCTCTGGATCATGGCGGCACCGACCTGCTCGGCGAGCGCCCCGAACAGCTCGGCAAGGCCGCAGTGCTGGCCGCGCTGAAGCCGCTGCTAGAGGACGAGGCGGTGCTCAAGGTCGGCCACAACCTCAAATATGACCTCGCCATGTTCAGCCGCGAGGGCATTGCGATGGCGCCCTATGACGACACGCTCGTCATGAGCTTCAACTTGGATGCCGGGCGCAGCCTCGCGGGGCACGGTATGGACACGCTGGCCAAGCAGCATTTCGAGCATCAGTGCATCGCCTTCAAGGACGTGTGCGGGACCGGCAAGAAGCAGATCAGCTTTGCCGAGGTGCCGCTGGACAAGGCGACCGAATATGCCGCCGAGGACGCCGATATCGCGCTGCGCCTGTGGCAGCGCCTCAAACCTCGGATGGCGCCCGAACGCGCCGCCACCGTCTACCAACGCGTCGATCGCCCGATGCCCGCCGTCCTGTCGCGGATGGAACTGCGCGGCATCAAGGTCGACCGCGCCGCGCTGGCCAGCCTGTCGAAACAGTTCGCCGAGGACATGGCCGCGCTGGAAGCCGAAATCTACGCCGCCGCCGGCGAGGAATTCACCATCGGATCGCCCCAGCAGCTCGGCAACATCCTGTTCGAGAAGTTGGGCGCCAAGGGCGGGCGCAAGGGCAAGTCGGGCAATTATTCGACCGACCAGAGCGAACTCGAACGGCTCGCGGGCGAGGGCTTCGAGGTCGCCACCAAGGTGCTCGAATGGCGGCAGCTGTCGAAATTGAAATCGACCTATACCGACGCGCTGCAGGAACAGATCAACGCCAAGACGGGCCGCGTCCACACGAGCTACAGCCTCGCGGGCGCCCAGACCGGGCGCCTGTCGTCGAACGACCCCAACCTCCAGAACATCCCTATTCGCACCCCCATCGGCGCCAAGATCCGCGACTGCTTCGTCGCCGAGGAGGGCCACAGCCTCTTGAGCGCCGACTATAGCCAGATCGAGCTCCGCCTCGCCGCGCATATGGCCGACGTGCCCCAGCTGAAGGACGCCTTCCAGCAGGGACAGGACATTCACGATCGCACCGCGACCGAATTGTTCGGCGAGGTGACGAAGGAAACCCGCGGAAAAGCGAAGACCGTCAACTTCGCCATCCTCTACGGAATTTCCGCCTTCGGCCTGTCGAACCGTCTCGACATCTCGCGCGAGGAAGCCAAGGCGATCATCGACACCTATTTCCAGCGCTTCCCCGGCATCCAGAACTATATCGCGCGCACCATCGCCGAGGTGAAGGAAACGGGTTTCACCACCACGCTGTTCGGTCGCAAGACGCATTTTCCGAACATCAATTCGAAGATGCAGAACGTGCGATCGGGCGCCGAACGCGCCGCCGTCAACGCCCCCATCCAGGGAACCAGCGCCGATCTCATCAAACGGGCGATGGCACGGATGGACGCAGCGCTGGCCGACGCCGGTCTCGATGACGTGAAGATGCTCCTCCAGGTGCATGACGAACTCCTCTTCGAAGTCCCCAAGGGCAAGGAAGAGGCCGCCGCGGCGGTGATCCGCCCGGTAATGGAGCAGGCCGCCGCGCCCATGCTGTCGATCGACGTGCCGCTCGAGGTCGAGATCGGCTGGGGCGACAATTGGGGCATGGCACATTGATCGGCCGCGGAGGAAGAAACACGTGAGCACCCCCAAGGCCGATGGCGGCAAGGGCGACCTCGCCGCGTTGGCGCGTGGCGGCCGCATCAATTTCATCGGCTTCCTCTTGCGCCTGTTGGGCCGCATCCCCTTCCTCTTCATCGCCGGGCGCTTCTATGGCGCCGAGGCGCTGGGGCGCTTCGCCTTCGCGCTGATCGTCGTCGAATTCGCCGCCCAGCTGTCGACTCTGGGCCTCAAGCGCGGGCTCGCCCAGCAGCTCAGCAAGTCGCCCGAGGAAGCGCATAACAATGTCGCTTGGGATGCGCTTATGGTGGCCTTCGCGGGCTCGCTGGTCGCCATGGCGATCCTCTTCATCTTCCCCTGGATGATGTTTCCGGGCAGCGAGGTGCGCGGGCTGGAACGCCTTCTTCCCATCACGGTCCTCGCGCTCGCCTGGACCGAGATCGCGCTTGCCGCCTGCAACTATCGCCACGACGTCAAGGTCACGGTGCGTAGCCGCGCCATCGTCGAGCCATGGATCCTGTCGATCGTCGCGGCGGTCTGGATTTCCATCTCGACCGACGACGGCCTCATCATCGCTTATGTGTTCTCGATGGTCGGGGCGTTCGTGACCGCCATGCATGCGTTCATCAGGGCGTACGGTCTACCGCTGAACTGGTCGCCGCATATCCGCGAACTTGGCCGCATGGCGCTGCAGAACCTGCCCGTCGCCGCCGCCGATGCGACCGAATGGATGACCCGCCGCCTCGATCTCATCGTGCTCGGCTTCTTCTTCTCGCCGACCATCTACGGCATCTATTATGCCGCGCAGGCGCTGGCCTCGCTGCCGGGCCGCCTCAAGACCAGCTTCGAGCCGATCATGGGCCCTGTGATCAGCCAGAATATCGAGGCGGGCAACATGACCGCCGTCGGCCAGCAGGTGCGCCAGGTCGGCTTCTGGATCATCGCCGCGCAGGCCGGCATCGGCCTTGCGCTCGGCATCCCCGCCATGGCCGTCCTCAACCTCGTCGGCGAGGAATTCGGCTCGGGCTATATCATCCTCGCCGTCCTGCTCGCCGCCGAGGTCATCGCCGCGATGGCCGCGGTCAGCGACGCCGCGCTCATCTATCTGGCGCGCCATCGCAACATGATCATCGGCTTCATCATGCTGGGGATCGAGGCGGCGACCGGCGCGGCCGCCATCCTCATCCTGCGCTCCTTGGGCTATCCACCCGAAATACAGGCCGCGGGTGCTGCCGCCGGGCTCGCCATCGCCTTCGGCTTTGCTGCAGTCGCCAAAGCTTGGCTCCTCTCGGGCATCGTCAACACCAGCGTGTCGGGCTGGCGCTGGCCGCTCGTCTGGGCGGCGGTGGCCACTGTCCCGCTCGGTCTCATGATCGGCCGCCTGCCCGACTGGGCGCAGCTCACCATGGGCGCGCCGACCATTCTCCTCATCTTCGGCATCGTCGTCTGGCGCTGGGGCTTCGGGCCGGAGGATCGCGAGCTGTTCAAGATGAGAAAGGGCGAAGCGAGCAGCGCCGAATTGCCCGCGCCCGGTTCGACGGGCGATACGCCGAGCTAGGCGCTAGCGAAATGGTTGGCGGATAGCGGCGCGGGGCGGCCCGCGACGTCGGTCCTGTCGCGCTAAAGCACGCAGGCCGTCCGCCTTTCGCTGTCTCTCGACAAAAGCGCGCGTTGCTCGCGCAACGCCGCGCTTCTGCTCGGCAGCTCAATGTCGAAAGTGTCGCATCCCGGTGAAGACCATCGCCAGCCCGGCCTCGTCGGCCGCCGCGATGACTTCGGCGTCGCGGATCGAACCGCCCGGCTGGATCACTGCCGTCGCGCCCGCTTCCGCCGCCGAGATCAGCCCGTCGGCAAAGGGAAAGAAGGCATCGGACGCCACCGCGCTGCCGATCGTGCGCGGATCGTCGAAGCCGTGCGTTTCCGCCGCCTCGCGCGCCTTGATCGCCGCGATGCGCGCCGAATCGCGCCGGTTCATCTGCCCCGCGCCGATCCCCGCCGTCGCCCCGTCCTTGGCATAGACGATGGCGTTGGACTTCACATGCTTAGCCACCGTCCAGGCGAACAGACAGTCCTTCAGCTCCTGCTCGCTCGGCTGGCGCTTGGTCACGACCTTGAGATCGTCTTTGCTGATCATGCCATTGTCGCGGTCCTGTATCAGGAGGCCGCCCGCGATTGGCTTGAACATCTGCCCGGGGCGCGCCGGATCGGGAAGGTCGCCGGTAAGCAGCAGGCGCAGATTCTTCTTCTTGGCGAAGACAGCCTTGGCCGCATCGTCGGCATCGGGCGCGACGACGACTTCGGTGAAAATGTCGGTGATGGCGCGCGCGGTGGCTTCGTCGAGCGGGCGGTTGACCGCGACGATCCCGCCGAAAGCGCTGACGCTGTCGCACTGCAGGGCGTCGGTCCAGGCGGTGAGCAGATCATCCGCCTGCGCGACCCCGCAAGGGTTGGCATGCTTGACGATCACGCAGGCCGGCGGCCCGTCGCGAAATTCGGCGATCAGCTCATAGGCTGCATCGGCATCGTTGAGATTGTTGTAGCTGAGCGCCTTGCCCTGGACCTGCTCGGCCCCCGCCAACCCCGGACGCACCGCCTGCGGGATATAGAGCGCCGCCTTCTGGTGCGGGTTCTCGCCATAGCGCAGCTCGTCGGCCTTGGTCATCGCGATGGAGCGCGTCTCGGGATAGGCCTGGCCGAGGTCGGCAAAGGCGAACCAGCTCGAGATCGCCGCGTCATAGCTCGCGGTCAGCGCATAGGCCTTGTGCGCGAGCATGGTGCGGAATTCCTGCGTGAGCCCGCCATGGCCCGACAGTTCGCCGATCACCGCGTCATAGTCGGCCGGATCGGTGACGACTGCGACACTCGCATGGTTCTTGGCCGCCGAGCGCACCATGGCGGGGCCGCCGATGTCGATATTCTCGATGATCGTCTCGCGGTCCGCGCCCGAGGCCACCGTCTTCTCGAACGGATAGAGGTTGATCACCACCATATCGATCGGCCCGATGTCATGCGCGTCCATCGCGCCCAGATGCTCTTCCTTGTCGCGCCGCGCGAGGATGCCGCCATGCACCTTGGGGTGAAGCGTCTTCACGCGCCCGTCCATCATCTCGGGAAAGCCGGTGAGGTCGGCGACGTCCTTCACCTCGAGCCCCATGTCGCGCATCGCCTTGGCCGTACCGCCGGTCGAGACGAGCTCGGCACCATGCGCCGCCAGCGCACGCGCCAACGGCTCCAACCCCTCCTTGTCCGATAATGAAATAAGCGCGCGGCGGATGGGGGTGTGGGTAGCCATGATGGTCCTTAGCTCGAGCGGCGGAATTGCCAGTTGACGGTCGCGCCCTCCTTGCCCGCCTCGGCGGCGATGACAAGCTGGCTTGCGTTGATCGGGCGCGCACCCGGCGCGATGACGAGGCTCTGGTCGAGCGACAGCGCGCCGCCGGTGCAGCGGAACTGCCATGGCGGCGCATTGCGGGGGCGCAACAGCGCGCCCTGTCCGTCGGCGGTCGGAATGACCTCGACATCGGGGGCGATGTGAAAGCGCAAGAGGAAGGGTAGCGTCTTGCGCCTGAGGCGCCGTCCCTCAGGCTTGAGATTGTCTTCGCCGCGCACCTCCTTGCCGTCATTGGACAGCGCGAGCTTGCGTTCGTGCATCAGCCCGAAGCGCTTGAGATAACCGTCGTGCGTCGCGGTCAGGCGGCTGAAATGATCGTCCTCCTTGCGCTCCACCTCAATGGCCGGGATGCCTTTTTTCGGCACTCCTTCATCGTCGAGCGGTGTCGAGTTGGCGCCATCGAGGACAAGTCCCGAATGGGCGTCCGATCCGCGCAGTCCCGCGACCAATGCTGGCGGCAGCCGGTCGGGCCGCGTGCCGGGGCCCCCGCAGCTCATCACCAGCCGCTGCTCGCCATCGCAAATCTCGATCGCCAGCGTGGAGGCGTGGGCGCTTGGCGCATGCGGCGGCAGCGGCGGCGGCGCGGCGTCGATCTGCACCACCGTGCCGAGCGCCGACAGGCGGTGATAGCCCCAGCCGCGCGGCTTGCGCAGCGGCCGGGCGCGCATGCCGCAGCCTTCGACCAGCGCGTTCAGCGCCTGCGGATCGCCGGGATGCCCACCCTGCCAGCTGGCGAGGCCGCCATCGCCCATGCGCACCCCGTGCAGCGCGGCGAGCGCGGCGCTCGCAGCATCCTCCAGCGCATCGGGCAGCGCCTGCTTGGCGGCAAAATAAGCGGCGCGGACCAGCCCCAGCCGGTCGACCAGCAGCGCCTGTTCCCACGGCCGCCGACTGATCAGCCCGCCGTCCTCATGCTGGCCCTGCCCCAGCGCTCGCATCAGCCCCGCCTCGGCGCGCGCCACACGCGGCAGGTCGCCTTCCATGCACAAGCACGCCGCCGTCATCCCCGCCCATGCGGTGATCCGCGGCAGCCCCGGCGGCACCTTGTCTGCGCTCTCGCCCAATTGGCGCGCGGCGCGAGCCATGGCGTTGAGCAGGCTGCGCCGATACTCCTCGTCGCGGCTCGACAGGATGTAGGGCGCATAGGCCAGCCAGAAGAGCAGCCGTTCGCCCATGAGGTCACTCGCCCAGGCGGCATCGGGTTCGGCACCATGAACGTGCAGCCAGCGGCGCACCACCGCCTCCCCCAGCCGCGAGCCCTGTTCGCGCCCGGCGGCGGCGGCAAGGTCGCGCAGCCACGAAAAACCATGCAGGTGTCGGTGCAGCGGCTGCGCGAGGTCGAGCGTCGAGAAATCGAGCCCCTGCAGCGCGAACCGCTCGCCGTCGTGCAGGAGGACGCCCTGCCCGAGCGCCTCGCCCACGCCGCGATCGCCCTCGACATGGTCGCGCGCCACCGCCGCCAGCCGCAGCGACTGGCGTTTGCCCCCGAGCAGCCGACCGAGCCAGCCGCCCTCGCCCATCAGGCTTGCTTCAGCGCTTCGATGTTGGCGGCATAGGCGCCCGGCCCGCCACGGAAGACCGCGCTGCCCGCGACCAGCGCGGTCGCGCCCGCGCTCTTGCACGAGGGGGCGGTGTCAGGATCGACGCCGCCATCGACCTCGATATGGAAATCGAGCCCGCGCTGCTCCTTCAGCTTTGCGATGGCCTCGACCTTGCGCAGCTGGTCGTGGATGAACTTCTGTCCGCCAAAGCCGGGATTGACGCTCATCACGAGGACGAGGTCGGCGAGGTCGAGCAGATAGTCGATCGATTGCTCGCTCGTCCCCGGATTGATGACCACGCCCGCCTTCTTGCCTAGGCCGCGAATGGTCTGGAGCGTGCGATGCGCATGCGCGCCCGCTTCGGGATGGATGGTGATGATGTCCGCACCTGCCTCGGCGAAGGCCTCGAGATACGGGTCGACCGGGCTGATCATCAGATGGACGTCGAAGGGCTTGTCGGTGTGCGGGCGCAGCGCCTTCACCACCGCCGGACCGATGGTGATGTTGGGCACGAAATGCCCGTCCATCACGTCGACATGGATCCAGTCGGCCCCCGCTGCATCGATGGCGCGAACTTCCTCGCCGAGCTTGGCGAAATCGGCGGACAGGATCGAGGGGGAGATGATGGTCATGATGGTCTTCCCAATGCCCTGATCAGGCGGCGCGGACAAGGTGCGCGATGAAGAAGCCGTCGAGCCCGCCGGCCTCGGCGAGCATCCCCGGCACGATCCTGAGCCAACCCTTCGCGCTCGGCCTCAAGCCCGCCATCTCGGGCACCGGCGCGATCTCGAAATCGGGATGGCGCGCGAGGAAGGCGGGAATCTGCAATTCCCCCTCCTCGGGCTCTAGGCTGCAGGTAGCAAAGACAAGGCTCCCGCCCTTCTTCACCAGCCCCGCCGAAGCATCGAGCAGCTGCGCCTGCAATTCGGCCATTTCGGCGATGATGCGCGGGCTGGCGCGCAGCAGGCTCTCGGGATGGCGGCGAAAGGTGCCGGTCGCGCTGCAAGGCGCATCGAGCAGCACCGCATCGAACGGATCGGCCTTGTGGCGGCGAAGGTCGCGGGTGACGACCCGCGCCGACAGGCCGGTGCGCGCAAGGTTCTGCTTCACCCGCTCCAAGCGCCGTTCAGACAGGTCGAGCGCGGTGACCTCATGCCCTGCGGCCGCGAGCTGGAGGGTCTTACCCCCCGGTGCCGCGCAGGCATCGAGCACCCGCTTAGCCTTTGCGGGGATTAGCCGCGCGGGCAGCGAGGCGGCAAGGTCCTGCACCCACCATTCGCCCTCGTCGAAACCTGGCAGCCCGGTCACCGCATCGCCCGAGGTCACGCGGACATGGCGGGGCGCGAGGCGCGCGCCCTCGGGCGCGGCGGCGTCATCACTCTTGAGGCTGATGTCGAGCGGCGGACGCTCACCCAGCATTTTGCGCGCGGCCTCGAGCGCCTCGTCGCCCCACAGCGCCCAGCGGTCGGCCACCCCGTCCGGGAGCTGCGGCACCTTGAGGTCGGGCAGTTGCTGCTTCAACAGCTTCGAGATCACGCCATGGACCAGCCGACGCTGGCCGCCGACCACCAAGGGCAGCGCGGTGGCGACGACCGCATGATGCGGGATTTCGAGGACGATGGCCTGCGTGAGCGCAAGCCGCAGCACCTGCCGCACCTTCGCATCCTCGGCCACAGGCCTCTCCATCGCCCCGTCGATCAGTGCATCGAGGTCGGGCAGCCGCCGCAGCGTCTCGCCCGCGATGGCGTGCGCGAGCCGCGCATCGTCGGGCTTCAGCCCCGTCGTCGCGGCGGGCCCGGCGGCCTCTAGCGTTTCGGCGCGGCGCAGCACGGCGTCGAGCAATCTGAGGGCGGCGCGGCGTGCGCCGGTCCCAGCGGGGTCGGGGCTACGGTTGTTTTGCGGTCTTGGCATGCGTCCCCTTAGCGCCCAAATGCAAGGGATGAAACGCCCTAAACATCTCGAACCGCCCGAATATCTCTCGCCATCGCCCCCCGTGCCCGAACCCGAGAAGGTCGAGGTCGACGAACCGCCCGTCGGCGAGGAAGAGAAAAAGGACCCGACCCGCTACGGCGATTGGGAACGCAAGGGGATCGCTTGGGATTTCTAGGCAAGCGCCCGAGCGTAGCGACGCCGGCCTGAAAGGCCGCCGGAGCAGCGCGAGGAGCGCGCGAGGCCGCCCTCGCGCCCTAGGCGCTCACCTCAGGCATTTTCCGGCCGCGCCGGGCGGCTCAAGATCTGCTCCACCGCCGCCTCGATATCGACCGCGCCCGACAGGAGCGCCGCCACCGTCTCGACGATCGGCATGTCGATGTCGCGATCCTTGGCGATCTTGGCCAGCACCGGCGCGGTATGCGCGCCTTCTGCCACCGTCGTGCGATCGCTCATCAGTTCCTTCGCCGACTTGCCTTCGCCGATCGCCTTGCCAAGCGAGAAATTGCGGCTCGCGGTCGAGGTGCAGGTGAGGACGAGGTCGCCCAGCCCCGACAGGCCCGCCAGCGTCTCCTCGCGCGCGCCCACCGCCGCGCCGAAGCGCTTCATCTCGGCGAAGCCGCGCGCGATGATCGCGGCGCGCGCATTCTGCCCCATCGCCCGACCCTCGACGATCCCGCAGGCGATCGCGAGCACGTTCTTGATCGCGCCGCCGACCTCGGCCCCGGCGATATCGTCGGTCGAATATAGCCGGAATTGCGGCAGCGCGAGGCGCTCGTGCAGCGCCGTGCCCAGCGCCTCGTCCTCGCATGCCAGCGTCACCGCCGTCGGCAGCCCGCGCGCGACCTCATGCGCGAAGCAGGGCCCCGAGAGCACCGCGATGGGCGACGAGGCGCAGATATCCTTCGCGACATGGTGCAACAGCTGGCCCGAACGCTCCTCGATGCCCTTGGAGCACAGCACCAAAGGCATGCCGGGACAGGGCGCACGTTCGAGCACCGCGCGCATATGCTGGGCGGGCGTCACCACCAGCCAGGCATCGGCCTCGGCAAGGTCGGAGAAATTGTTGGTGGCGCGAATGCTCGGCTCGAGCGGAATGTCCTTCAGATAGACGGGGTTCTGGTGGATCTTGTTGACCGCCCGCGCGACATCCTCTTCCAAGGCCCAAAGCAGCACCTCGCGCCCGCCGGTCGCGGCCACCTGCGCAAGCGCAGTCCCCCAGGCGCCCGCGCCGACAACCGCGATCTTCTCGGTCTTGCTCATGCTTTCACTCCTGCCCCGCGGACCTTTTCGGCTTGCCTGTCGAGCGGCCAGCGCGCCCGCGCCGGCGTATCGAGCGGATCGGTCAGTCCGGCCGCGAACCGCTCCGCCCCGGCCCAGCCGATCATCGCCGCATTATCGGTGCATAGCCACAAGGGCGGCACCGAAAAGCGGCGATCATGCTCGGCGGCGAGCGCTTCCAGCGCCCCGCGCACCGACTGGTTGGCCGCCACCCCGCCCGCCACGACGAGCGCGGGGGCATCACTCTTGTCCAGCGCGATGCGGGTCCGGTCGACGAAACAGTCGACCACCGCCTGCTGGAAACTCGCCGCGATATCGGCATGGCTGTGCTGATCGGCGACCACCGCGCGCTGCACCGCGCTCTTGAGGCCGGCGAAGCTGAAATGCGGCTCCCCCGAGCCGACCAGCGGGCGCGGCAAGGGCACGGCCTCGGGATCGCCCTGTTTCGCCAATTCTTCCACTGCCGGTCCGCCGGGATAGCCCAGCCCCATCAGCTTGGCCGCCTTGTCGAACGCTTCGCCCGCCGCATCGTCGATGGTGGTCGCGAGCCGCCGATAGTCATCGACCCCGCGCACTTCGAGCAATTGGCAATGCCCCCCGCTGGCGAGCAACAGGAGATAGGGAAAGTCGAGATCGGGATCGGTGAGCCGCGGCGACAGCGCATGGCCCTCGAGATGATTGACCGCGATGAGCGGCTTGCCCGTCGCCAGCGCCAGCCCCTTGCCCGCGAGCAGCCCGACCATCACCCCGCCGACCAGCCCCGGCCCCGCCGTCGCGGCGATCGCATCGACGTCGCCCGGCTCCATGTCGGCGTCGACTAGCACTTGCCGAACGAGGTCGGGCAGGATCTCGGCATGCGCGCGCGCGGCGATCTCGGGAACGACTCCGCCGAAGGGCGCGTGACGTTCGGCCTGCCCGATCACACCCTGCGCGATGATCTGCCGGTCCGACGTCACTAGCGCGGCGGCGCTGTCGTCGCAGGAGCTTTCAAGGGCGAGAATGACGGCCATCGGCGCTTCCTTAGACCCGCTGCCCCTGCAAAAGCCAGCATCACTTGCAGCACGGGCAGCCATGAGGCAGGGACGGGCCATGACTTTCCGTTTAGGCACGCGCGGCTCCCCGCTCGCCCTCCTTCAGGCCGAAATGGTCAAGGCGGCGCTCATCGCGGCGCACGGCTGGGGCGAGGATGACGTCACCATCGTCACCATTTCCACGCGGGGCGACCGCGACCGTGTCGCGCCCCTCACCGAGATGGGTGGCAAGGCGGTCTGGACCAAGGAACTCGACCGCGCGCTCCTGAACGGCGAGACCGATGCCAGCGTGCACAGCATGAAGGATGTGGAAAGCGATCCGCACCGCCCCGAGGGGCTCGGCATTGCCGCGATGCTGCCCCGCGCCGACGTGCGCGACCGGCTGATCGGCGCGGACAGCGTCGAAGCGCTGCCGCAAGGCGCGATGATCGGTACCGCCTCGCCGCGCCGCGCCGCCCAGCTCAAGCGCTTGCGCCCCGACATCGCGACCACGCTGTTGCGCGGCAATGTCGCCACTCGGCTCGCCGCCGTGGCCGAAGGGAGGGTTTATGCCACGCTGCTTGCCGCCGCGGGCCTGTCACGCCTTGGCAGCGACGAAGGCAGCGCCATTCCCGTCGAGACGCTGCTCCCCGCTCCTGCACAAGGCGCGATCGGAATCGACGCCCGCGCCGACGACGAGCGCGCGCGCCTTCTGCTCGCCGCCATCGACCATGGCGACACCAGCCGCGCCGTCCGCCTAGAGCGCGCCTTCACCGCGGCCTTGGGCGGCGATTGCCATTCGCCCGTCGCGGCGCTCGCCAAGATGGACGGCGATCGCGCCCGCCTGCGCGCCGCGCTCTACGCCGAGGATGGCAGCGACGAGATCAGCCGCGACGTGACGCTCGCCGCAGAGGATCATGCCGGCGCCGCCACCCTCGCGCGCACCATGCTCGCCGAGGCGCCCGCCAGCATCGCGGGCCTGTTCGACTGATGCGTCCCATCCTCCTCCTCCGCCCCGAGCCCGGCGCCAGCCTCAGCGCCAACCGCGCCGCCGACATGGGGATCGAGGGGGTGGAGACCCTCCCGCTGTTCAAGGTGCGTCCGATCGAATGGACCCCGCCCGACCCCAAGCGGTTCGACGCCATTCTCATGACCAGCGCCAATGCCGCGCGCCACGGGGGCGAAGGGCTCAAGGCCCTGCGCGACCTTCCCGTCCATGCCGTCGGCGAGGCCACCGCCGCCGCCGCCAAGGCCGCCGGGCTGATGGTCGACGAGGTCGGTAATGGCGGGATCGATGCGCTGCTCGACCGCATTCCGGCGGACGCGCGCCTCCTGCACCTCGCGGGCCAGCATCGCCGCGCTCCTGCCGACGCCCCGCAGACGATCGTCCCGCTCGCTGTCTATTCCTCAGTCGCACGCGAGGATCCCCTCGGGCTCGAGCGGCTGGCGGGCGCTATTGCAGTCGTCCACAGCCCCCGCGCGGGCAAGCGGCTCGCCGAACTCGTCGCGCGCGAGGGCATCGACCCCGCCACCATCGCGGTCGCCGCGATCAGCGAGGACGCTTGCCCGCCCGGCAGGATGGACTTCGAGGAGGTCGCCGTCGCCGCGCGCCCTCGTGACCGCGAACTCTTGCAACTGGCCGCGCATTTGCGCGACAAGGGGCGATGAGCTGGAAAAAGCGGGTGGGGCTGGGGGCGGCCCTCATAAGTATCGGCATGGTCACGACGCTTTATGGCGTCAGCCATTGGGAGGCGGGCCAGCGCTGGCTCGGCCTCTCGCCGGACGCGGCCGATGACGTGACGGTAGAAGCCGTCGCCACAGCGGAGCGGCGCCCGCTTGCCGCCTTGCAGGTGCCCGGCGCCGCGGACGATCCCGCCCCGTCGGTGCCGACGCCCGTCGCCTCCGACTCCGATACCGACGCCCGCATCGCCGCGCTTGAACGGGCGATGGTGCGCGCCGAGGGGGCGGCCGGGCGCGCCGACGGCCTGCTCATCGCTTTTGCCGCGCGCCGCGCCGCCGAGCGCGGGCTGCCCCTCGGCGTCCTCGAGCCCCTGCTTGTGGACCGCTTTGCCGCACGTCACGAGGCCGCGGTCGGCACCCTCATCGCCAATGCGCGCGACCCCGTCCTGCTCGACGATCTCGTCGAAGTCTATCAGGGACTGGGCGATGAATTGCGCGGCCCAGGCCCCGATGCCTCGATGCTCGACCGGGTGCGGCGGACGCTCGGCAGCCTCGTCATGGTCTATCCCGCGAGCGAGGCCAATCCGCGCCCCCGCGCCCGCTTCGAACGCGCGTTGGTCGACCTCAAACTCGGCAATGTCGAAGGCGCACTCGCCGAGACGATGCGCTTGCCCGGCGCGCGGGGCGAGACCGCACAGCGCTGGGTCGGCGACGCGCGCCGCTACATCGCGACGCAGCGCGCGCTCGACACCATCGAGACCGCCGCCTTGCTCAACCGAGAGAATATCGCGACCAATTGATTTCGTCTCCGATATCTTTTTCGGACAGCCTTGGTTAAGCCTTTTTCTGCTAGATAAAAGCTCAGCAAAAACCGGGGCTTAGGGGAACGACTTCACAGATGGCAAATTGGCTTGGCAAAGCATTGATCGGGGGCGCGATGGTCCTCTCGTCGGTAGCGAGCGCGCAGCTCGTGGCCGAGGACGCTCGCCAGACCGTGCCGACGCGTCCGCCGCTCGAGATCGACCTCGACGCGGCCGAAAATGACGAGGGCGTTGATCCGCGTGCGCCTTCTACCACCGATCTCGCCATCACCATCCCGCCGCGTCCGGCGGTCATCAATCCGCCCCATGTCGCCGAGCTCGACGCCCGCATTCATGAGCGCGTCAAGCGCTTCAGCGGCACCAGCGGCCTGGCGATAAAGGCGATCGATCAGGGATGGGAAGCCGGGTGGCAGACCGACCGTCTGTTTCCGCAACAGTCGGTGTCCAAGCTGTGGGTGAGCCTGACCGTGCTCGACCAGGTCGACCGGGGTCGCCTCAGCCTTGGCCAGACGCTCCGCTTCGATCGCGATGACGTCACCCTCTGGTCCTCGTCGACGGCGGGCCAGATCCTCAAGGGCGGCTACAGCCGGTCCTTGGACGGGCTCATCTTCGATGCGCTGACCAAGTCGGACAATCACGCCAACGACAAGATGCTTCGCCTCGTCGGCGGGCCCGAGGCGATCCGCCGCATGGTCAATGACAAGGCGCTTGGCGACATTCGCTTCGGCGAAGGCGAGCGCGTCATGCAGGCGCAGATCGCCGGCCTCAGCTGGCGCCAGTCCTATGCCTATAACAATGGCTTCAACCGCGCCCGCGCCGCCGTGCCTTCGGGTCAGCGTCGCGCCGCTTTCCAGAATTATGTCGACGATCCCTTCGACGGCGCCGCGCCGATGGCGATCGCCCGCGCGCTGGCCCGGCTCGAACGCGGCGAATTGCTGTCGCCGCAATCCACCGCCAAGATGCTGACCACCATGGGCATGACCCGCACCGGCAAATTGCGCGTGAAGGGCGGATTGAAAGCCGGCTGGGAATGGAGCCACAAGACCGGCACCGGCCAGACACTCGGCGGCTGGCGCGGCGGCTTGAACGATGTCGGCATCCTCACCGCGCCCGACGGCACCAGCTATGCGCTCGCCTTCATGACCGTGCCCAATCCCGACGACGGCAGCGCGCAGGAACTGATGCGTGACGTCACCCGCATGGTGATCGACCATCACGAGCGCTACGGCCGCACCGGCAGCATTGCCAGTCGCTAGCGCCTCCCGTTAAGGCGGGGGCATGGACCGCGCTTTCTTCGATCTCCTCCGCGACCGCGCGCGACGCGCTATCGCGGGCGTCACCGATCTGACGCCGGACAACAAGCTCGACACTGGCTTCGATCCGGTGACCGAGGCGGACCGCGCCGCCGAACGCGCGCTGCGCGAGGTCATCGAGGCGCATTTTCCGAACCATGGCATCTGGGGCGAGGAATATGGGTGGAGCCGCGAAGGTGCCAACCGTCACTGGAGCCTCGATCCGATCGACGGTACGCGCGCCTTCATCTGCGGCCTGCCGAGCTGGGCGATACTGGTCGGTCACCTCGAAGACGGCGAACACATCGCCGGCATGATCGACCTGCCCGACCTCGACACGACTTATGTCGGCGTGGATGGCGAGACCCGCCTCAACGGTGACCCGGTACGCACCAGCGGCTGCGCCTCGCTTGCCCAAGCGCGCATCGCCACCACCGATCCCTATCTCTTCGATACGGGCGAAAAGCGTCGCTTCGAGTCGCTGCGCAGCGCCGCGCGACTGACCCGCTACGGCATGGACGCCATGGCCTTTGCCAAGGTCGCCAGCGGGCACCTCGACCTTGCCACCGACACCGGCCTGAAGCGCCACGATTATGACGCGCTCGTCGCGGTCGTGCGCGGCGCGGGCGGTCATGTCGGCAATTGGTCGGGCGGCAGCGACCTGTCGGGCGGTGACGTCATCGCGGCTGCCAGCCAAGCGCTCTACGACGAAGCGGTGCGCACGCTCGCCTAGGCCGCCTGCCCCGCCGCGACCCCGCTCGCCCAGGCCCATTGGAAATTATAGCCGCCAAGCCAGCCGGTCACGTCGACCGCCTCGCCGATGCAGAACAGGCCAGGCACCTTCTTCGCTTCCATCGTCTTCGACGACAGTTCGGCGGTCGAGATGCCGCCCACCGTCACCTCGGCCTTGGCGAAGCCCTCGCTGCCATTGGGCAGGAAGTCCCAACCCCCAAGCCGCGTCTCGGCGTGCGCCAGTGCCTTGTCGGGCAGGCCTTGCATCGGGCCTTTTAGCCCAAGCCGCTCTGCCAGCGTCCCCGCCAGCCGCTCGGGCAAGCGCTCGGCGAGCAGCGTGCCGACCTGCCGATTGGGCGCCGTGCGCTTGGCCTCGCGCAACCAGCCCTCGCCCTCGCTTGGCAGGAAGTCGATGCGCACCGCCTCGCCATTCTTCCAATAGCTCGACACCTGCAGAATCGCCGGCCCCGACAGCCCGCGATGCGTGAACAGCGCAGCCTCCTTGAACGGCGGCCCCGCCATGGCACGGGCCACCACCGGCGCTGCCACCCCCGCCAGTCCGCGGAACAGCAATTGGTCGCCCGCCAGCGTCAGCGGCACCAGCGCCGGACGCGGCTCGACGATCTTCATCCCCCATTGGCGTGCGAGGTCGTAGGCAAAGCTCGTCGCGCCCAGCTTGGGGATCGACAGACCGCCCGTCGCCAGCACCAGAGAATTTGATATCACTTTTCGTGCGCCGACCGTGGCGACGAATTCTTCCCTTTTTCGCGCCACTTCCGCCGCCTGCCCGAACGCAAACTCGACACCGGCTGCGCGGCACTCGTCCATCAGCATGGCAACGATCTGCTTGGCCGAACCATCGCAGAAAAGCTGCCCGAGCGTCTTCTCGTGCCACGCGATGCCATGGCGATCGACCAGCGCGATGAAGTCGGCGGGCGTGTAGCGCCGGAGCGCCGACTTGGCGAAATGCGGGTTTTGGCTGAGGTAATTAGGATCGCCCGCGCCGAGGTTGGTGAAGTTGCACCGCCCCCCGCCCGAGATCAGGATCTTCTTTCCCGGCGCGTCATTATGGTCGATCACCAGCACGCGCCGTCCGCGCTGCCCGGCGGTCATCGCCGCCATCAGCCCCGCGGCGCCAGCGCCCATCACGATCACATCATAGGGGTCCATCGCCCGCGCCTAGATCAGCCGTGACGGCGCTGCAACTCGGCGGTGACGTCGGCCAGCGCCAATCCCTGGTCTTTCAGCAGCACCAGCAGGTGATAGAGGAGGTCCGCCGCCTCGTTGGTCAGCTCCTCTGTATCGCCTACGGTTGCCGCCAAGGCTGCCTCGACGCCCTCCTCGCCGACCTTCTGCGCGACCCGCTTGGTGCCCTTTGCGAGCAACCGCGCGGTATAGCTGTCCTCGGGATCGGCCCCCGCGCGCTCGGCGATCACCGCTTCCAGTCGCGCAAGGAAATGCGGCGCGACGTCGACAGCGAAGCAGCTGTCCATGCCCTTGTGACAGGTCGGCCCGGCGGGATCAGCAATGATCAAAATCGCGTCGCCATCGCAATCCATATGGACCGACTGCACGGCAAGGCTGTTGCCGCTGCTCTCGCCCTTGACCCACAGCCGCTCCTTCGACCGGCTCCAGAAGGTCACCACGCCCGTCTCGATGGTCGCCTCCAGCGCCTCGCGATTCATATAGCCGAGCATCCGCACGCGGCCATCATCCGCGCCTTGCACGATCGCGGGCAACAGCCCGTCCATCTTGTCCCAGGCCAATGCCTTCACATCGATCATCGCCGTACCTCCATCCCTTGGCCCGCCAGATAATCCTTCAGGTCGCCGATCGCGATCCGCCGGTCGTGAAACACGCTCGCCGCCAACGCGCCCGAACAGCCAACGCCGAAGGCTTCGGCGAAATGCTGTGGCGTGCCCGCCCCGCCCGAAGCGATGACAGGCACGTCGACCGCCTCGCACAGCGCCTCCAGTTGCACGAGGTCATAGCCTTTACGAACCCCATCATTGTTCATCGCGTTGAGGACGATCTCGCCCGCCCCCAGCGCCACCGCCTCGCGCGCCCAGTCGAGCGTTTGCAGCCCCGCATCCTGCGTCGCTTCTGGCCGCCCGGTGAATTTCTTCACCCGCAGCACGCCGTCCGCATCGGTGAAACTGTCGATCCCCAGCACCACGCACTGACGCCCGAAGGCCTCCGCCAGCCGGGTGATAAGGGCTGGATCGCGCAGCGCGGGCGAATTGACGCTGACCTTGTCGGCCCCTGCGCCGAGCACCGCCGCCGCCTTCTCGACGCTGTCGATCCCGCCCGCCACGCTGAAGGGAATGTCGATCACCGCCGCCACCTTGTGAACCCAGTCCACATCGACGCTGCGACCATCCGCGCTGGCGGTGATGTCGTAGAAGACGAGCTCGTCGGCGCCTTCGCGCACATAACGCTCGGCATTCTCGACGATATCGCCAATCGCGCGATGGTCGCGAAACTGCACGCCCTTCACGACTACCCCGTCGGCGACGTCGAGGCAGGGAATGATCCTAGCCGCGGGCACGCTCGATCCCCTCCGCCACGCTGAACGCGCCTTCCCAGATCGCCTTGCCGGTGATCGCCGCCGCCGCGCCCGCTTCACGCAGCGCATCGAGATCCTCGAGCGTCGCGACGCCGCCCGACGCCTGCACCGCCTTTTCGGGATAACGTTCGGCCAACGTAGCGTAGAGTTCGGTGTTGGGCCCGGCCATCATCCCGTCCTTGGCGATGTCGGTGACGAGCAGGTGTTGCACGCTCGGGAATTGCGCCAGCACCTCATCGAGCGCCATGCCGCTATCCTCGGCCCAGCCGTGCTTGGCCACCATCGGCACCCCGCCGCGCAGATTAACGTCAAGCGCCAGCGTGATCCGATCGGGCCCGAAATAGCCAAGCATGTCGGCAAAGGCCCGCGGCTCGTTCAAGGCAAGGCTACCGACCACGACCCGCGCCACGCCTGCCTCGAACAGCGGCTTGGCATGCGCGGTCCCGCGAATGCCGCCCGCCACCTGCAAGGGAAGGATCGACGCCAGTTCCATCAACAGGTCGTGCTGCACCGGGCTTTTCGCGCGCGTGCCGTCGAGATCGACGACATGCGCCATTACCGCCCCCGCGTCCCGGAATGCTTCGAGCGCTTCGCTGGGCGAGGGGTCGTAATCGGTTCGCGCATCGAAATCGCCTTGGCGAAGGCGCACGGGTTTGCGGTCCATGAGGTCGAGGGCGGGCAGCAGGATCATGAGGTCAGGAAGGCTTTCAAAAAGGCCGCGCCGGGCGCGGAGGAACGTTCGGGATGGAATTGCGCACCCCAATAGGGGCCGCGGCGCACGATGACAGGAAACGTCCGGCCATAGGTCGCCGACGCCGCATCGGCCTCGCTCGGGGGACAGGCGAAACTATGCGCGAAATAGAGGTGGTCGCCGTCCTCGACCCCTAGCCCCGCCGCCACGTCGTGGAGCCGCGTCCAGCCCATATGCGGCACAGGGCGGCCGGGCGCGGGAGAAAGTGACGTCACTTTTCCCGGCAGGATGCCGAGCAGCGGCGTGTCGGTTTCGTCCGACCCCTCGAACAAGAGCTGCATCCCGACGCAAATGCCGAGCGTCGGCCCGCTCCGTCCGCGCAGCACCTCGGCCAGCCCCGCTTGCTCGACCCGCTGCATCGCATAGCCGGCATGGCCAACACCGGGCAGGATCACCCGCTCGGCCTTGGCGATGACGTCAGGGTCGCGGGTACGCAGCGGCGGCGCCCCGATGCGCTCGAACCCCAAACGCACCGATTCCACATTGCCATAGCCAAGATCGATCAGCGCAAGGTCGGTCACAGCGACCCCTTGGTCGAGGGAATGCCGCCCCCGCCGCCCGTGCTCAATCCCTGCCGCAGCGCGCGCCCGAACGCCTTGAAGGCGCCCTCGACCTTGTGATGGTCATTGTCGCCCTCGACCTTCACGTGGATCGCCGCGCGCATGCTATCGGCGAGGCTGCGGAACACGTGCGGGGTCATCTCGGTCGGAAATTCGCCCAGATGCTCGGCCTCGAACGATCCGTCGAACTTGGCGAAGGGCCGCCCCGACAGGTCGATCAGCACCTCGGCGCGCGTTTCGTCCATCGGCAACGCAAAGCCGAAGCGCCCGATGCCGGCGCGGTCGCCCAGCGCCTCGTCGAGCGCCGCGCCGAGCGCCAGTGCGACATCCTCGATCGTGTGATGCGGGTCGATATGCGTGTCGCCGGTGCAGGCGAGGGTGAGCGAAAAGCCGCCATGGCTCGCCACCTGGTCGAGCATATGGTCGAAAAAGCCGATCCCCGTGGCGATCGATCGTTCCGGCTCGGGCGCATCGAGGTCGATCGACAGCGCGATCTGCGTCTCGCTCGTATCGCGCGTGACGCTGGCGCGGCGGCGCTTGGGCCCATCCTCGCGGATCCCGAAGACGCTCAGCAGCGCGCGGTTTTCGGCCTCGGTGCCGATCGTCACCCGCACGCCGCCCGGCGCGGCATTGGGTCGAAAGCGCACCTTGACCGCCGCCGCCTCGAGCCGCTTCGCCAGCGCTTGCGGGTCGGCGACGACGAGGAACAGGTAATTGCCGCCCTCGTACAGCGCTTCGACCTCGTCCACACCGCGCAACAGCGCCGCAAGCCGCGCCCGCTCGGCGAGCAGCGTCTCGACCCGCTCGGCATGGATCGGCATCCGCTCGGGCGCCAGCGCCGATAGCGCCGCGGCGATCGACGGCCCCGGCAGCGGATAAGGCGGCGACACGCGCGCCAGCCAGTCGATCACATTGGCATCGGCGATCGCACAGCCGATCCGCGCCCCCGCCAGCCCATAGGCCTTGGACAGCGTCCGCAAGACAATGAGATTGTCGAGATTGCCGGCATCGGGCGCGAGGCTCGGCGCGTCCGAAAACTCACCATAGGCTTCGTCCGCCACCACCAGCGTGTCGGGCAGCGCGGCGGCGATCTCGCGCACCGTGTCAACCGCAATGGGCGTACCGGTCGGGTTGTTGGGCGTGCACAGGAATAGGAGCTTCGGCGCGATACCGTCCTTCGCCGCCTTGAGCACCGCGCCCGGATCGAAAGCGAAATCCTCGCTCATCCGCACACTGTCGACCTTCGCCCCCTGGATGCGCGCGAATTGCGCATAAGCGGAAAAGGTCGGCTCGACGACGAGGATGCGATCCTCGCCCGGCCGCAGGAAGGCGCGGCACAACAGATCGATGGCGTCATCGCTGCCCCGCGTCACCCACAAGCGCTGCGGGAAGACGCCATAAAGCCCTGCCATCCGCCGCCGTAGCGCATCGGGTTGCGGCTCGGGATAGCGGTTGATGTCCTTGCCCCCCGCCAGCGGCGCAAAGGGGTTCTCGTTAGCGTCGAGCCGGATCGTCCCCGGCACCGGCGCGCCCGCAAGATCGGTGCTCGGCAGGCCCCGCAGCTCGGGCCGGGCGAGGCGATCGCCGATCGGTTGGTCGCTCATCGCACGCCCTCCTTCTCGCCCGCGCGGATCTCGGCGGCCCGCGCGTGCGCCTCGAGCCCCTCGAGGCGCGCGAGGATCGCCGCTGGCCCCGCCAGTCGCCGCGAGGCCTCGGTCGTCAAACGCTGCACGCTGATCGCCTTCAGATAGGTCAGCGCGGTGACACCGCCGGTGTAGCGCGCCGCGCCATCGGTCGGGAGCACGTGGGACGAGCCCGCCAGATAGTCGCCGAAGCTCTCCGCCGCGCCCTCGCCGACGAAGATCGCGCCGGCATTGGTCACGCTTTCGGCCAGCCGCGCGGCCTGTCCGTCCTCCAGCGCGATGCTGAGATGCTCGGGCGCATAGGCGTTGGCGATGGCGACAGCCTCGCCCAGGTCGGCACAACGGATCGCCCGCGTCGGCGCGAAGTTGCCTCCCATCGCGGCGGCCTGCGCGTCGACCTCGTCGAGCACGCGCTCCAGTATGCCCTCATCGGGGCTGACCACCAGCACCTGCGCATCCGCGCCATGTTCGGCTTGGCTCAACAGGTCGGCCGCCACCCGCGCCGGATCGCTGTCCTTGTCCGCGATCACCAGCAATTCGCTCGGCCCCGCGGGCAGGTCGATACCGGGGCCGCCGGGCAGGCTCGCGACTTGCGCCTTGGCCGCCGCGACCCAAGCATTGCCGGGCCCGCAAATACGGTCGACGGCCTCGATCTCGCCCGCGCCAAAGGCCAGCGCGGCCACCGCCTGCGCCCCGCCGATCGTCCAGATCGCCTCGATCCCGCAATATTTGGCTGCCAGCGCCACCGCCGGGTCGAGCCCGCCTCCGGCACGCGGCGGCGTCACGACGGTCAATCGCTCGACCCCCGCAACCCGCGCCGGGATCGCCAGCATCAACAAGGTAGAAAAGAGCGGTGCCTTGCCGCCCGGCACATAAAGCCCCGCCGATCCCAGTGGCGCCCAGCGCTTCTCGACCGTCAGCCCCGGCACGGTCTCGACCGACACGGGGGCGGGCAGCGTCGCTTCGTGGAAGCGCCGGATATTCTCCGCCGCCATTTCGATCGCTGCCACTGCCTGCGCGGGCAGCTGCGCCCGCGCCTGTTCGGCATAAGGCGCCACTGCGAGCCGCTCGGGTGCCGCGCCGTCGATCCGTTCGGCAATTTCGCACAGCGCGTCCCAGCCGCCGCCGCGGACCTTGGCGATGATGTCGCGCACCGCCTCCTGCATCGCGCCATCCTCGCGCCGCTCGGGCCGCGCCAGCGCGGCCTTGCGCCCCTGGGCGTCGAGCGCGCTCCAGTCGATCACCCGGTTCACAGCATCATCTTTTCGATGGGCATGACGAGAATGTCGCGCGCGCCAGCCGCTTTCAGCGCTTCCAGCGTTTCCCAGAAAACCGATTCTCGCGCCACCGCCTGCACCGCGACATGACCGTCCATCCCCATCAGCGGCATCACCGTCGGCGCTTCGGCGCCCGGCAGGATGCGGGTGATGTCGGCGAGCGCCTCCTCAGGCGCATTGAGCACGATATATTTGCTCTCCGCCGTCGCGATGACGCCCAGCATTCGTGTTTTGAGCGCCTCGGCACGATCCACCATCGGCGGGGCCATCGCGGCGCGCGTACGGATGAGCACGCTTTCGGATTCGAGAATGGTGTGCACTGGTTTCAGGCCGTTCGCCTCTAGCGTCTGCCCGGTCGAGACGAGATCGCAGACATAATCGGCGATGCCCAGCCGCGGCGCCAGTTCGACCGCGCCATGCATGGTCACGACTTCGGCCTCGATCCCCTCGCGCGAGAGCCAGTCGCGGGTCAGCAGCGGATAGCTGGTCGCGATGCGCTTGCCCTCGAGCATCGCGGGCGACCAATCGTCGACCACCGGAATGGCGATCTTGAGCGCGCAGCCGCCAAAGCCCAGCCGCGCCAGAACATCGACATCCTCGTTGGCCGGGTCGAGCCGATATTCCTCGAGCACGTTCAACCCCACGATGCCGAGATCGCATACCCCGTCGCCGACCAGCGTGGGAATGTCGTCATCGCGTACCAGCATGAGGTCCAAGGGGAAATTGGTCGCCCGCGCGGTCAGCTGTCCCTTGGCGCTGCGGATCTTGATCCCCGCCTTGGCCAGCAACCCGTCACCGGCATCCGCCAGCCGCCCCGATTTCTGCACCGCCATGCGCAGGCGGGTGATGGTCGTCGTCATTGCTCGTCCCTGTCGATTGTGGCCTCATTCGTGGCGGCCTCGTTCATCGCCGCCAGCGCGGTGCGATAGCCCCCCGCCGTGCCGCCCTTCAGGAATCGCGCGACGCGGGTGATGGTGGTGGTCGACACGCCGGTCAGCTCGTGAATCTGGCGATAGGTCCAGCGCTCCTCGTCCAGGAGCCGCGCGACGTGCCACCGTTCCGCCAGCGCGCGCCGTTCGGACGGCGTGCACAGATCATCGAGCAGCATGGCGATCGCCGCCGGATCATCGAGCCGCGCCAATACGGCGCTCAATTGCCGCTCCGCCTCGACGGGCGACTCGGCCCCGCTTCCAGCTACCCGTTCCCTGATTTCTGCCATAAGCTTGTTCCAACGTGTTAAAACGCTGGAATGCATTTAGCGGTCCTTCTGTCGATTGCAAGGGGCTCTTTGTCGAAACACGCTGAAGCGCGCGGCGGTCGGCGTCAGGCTACGCTGCGACGAAGGAGATCCTCTGATGACCAGCCTCGCCCTATTGCTGTCGGCCAGCCTGCTCGATCCGGCCACCCCGACCCCGATCCACGCCGCGGGTCTGGACGATGTCGTCCTCTACGAGCCGCTCGGGCGCATCGATCCCGCGCAGATCGATGATCAGGGCATCCATGTTCTCAGCCTGATGGGTCGAGAGGATCTGGCCATCGCGCACCGCGACTATGAGCGCGGAACTTGCCCGACCGATCCCACCGCAGACCCGATGGCCCTGATTCTGGAACGCGCTGCGCAAACGCGGATCGTCATCATCAACGAGCAGCACACCCGCTCGCGCTCACGCCTTACCACCGCGCAGCTCATTCCGGCGCTGCACGATCTTGGTTATCGCCATCTCGCGCTCGAGGCCTTCTCCAATCCGCCCTCGGACACAGGCTCCGTCACCCTAAAGGATGGCAAGCCTCGCGAGTTAGACGGCGGCTATACGCGCGAGCCGACCTTTGCTGCCGTTCTGCGCGAGGCAGGCGAGCGCGGCTGGCAGTTTCACGCCTATGAAATCATCCATGACGAGGAGAGCCTCGCGCTTTCACCCCTCGATCGAACCAATCGGCGCGAGCAGGCACAGGCCAACAATCTCGTCCGAGTGCTCGCCGCCATGCCCGCCGATGAAAAACTCCTCATCCATGTCGGCTACAGCCATGGCATGGAGACACCTTACGATCTCGGCGAGGATGGCACGATCCATTGGATGGGGCTTCGTCTCGCCGCCGCCACCGGCATCGACCCGCTAACGATCAGCCAGGTCGATTGCGTCCACGATGGCTCGGGCCTGCGCCTCGTCACCGATCCGGATCGACAGCGCGAGGGCTATGACCTGACCGTCGCGATCCCCGCCGAACGGCTGGTCGAGGGCCGCCCTGCGCACCGCGTCGAAGCGATGGGCCTCGAACCGCGCGCCATCCCCACGGCCTGGCGCCCCGCCACCGGCTGGCATGTCATCGAGGTCCGCGGCCCGGGCATGGGGCTGGACGAAGTCCCTCTCGATCGCATCGCCATCCATGCCAGCGAGACCACGCTCCCCGCCTACCTCGTCCCGGCCGAAGGCGACCACGAGGTGCGCATCATCGCCGTAGCCGACGCGCCGGGCGACTGAACGCCCGTCCGCCCGACCACGGCCTTTTTGCCGCTTGACGCGCGCGCCGAAATGCGGCTTCCTCGCGTGTATGCGTAAGACCGCTCTCGTTTTGATCTCCTCGACCGCTGCCCTGCAGTGGTGGTGGCGTTCGTCCTGACGGCGGCGCCCGCGCTCACGCATCTGTGAACGACGAGCCCGCCACCGAGCGGGCTTTTTCACGACCTACGATCAGGTCCGCTCTCTTCCCCTCTCCCTCCCGAGACCAAAGAGACCCCCGACATGATCATCGTGATGAAACCCGACGCCACCCAGGATACCATCGACCGCCTCCTCGGGCGGATCGAGGAAAAAGGACTGAAGCCGCTCCACATGCCCGGCGCCGAACGCGTCGTGTTGGGCGCGCTGGGCGATGAACGCGTGCTCGCCGAACTCGCGCTGGAGGCCGATCCCTCGGTTGAGAGCGTCAAGCCCATCCTCGCCCCCTACAAGCTGGCCGCACGCGACCTTCACCCGCACGACAGCCGGGTGAAGATCGGCGATGTCGCCGTCGGCGGCGGCCGCTTCGCACTCATCGCCGGTCCCTGCGCGGTCGAGAGCGAGGACCAGCTTCGCGCTTCGGCCAAGGCCGCCAAGGCGGGCGGCGCGCGCATCCTTCGCGGCGGCGCCTACAAGCCGCGCACCAGCCCCTACAGTTTCCAGGGCAAGGGCCCCGAGGGGCTCGACCTCCTGCGCGACATCGGCGCCGAACTGGACATGCCGGTGGTCACCGAACTGGTCGACACCAAGGATCTCGACCGCTTCCTCGACACCGCCGACGCCATTCAGATCGGCACCCGCAACATGCAGAATTTCGAATTGCTCAAAGCGGTCGGCCAATGCGGCAAGCCCGTCATCCTCAAGCGCGGCATGGCGGCGCGCATCGACGACCTTCTCATGGCCGCCGAATATGTGCTCGCCGGGGGCAATGACGACGTCATCCTATGCGAACGCGGCATCCGCACCTTCGAGACCGCGACGCGCAACACGCTCGACCTCGCCGCCGTCCCGCTGCTCAAGGAAAAGACCCACCTCCCGGTCATCGTCGACCCCAGTCACGGCACGGGCAAGCGCAGCCTCGTCGCCCCCATGACGCTCGCCGCCGCCGCCGCCGGAGCCGATGGCGTGATGGTCGAGGTGCATATCGACCCCGCCACCGCGCTGTCCGACGGCCCGCAGTCGCTCTACCCCGAACAGATGGAGGCATTGGGCCACCAGCTGTCGCGCCTACTCCACGCGCTGGGCCGCGACTTGTGAGCCACCTCCGCCTCCTCTCCCGGCGCCTGCCAGGCGTGCACGACCCGGTCGCGCTCTTCGCCGCGCTCCATGCCGAGGGGCGTGCGCGCATGATCTTCCGCCGCACCGGCGGCACCGCCGCGATCTTGTGCGACAGCGCCATCGCGATCGATGCCAAGGGCAATGGCGCCGAGGTCCGGGTCGCGGGGGCGCAAGGGGCGGCGCTCCTCGCCCCGCTCCTCGCCCCGCTTGCCGCGCAGGTCGTCGAGCAGGACGCCGAATCCGCCCGCCTGTCCTTTCCCCCGCCCAGCGAGGATGGCGACGAGGCCGAGCGCGCCGCGCGCCCCACCGCGCTCCACTTGCTGCGCGCCGCCGCTGCGCTCGCGGGAGACGGCGAGGATGACAGCCACGCCTTGGCGCTCTTCACCCTCATCGGCTTCGATCATGCCGACATGGTCGAACCGATCGGCGTCGCCGCGCCCGGCGGTCCGCTCCCCGACCTTCTCGCCCGGCTCGCAGAGACGCTCGTCGTCGTCGAACCTTCGGGCAGCGCACGTGTCCTCGCCATCGCCGCCGTCACCGGGCAGCAGGGCGAGGACCACCGCTTCCTCTGCCTCGCGCAGGAAAAGCTCGGCGCGCTCGCCGCCCGGATCGACCAGGCCCGCGCGCCCCGGCTCGACGAGGCCGCCGCCACGACCGTCACGACCGATGCGGACGATGCCGCCTTCGCTGCCACCGTCAAGGCGCTCAAGGACAATATCGCGGCGGGCGACATCTTCCAGGCGGTGCCCAGCCGCGCTTTCGCGCTGCCCTGTCCCGACCCGCTTGCGGCCTTCCGCCGCCTCGTCGCCGCCGACCCCTCGGCCTATCAGTATTATGCCCAGACCCGTCACGGCATCCTCTTCGGCGCCTCGCCCGAAAACGCCGTCCATCTCGCGCCGTCCGCCGACGGCCTGCGCCTCTCGGTCAGCCCGATCGCCGGCACCCGCCCGCGCGGCACCACTCCGGACGAGGACGACCGCCTCGAGGCCGAGCTTCGCCTCGACACCAAGGAGACCGCCGAGCATCTCATGCTGGTCGACTTGGCGCGCAACGACGTCGCCCGCATCGCCCGCCCCGGCACGCGCCGCGTCACCAGTCTGATGCGCGTCGAACGCTTCGCCCGCGTCATGCACATAGTCTCGACCGTCGAAGGGCTGCTCCCCGAGGGCGGCGATCTCGTCGATGCAATCCGCGCCTGTCTCAACGTTGGCACCTTGTCGGGCGCGCCGAAGCTGCGCGCCATCGAGCTGATCCGCGCTCACGAGGCGCGCCAGCGCGGCTTCTACGGCGGCGCCATCGGCGTGCTTGGATCGCGCGGCGCCTTCGACAGCGCAGTGGTCATCCGCTCGGCCTTCGTCACGAACGGCATGGCCGAGGTGCGCGCGGGCGCGGGCGTCGTCGCTCACTCCGACCCCGCCGCCGAGGCTGCCGAGACGCGCGCCAAGGCGAGCGCCGTCCTCGCCGCGCTGGGAGCCGCCGCATGAAGCTCCTCGTCATCGACAATCGCGACAGCTTCACCTTCAACCTCGTCGAGGCCTTCCGCCTCGCAGGCGCCGATGTGCAAGTGCGCCGCAATAGCATCAGTGTCAGCGAAGCCCTTGAAACTGCGAAAAATGGTGCGCTTCTCCTCTCACCTGGCCCCGGCGCACCCGCCGATGCCGGGAATATCCTGCCCCTCTGCAACGCCGCGCGGGGCCGCGTGCCGCTAATCGGCATCTGTCTTGGCCACCAAGCCATCGTCGAGGCTGCAGGCGGCACCGTCACCCGCGCCCTCGCTCCTGCCCATGCCCTCGCCCAGCCGATGCGCCATTCAGGGACCGGTCCTTTCGCCGATCTGCCCGACCCGCTCATCGTCGGGCGCTACCATTCGCTTTGCACCCCCTCCCGCGACCTCCCCGACCGCTTCACGGTCGATGCCGAACATGACGGCATGGCGATGGCAGTGCGCGACGAGGCCGGGCTCCAGCTCGGCCTCCAATTCCACCCCGAATCGATCCTCACCCCGCGCGGCGACCTTCTCGTCCGCAATCTCCTGACATGGGCCAAGGTCGCCCTCGACCGTCCTGCCCGCGCTGCCTGAAAGACCCCCTCATGATCGCTCAGCTTCCCGCCGACCACGGCCCCGTCCCCAATCCCCTGCCCAAGCTCCTGTCGGGCGAGGACCTTCCCGCCGAGGCAGCGTGCCACCTGTTCGAGCGCCTCGTCCTCGGCCGCCTGTCCGAAGCCGAGATTGCCAGCGTCCTCGTCGCGCTGCGCATGAAGGGCGAGACGGCGGCGGAAATGATCGGCGCCGCGCGTGCGCTCGCCGAGGCGGCCGAGGCCTTTCCCTCCCCCGACACGCTCTTCGCCGACTGCTGCGGTACCGGCGGCGATTCTTCGGGCATCATCAACGTCTCGACCGCCGCCGCCTTCGTCGCCGCCGCCTGCGGGCTACCCATTGCCAAGCATGGCAACCGTTCGGTCAGCTCCAAATGCGGCTCGGCCGACGTGCTCGAGGCGCTGGGCGCGCGCATCGACCTGCCCGCCGCCCAAGCGCGCGAGCTGCTCGACGACACCGGCTTCACCTTTCTCTATGCCCCCGCCTATCACCCCGGCATGCGCCACGCGGGCCCCGTCCGCCGCCAGTTGGGCGTGCGCACGGTGATGAACCTCCTCGGCCCCTGCATCAATCCGGCGCGCCCAAAGGTGCAGTTGCTCGGCGTCGCCGACCCCACCCTCATGCGCCGCATCGCCCGCACGCTGGAAGCGATGGGCGTCGAAAAGGCGCTGGTCGTCCATGGCGCTGGGCTCGACGAACTCGCACTCCACGCCGACAGCCGCGCGCTGCGCCTCGACGATGGCACCCTCACCGAAGAGACCATCGTCCCCGAGGAACTCGGCCTCGACCCCGCGCCGCTGAAAGCGCTCGCGGGCGGCGACGCCGAGGACAATGCAAAACGCCTGCGCGCCATCCTTTCGGGCGAAGGGAGCAAGGCCGAGCGCGACATGGTCGCCCTGAATGCCGGTGCGCTGTTGCACCTTGCCGGATTGCACGCCACGCTCGCCGACGCGGTCGCCGCTGCCGGCGCGGCAATCGACGAGGGCAAGGCGGGGGCGGTGCTCCAGACCTATGTGGAGGCAAGCAATGCGTGACGTTCTTGGAGATATCGTAACCCGAAAGCGCCGCGAGGTGGCCGATCGCTTCGCCACGCGTCAGCCCAGCGCCCAACCGACCAGCCGCAGCCTTGCCGCCGCCCTGTCCAAGCCCGGCGCACGCTTCATCATGGAGGTGAAGCCCCGCTCCCCCTCGGGTCATGTTGCCAAGCACAGCCCCGAGGCCGCGCTCGCCGCATATCGCCCCGTCGCCGATGCCATCAGCATCCTCACCGACGAGGCCGACTTCGGAGGGTCGCTCGACCTCCTCTCGCGCCTCCGCAAGGATTATGGCGGACCCATCCTCGCCAAGGATTTCATCGTCGATCCGCGCCAGGTCACCGAAGCCCGCGCCGCGGGGGCCGATGCCGTCCTCGCCATGCTCTCGGTCCTGACCGACGATGAAACCCGCGCCGTCATCGACGAAGCGACCCGCCTCGGCATGGACGTGCTCGTCGAGACCCATGATGAAGAGGAGTTGGATCGCGCCCTCGGCCTCGGCGCCGCCCTCATCGGCATCAACAACCGCGACCTCAAGAGCCTCACCACCGACCTTGCCGTGACCGAGCGCCTCGCCCCCAAGGTACCGCGCGGCGTCACGCTGATCAGCGAGAGCGGCATCGCCACCTATGCCGATGCGCAGCGGCTCGCCCCCCATGTCGACGGCTTTCTCGTCGGCTCGGCACTGATGGCCGCCGACGACATCGCCTTTGCCGCCCGAACGCTCGTCCATGGCCCGGTCAAGCTATGCGGCATGACCCGCGTCGCCGACGTCGCCCTCGCCGCCCGCCAGGGCGCCAGCCATGTCGGCTTCATCTTCGCTCCCGGCACGCCGCGCGCCATCGACGTCGAGCGCGCGCGCACGCTCACCATGCTGGCCAGCGATTTCGGCATGAAAACCGTCGGCGTGTTCCGCGACATGACCGTCGATGCCATCGCCGAGGCGAGCCGCATCCTGCGCCTCGACGCGGTCCAGCTGCACGAGGCCGATGCCGACGCGAAAGTCTCGGCGCTGCGCGACAAACTGCGCCCCGGCACCGAGTGCTGGGCGCTCTCCAGCGTCGGCGAGAACGGCCCCGCCCCCGTGCCGCAGGCCGACCGCACGCTGTTCGACAGCTTCGTCGGCGGCCAGTCGGGCGGCACCGGCATCGCCTTCGACTGGGCGCAGGTCGCGGGCCGCGACGATCTCACCCGCGCGTTCCTCGCGGGCGGCATCGGCCCCGACAATGTCCAGCTCGCCGCGCGGGCGGGCGCCTATGGCCTCGATATCTGCTCGGGCGTCGAAAGCGCGCCCGGGACCAAGGATCCCGCCAAGATCGAGGCGCTGTTTGCCGCGCTACGCCATCCCGACCGGAGGAGCGGCCAGTGAAGCAGGACGGCCGTTTCGGCGATTTCGGCGGCGCTTATGTGCCCGAAATCCTCGTCCCCGCGATCGAGCAATTGGAAGGCGCCTATCTCGCCGCGGTTCGCGACGAGGATTTCCTCGCCGAGCTCGATCATCTCCTGAGAACCTACGCCGGTCGCCCGACTGCGCTGACCCGCTGCCGCAACATCGGCGATGATCGCGTGCGCCTGTACTTGAAGCGCGAGGACCTGCTCCACGGCGGCGCGCACAAGACCAACCAGGTCATCGCGCAGGCGCTGCTCGCCAAGCGCATGGGCAAGACCCGCCTCATCGCCGAGACGGGCGCGGGCCAGCATGGCGTCGCCACCGCCATCGCGGGCGCGCTGTTCGGCATGGAAACGCGCATCTACATGGGCGCCCTCGACGTCGAGCGGCAGGCCTTGAACGTCTTTCGCATGCGCCTCATGGGCGCCGAGGTCGTGCCCGTCGAAATCGGCAGCCGCACGCTGAAGGACGCGGTCAACGAGGCCTTGCGCGACTGGACCGCCAGCTTCGCCGACACCCATTATCTCCTCGGCACCGTCGCCGGTCCCCACCCCTTCCCGCAGATGGTGCGCGACTTCCAGGCGGTGATCGGCAAGGAGGCGCGCGAACAGATGCTGGAGCGCGAGGGCCGCCTTCCCGACAGCGTCATCGCCTGCGTTGGCGGCGGCTCCAATGCCATCGGCATCTTCCACCACTTCGTGCCCGACGAGGGCGTCGCGCTGGTCGGCGTCGAGGCGGCGGGCAAGGGCATGGACAGCGGCGAGCATGGTGCCACCCTGCAAAAGGGAAAGCGTGGCATCCTCCACGGTGCAGAGACCTATCTGATGCAGGACGACCATGGCCAGGTCGGCGAAAGCTGGTCGGTCTCGGCAGGCCTCGACTATCCCGCCGTCGGCCCCGAACATGCTCATCTCATGGCCTCGGGCCGCGCCACCTATGTCGGCGCGACCGACGCCGAAGCCATCGCCGCCTTCCAGCGCCTCGCGCGCGAGGAAGGCATCATTCCCGCCCTCGAGACCGCCCATGCGCTCGCCGAGGGGTTCAAGCAGGTCGAAGCCGCGCAAGCCGCGGGCGAGGAGAAGGTCATCCTCGTCAATCTCTCCGGTCGAGGCGATAAAGACATTGCGCAGGCACAAAAGCTTCTGGGGGAAGTTTTTGGCCAAGCACAGGCGATGCAGTTGGTAGGCCTCGCGTCATGAGCAGTCAGCGCTACGGCAAGATGTTCGCCCGCCTCGATGCCGCGAACGAGGGCGCGCTGGGCGCCTTCCTCATGCTCGGCGACCCCGACGCCGACACCAGCCTCGCGCTGCTCACCGCCTGTGTCGAGGGCGGGGCCGACATGCTCGAGGTCGGCATCGCCTTCTCCGATCCCGTCGCCGACGGCCCGGTGATCCAGGCCGCCGCCGACCGCGCGCTCGCCGCGGGCATGACGCCGCAGGCCTCGCTCGATCTCATCGCCGAGGTGCGCGCCGCGCATCCCGACGTGCCGATCGGTATTCTCACCTACGCCAATCTCGTCGTCTCGCGCGGCATCGAGGCTTTCTGCCGTGCCGCCACCGAGGCGGGCGCCGACAGCCTGCTCGTCGCCGACGTGCCCAGCCTCGAAGCACCGCGCTTTGCCGCCGCCGCGCGCGCCGTCGGGCTCGACCCCGTGCTCATCGCCGCGCCAAACACCGGCGATGCCGCGCTCGAACGCATCGCCGACCTCGGGTCGGGCTATACCTATTGCGTTGCCCGCACGGGCGTGACGGGACAGCGAAGCGACATGGCGCTCGACCATGACGCGCTGTTCGAGCGGCTTCGTGCCTTGGGCGCGCCGCCCCCTATCCTCGGCTTCGGCATCTCGACGCCCGAACAGGTTCGCGCCGGTATCGCGGCGGGCGCGGCTGGCGTCATCTCGGGCAGCGCCATCGTCGCCGCGGCGCAGGGTTCGGACGATCCGGTCGCCGCCGTTCGCGCCCTTGTCGCCGAGCTCAAGTCGGGAACGCGCTAGGCCGACGCCTCACCGTCCTTCTCGGCGATCTTGCGCGACAGTTCGCGGCTGTCGGCAAGGTTGCGCGTCGCCAGCGACGTCTCGCGAAGGAAGAAGGTCAGTGCCGCAAAGATCAGCCCCATCGCTCCGATCCACGCAATCGCGACCCACGTCCCCATCGCGGTGCGCACGAAGGCCGAGACGAACAGGAGCGCGACGACAAGGCAGATCATCAGCGCCGCCGCGGTCGACAGGTTGACCGCATGATGCGCATAGCGTTGGCGCCTCAGCAGCAGCGGCAATTGTTCGGCCAGCCGCACATTGTCGCGCTCTTCCAGCGCGCTCTCGATGAGATTCACCCGCTCGACCAGCCAGGTCAGTCGCCCGTTCATCACATTGAGAAACGCCCCGATCCCCGCCAGCAGGAACACCGGCGCAAGGCTCGTCTGCAAGATCCCCTGCACCTTCGGCGTCGACGCCGTCCGCGCGATGAGGTCGGATACCCCGACACTCGCCAGCAATTCGATCATGAGGCTCCCCTTCATGCGCGACTGTAGCGCTACCCGGTCGAAGCAAAAACCAAAAACACCGAGGCGATTCGCCAAAGCCGGGGCCTGCCCCGGCGTCTCGACGAAAGACAAGCGATCGCCGCGCCCACGGAGCATCCGCGTCGCGACGTCATCGTCTGGTCGATTTAGGAAAATGGAGCGGGCGAGGCGATTCGAACGCCCGACCCTCACCTTGGCAAGGTGATGCTCTACCCCTGAGCTACGCCCGCTCACTGGCGTGCCGGGAATCAGGCGCTTGGCGCTGTCTCCCGACTGGGTGGACGGGCAGATAGCGGGGACCGCCCATCGCTGCAACCCTAAATTTGCGTCCCGGTTGTGCAATGCCCCGCGAACCCCATATGACGGACGAACCGAACATGAATTGATGGGGACGAGCACCATGGCCACGCTGGGAATGACCGAGGACGACAAGGCGGCGCTCAAGCGTTTCGAGGAGGAGGTAATCAACCCCTCCATGTCCAAGCTGGTCATCCTCCAGTTCACCGCCAGCTGGTGCGGGCCGTGCAAGCAGCTGACCCCGATCCTGGAACAGGTCGCGGCCGATTATGCCGACAAGGGCGTCATCCTCGTGAAGGTCGATGTCGACGAGCAGAAATTCATCGCTGCCCAGTTCCGTATCCAGTCGGTGCCGACCGTCTATGCGATCTTCCAGGGCCAGCCGCTCGGCGACCTCACCCAATATCGTACCCCCGGCCAACTCGGCCAGGTATTGGACCAGATGGTCCGCCAGCTCCCGCTCGAGGGCGAAGCGCAGACGGTCGAACAGCAGCTCGAACCGCTCCTTGCGATGGGCGAAGAAGTACTCGAGGCAGGCGATGGCGAACGCGCCATGATCCTCTTTTCGCAGCTCATGGAAATGGCTTCCAACCATCCCAAGGTGGTCGCCGGCATGGCGCGCGCGCAAATCCTCGGCGGACAAGTCGAGGCGGCGAAGACACTCCTCGACGGGCTCGATGACAAGATCGCCGCCGACCCCGCCGTCGCGCAGGCCCGCGCCCAGCTGAAGATGGCGAGCATGGGCGAGGAGGCCGTCGACACCAGCCCCTATATCGCGCGATTGGAAGCCGACGCGAACGACCATGAAGCGCGCTACAAGCTCGCCGAGGCCGCCATGGCCGCGGGCCAGCGCGATGCCGCCGCCGACAACCTTCTCGAAATCATCGGGCGCGACAAGGATTGGGAAGAGGGCAAGGCACGCTCCACCTTCCTTGAACTGATCGAGGCCGCGGGGCTGGAAGACGACTGGTCGCGCCAGCAGCGCCGCCGCCTCTCGGCCAAGCTCTTCACATGATGGATGCCCGCCCCACCCGCGTGCGTATCTTTCCGCTCGCCGGGGCGATCCTCTTCCCGCGCGCGCAATTGCCGCTGCACATCTTCGAGGCGCGCTATCGCGACATGGTACGCGCCGCGATCGACGGGGATGGCCGCATCGCCATGATCCAGCCGCTCGATCCCGAGGACGACCAGCGCCTTCACCAGGTCGGCTGCATCGGCGACATCGTCGCGCTCGAGGAGCTGGACGACGGGCGCTTCAACATCATCCTCGAAGGCGTCGAGCGCTTCCGCTTCATCCGCGAACCCGAAGTCGACACGCTCTACCGCCAGTTGGACGTCGACCTCGCCGCCTTCGATGACGACATCGTCGGCACGCTGGGCCCCGCCCGCCGGGTCAGCGTCGAGGAGGAAGCCCGCGCCTTCGGCACCGCATTGGGGCTCGATGTCGACTGGGAAGCGGTCAGCCAGCTCGACGACGAGACGCTGGTCAACGCCATCGCGCAGGTCGCCCCCTTCGACATCCCCTCCAAACAGGCGCTGCTCGAAGAAGCCAATCTTGCCGGCCGCGCCGACCTCCTCGTCCAGCTCATGCAGTTCCAGCGCATCGCGCCCGGCGGACCCGAGGCCGACCAGACCCTGCAATGAGCGCCGACCTGTCGGGTCGCTGGACCGGCGCCTACTTTTACGGGCCCTCGATGCGCAGCTTCGGCTTCACGGCGCAGCTGCGCGACGCCGGTGGGGCGCTGTCGCTTCTCATCGACGACGATCCCTCGCCCCTTCATCGCGGCGCAGCGCTCCTGAGCGCCACCGCCTCCGGATCGCGCGAGGGCAGCAGCGTCCGTTTCACCAAGATCTACGACGACCTCGTCCGCTTTCCCGATCCGGTGCACTATGAGGGAGAGGTCGACGCCGACGAGGCGGAGATCGCAGGCCGCTGGTCGATCCGCGGCGTGAGCGGCACCTTCATCATGACCCGCCCGCGCCAACGGGCCGCCGTCCGCGAACGCGCCGTAGAAGAGTTGCTCCCTCGCTAGGCGACCCGGCTTGCATCTGCGCGCGATCGCGGCGACACATGGCGACAGGGGGACGATCCATGAAAACCGCATTCACGCTTTTTCGCATCGCTTATGGTGCCTGGTTCCTGTTCTGGGGCCTCGCGCCCTTCCTCGGGATCAAGCCGCCCGCGACGACGCAGCCCGACGCGGTGGCGCTGCTCGAGGCCAATCGCGCCGCTTTCCCGATGCAGCTCGCCTCCGCCAGTTTCATCGTTGGCGGGGCCGCTCTCATCTGGAAGCGTACCGCGCCGCTGGGCGTCGCCATCCTCGCGCCGACCGTCGTGTGGATCTTCCTGTTCCATGTGACGCTCACCGCCGATTATCCCTGGGCCGCCTTCTGGCTCGTCGGGCTGATCATTCTCGGTTTTCGCATGCGGAAAGCCTACCGCCCGCTCGTCACCTGGAAGGACTGAGTCTTCAGATCGGCAATCCGCGCAGCAGGAGCGGCAGGTCGCCAGAGGTGCCTTGCGCCTCGGCCTTCAGCCGTTCTTTCAGCGGGCCGATCCTATCGATCAGCCCCATGCCCAGCCGCCGCACCGCCGACGCGGTGCGCCCCGGAACCCCGAACATGCGCACGAAACCATCGGTCGACAGCGCCACGCCCAAGGCATCGACCCCGCGCCAGCGCGCATAACGCTCGAGCAGCGTCGCATCGCCGAGGTCCATCCCCAGCCTGCGCCCCTCGACCAGCACTTCAGCCAGCGCCGCCGCATCGCGATAGCCAAGGTTCACCCCCTGCCCCGCGATCGGATGCACGCCATGGGCGGCATCGCCGATCAACACCAGCCGCTCGTCGGTCACCCGCGCGGTGCGGTGATAGCCGAGCGGATAGGTCGAGCGCGGGTTGAGCATCGCGAACTTGCCGAGGAAACCACCCGCCGCCGCCTGCGCCTCGCCTGCGAAATCCTCGTCCGAGAGCTTGAGCAGCCCCGCGCTATTCTCCTTGGGCACCGACCAGACGATCGCAGAGCGATGCGTCCCGTCTTCAAGATCGTTCATCGGCAAGAGCGCGAATGGGCCCTGCGGATAGAAAATCTCCCACGCCACGCCTTCGTGCGGCTTTTCGTGGCTCAACACCGAGACGATCGCGTCATGGTCATATTTCCAGGTCGCGACGCGAATGCCCGCCGCCGCACGGCTCGGCGAATTGCGCCCCTCGGCCGCGACCAGCAAGGGCGCGGCGATCTCGCTGCCATCGTCGAGCGTCATGCGCACGCCATGGGCATCGCGCACCGTCTGCACCGCATGGCGCCCGAAGCGCAGGTCGAGATGCTTGGCCGCGCGCGCCCGCGCGATCAGGGCCGAGCGCAAGTGTCTGTTTTCATGCATGAACCCCAGCGGCCCGTCCTCGTCTGCATCGAAAGACAGCGCGCCCGGCTGAAGGCCGTCGGCGACCCGGATCGTCTCGATCGGACAGCCGGGCTGCGGGAAATGGTCGGTGATGCCGACGACATCGAACATCCGCTGCGAGGAGGAACTGACCGCGCTGGTGCGCCCGTCGAAGGCGGTATTGGCGCGCGCGTCGGGGTCGGCGGGGTCGACCAGCGTGGCCTTGAGGCCCGCGCTGTCGAGCGCGGCGGCGAAAGCGAGGCCGACGAGACCGCCGCCCTGGATGATGACATCGCTCATGGCCCTCTCGATAGGCATTTTCGCGCGGGTGCGATAGGGCGTTGACCGCCCCCATGGCGCGCCCGCTATATTGGAGCGCACGAAGGGGAATGGGCATGGCGACCAAGGCGACCAAGGCGGTCAAGGCAACGCGCGGCAAGAGCGCCGCGAAAGACACAAGTCCGGGATTCTTGAGCGTGATCGGACGGCGTCTGGGCGGGCTTGGCCTGCTCGGCGGCGGGGTCGCGCTCGCCTTGTCGCTCGCCAGTCACTCGCGGACCGACCCCTCGCTGTCGACCGCGGCGGGCGGTCCGGCGGACAATTGGCTCGGCGGGCTGGGCGCCTATGCCAGCGACATTGTCCTCCAGGCCTTCGGGCTCGCCGCCATCCTGTTCGTGCCCCTGCTCCTTGTCGGCGGCTGGCGCCACCTGCGCCTTGCCGAAACCGGCAGCGGCTGGCGCCCGGTCCTCCTCGGCATCGGGGCCGCGCTCGGTATCGGCACGGCCTTGTCGCTCTTGTCCGACAGCAACGTCAGCGAACTGCCTGCCGGCTGGGGCGGGCTCGGCGGCATGGGCGGCGCAGGACTGGTCGATGCCGGCGTCGCGCTGATTGGCGATGCCGTGATCGAAGGGCCGGTGCGCCTCTCGCTCCTCATCATTGCCGCGCTGGGCGGCATCGCACTGTTCCTCATGGCGCTTGCGCTGCGAGAGGAAGAACGCGAGACGCTCGCCGGACTGGTCCCCAGCCGCGATGCGCTCCCGACCCCCAGCCTGCGCCGCGAGAAGACCGTCAAGCCATTGAAAGAAAGGAAGAAAGAGCGAAAGACGGCGCGTCCGCCCCGCTCCGAGGTCGAGGTCGCCGAGCCTGCCGCGCCGGTCATCGCCGCCGCCAGCCCGCGCCCCAAACGCCCTGCCAGCGGCCAGCAGGCCAGCCTCGCCCTCGGCGATGGCTACGAACTCCCCGCGCTCGAACTGCTCGCGCCTCCGGGCGAGGCGGTCAACGCCAAGATCGACAAGGCCGCGCTCGAGCGCAACGCGCGCCTGCTCGAAAGCGTGCTCGAGGATTTCCACGTCCGCGGCGACATCGTCGAGGTAAAGCCCGGCCCCGTCGTCACCATGTATGAGCTCGAACCCGCCAGCGGCATCAAGGCCAGCCGCGTCATCCAGCTCGCCGACGACATCGCGCGCAACATGTCCGCCCTCTCGGCACGCGTCGCCACCATCCCCGGGCGCAGCGTCATCGGCATCGAACTGCCTAACAACGAACGCGACATGGTCAACATGCGCGAACTCCTGGCGTCCGAAGATTTTGCCGGCGACAATCGCTCGCTCCCCATCATTCTCGGCAAGAATATCGGCGGCGAGCCGGTCATCGCCGACCTCGCCCCCATGCCCCACCTGCTCGTCGCGGGCACCACCGGCTCGGGCAAGTCGGTCGGCCTCAACGCGATGATCATGAGCCTGCTCTATCGCCTGAGCCCCGACGAGTGCCGGATGATCATGATCGATCCCAAGATGCTCGAACTGTCGATCTACGACGACATCCCGCATCTCCTCGCCCCCGTGGTGACCGAGCCGCAAAAGGCGATTCGCGCCCTCAAATGGACCGTCGAGCAGATGGAGGAACGCTATCGTATGATGGCCAGCCTGTCGGTGCGGCAGCTCTCAGGCTTCAACAAGAAGGTCGTCGAGGCCCGTGCCAAGGGCAAGCCATTGGAGCGCAAGGTGCAGACCGGTTACGACGCCGATACCGGCCAGCCGACCTACGAGATCGAGGAACTGGATTACGCGCCCTTGCCTCAGATCGTCGTCGTCGTCGACGAACTTGCCGACCTCATGATGACCGCGGGCAAGGAAGTCGAATTCCTCATCCAGCGCCTCGCCCAGAAGGCGCGCGCCGCCGGCATCCACCTCATCATGGCGACGCAGCGCCCGTCGGTCGATGTCATCACCGGGGTCATCAAGGCGAACCTGCCGACCCGCATCAGCTTCGCCGTCACCAGCAAGATCGATTCGCGCACCATCCTCGGCGAGCAGGGCGCCGAACAGCTGCTCGGCAAGGGCGACATGCTCTACATGCCCGGCGGCAAGAAGATCGAGCGCGTCCACGGCCCCTTCGTGTCTGACGAGGAAGTGCGCGCGGTCGCCGATTTCTGGCGCGGCCAGGGCACGCCCGACTATATCCAGGCGGTCACCGAGGAGCCTGAGGACGGCGGGTTCAGCCTCGATGGCGAACCCACTGGCGACGAGGATCCCGAGACGCAACAGCTACGTCAGGCGATCCAGATCGTCGCCACCAGCCAGAAGGCCTCCACCTCCTACCTCCAGCGACAGCTGCGCGTCGGCTACAACACCGCCGCGCGCCTGATCGAGCGGATGGAGGATGAAGGCCTCGTCGGCCCGCCCGACCATGTCGGTCGGCGCGATGTCCTCATCGACCGCGACGGCCAGCCGATCTAGCCTTCGCTTCGGCTGAACGGCGCGGAACCGCGGGGTTCAGAGCGCATTCAACCGTGGACGCCTATCAGGGCCTTTAGATTTTCAGGAGTTCCATGCCGATGATGTCCATCGCCAAATATGCCGCGCTTCCCGTTGCCGCTCTCGCCGTGACCTTGACGGCGCCGGTCGACGCCCAGCGCGCCAAGCCGAGCATCGAACAGGTCGAGGGTCATCTCGCCGCGACCCGGTCGATGACCGCGACCTTCACCCAGACCGACGGCAAGAATCGCTCGGTCTCGGGCCAGCTCAGCCTCAAGCGCCCGGGCAAGGTGCGCTTCGATTATGGCAGCAACGCGAACATGCTGCTCGTCGGCGATGGCTCCAACCTCCACTTCATCGACTATGAAGTCGGCCAGAAATCGAGCTGGGAGATCAAGAATTCGCCGCTCTCGGTGCTCTTGGACAACAATCCCGACCTTGGCCGCATCGCTCGCATCGTGCCGAGCCAGGATGATCGCGTCGTCATCGTGCGCGCCCGCGATGCGCGCCGCCCCGAATTCGGCACGCTGATCCTCGCTTTCACCAAGAACCAGGCCTATCCGGGCGGCCTGCGCCTCGAAGGCTGGACCGCGATTGACGCGCAGAACAAGCGCACCGCGATCAGCCTCAAGAACCAGCGCTACAATGTCGCGATTGCCGACAGCAAATTCAGCTATCGCGATCCGGCATAAGGATTTTTTCCGTTTCGAATGAAAATTTTGTTCAGCAATTTGAAAGCAATCGACTCGTATAAAAATAGGTGATCGTCGATATCCGGGGTTTCCCCCTGTTACCCGGGACAATCGACCATCGCCTTGCGTGACGAACGCTAGGTCGGCCCTCGCTCCACGCCCCCGGAGCGGGGGCCTTTTGCATATGGGTCCGAGCCCCGCGGCGCGAAGGTTTGCGGGGGGCGAGCAGGACCGCTAAGGATCGCCGCAAATCTCCTTTTGCCAAGAAGGCCCCTTCGTGACCCGTCTCAAGATTGCCAGCTGGAACATCAACTCGGTGCGCGCGCGTCCCGACCTCGTCAGCCGTTTCCTCGAACAGGCCGATCCCGATATCCTCTGCCTCCAGGAAACCAAGGCCGACAACACGGCCTTTCCGCAGGGCTTCTTCACCGAACGCGGTTACGAGCATATCGCGCTCAACGGCCAGCGCATGCACCATGGCGTGGCCACCATTTCGAAGATCCCGCTCGAAGAGGACCTGCGCCACGACTGGCAGGACAATGGCGAGGCGCGCCATATCGGCGTGCGGATCGCAGGGACGTTCCGGCTCGAGAATGTCTACATTCCCGCCGGCGGCGACATTCCCGACCGCGACGAGAATCCCAAATTCGGCCAGAAGCTCGATTTTCTTGAGCGCATGACGTCGTGGGCTCAAAAGTTGGCTGAGCCGACTTTGCTCGTGGGTGACTTCAATGTGGCACCTCTGGAGTGCGACGTGTGGAGCCACAAGGCGCTTCTCAAGGTCGTCAGCCACACGCCGATCGAGGTCGAGGCGCTCGCCCGTCTCCAGCAGGCGCATGACTTCGTCGACCTCGGCCGCCGATTCATCCCGGCGCCCGAGCGCTGCTACACCTGGTGGAGCTATCGCTCGAAGGATTACACCAAGAACGACCGCGGCCGCCGCCTCGACCATATGTGGGCCAGCCCCGCGCTCGCCGACAAGGTCGTCGCGCACGAAGTGCACGAACCCGTGCGCGGATGGGAAAAGCCGTCGGACCATGTGCCGCTCGTTTGCGAGGTCGAGCTTTGAGCGACCCGCTCTCCCTCGACCGCGCGGTCGCCCGGCTCCGGCTCGGCATGCCCGTCGCCATCGAGGGCCAGGGCGCGACGCTCGCCATCCTTCCACTGGAAACCGCCAGCGCCGCGATCCGTGATGAGCTGGACGCCGATACCGCCGCGCTCCTGCTTAGCGGCGAACGCGCCGCCGCGCTCGGCCTTGCGAACCAGAAGGCAGTCTCGGGCGAAGCGGCGACCCGCATCGCTCCCGGCGCTAGCTTTGACCACCAAAGCGCCCTGTTGCTCGTCGATCCCGCGAAGGATTTCGAGCGCGCTCCCTCAGGGCCCTTCGAGACCACGGCCGCCGGCCCTCTAGATGCGGCCGCTCTGGCGCTGCTCCGCTTTGCCGGGCTCATGCCCGCCGCACGTATCCTTGCCCGATCGCACGACCTTCCCGTTGTCTCGCTCGCCGCCTTCGCGGAAGCGCGCCGCAGCGTCACGCTCGTCAGCCGCGCACAAATTCCCATGCACGACCTCCCGCCCTCGCAGATGGCGGTCTTCCGCGATGGGCAGACCGGCGCCGAACATGCCGCGATGATCGTCGGCGCCTTCGCCGGCCAGCCCCCGCTCGTCCGCCTGCATTCGGAATGCCTCACCGGCGATGTGTTCGGCAGTCTCAAATGCGACTGCGGTCCCCAGCTCGACGAGGCGCTCCGCCTCATCGGCGTCTCGGGCGGTGGCATTCTCCTCTACTTGCGCCAGGAAGGGCGCGGCATCGGCCTCGCCAACAAGCTGCGCGCCTATGCGCTCCAGGATCGTGGTCTCGATACGGTCGATGCCAATAGGCGCCTCGGCTTTGCCGACGATGCGCGAGATTACGGCCTCGCCGCCGCCATGCTGGAGGCCCTGGGCGTGCGCGAGGTGCGCCTCCTCACCAACAATCCCGCCAAGATGGCCGGGCTGGAGGCCGAAGGGATCAAAGTGTGCGAACGCGTCGCGCATCACCTGCCGACCAACCCGCACAATGCCGACTATATCGCGACCAAGAAGGCGCGCTCAGGCCACCTCGACTAAATTTGTCAGCCGCGCGGCCCGAACAGTGCGGTGCCGATACGCACGATCGTCGCCCCCTGCATTACCGCTTGCTCGACATCGTGGGTCATTCCCATCGACAAGCCCGCTACCTCGTGGCGCCGCGCCAATTCGGCGAGCAGGGCGAAAAAGGGCGAACTTTCAAGATCGGCGGGCGGAATGCACATCAGGCCTGCGATTTCGAGCCCTTGGTCCTGCGCCAGCGCGAGCAAGTCGCCCAGATCGGCGGTCGAAACCCCACCCTTCTGCGCCTCCGCCCCAATATTGACCTGGACGTAGAGCTCGGGCTGCCTGCCGAGCTTGGTCTTGGCCGCCGCGATGGCCTTCACCAGCGACGGGCGATCGACCGAGTGAATCGCGTCGAACAGCCGCACCGCATCCTCGGCCTTGTTCGACTGCAGCTGGCCGACCATGTGCAGCCGAACATCGGGATATTCCTCGCGCAGCGCGGGCCATTTGGCCTCCGCTTCCTGCACGCGATTTTCGCCAAAGTCGCGCTGCCCCGCCTCGAGGAGCGGGCGGATGTCGTCGGCCTCGCGCGTCTTCGAGACGGCGACCAGCGTCGGCCGCACCTCGCGCCCGGCGCGCTTCGCCGCCAGCGCGATCCGCGCCTTCATCTCTTCCAGTCTGTCCATGCGCCGCGCTATAGGAGAGGCGATGCATCCCCGCCAGACCCTCTTCACCGACGAGCGATTGGGCGCGCACCTTTGGCGCTCGCTCCTTGCCTTGCCGCGCGGCAGCGGAATCGTCCTGCGCCACGATGCGCTAGCGCCGCCCGAGCGGTACGCATTGGCGTTTCGTATCGCGCGCCTCGCCGCCGCGCGCGGCCATCTCTTCTCCGTCGCGGGCGATGTCGCGCTAGCCCATGCGGTCGGCGCGGCGATGGTTCACCGGCCGGGCGGCCCGACCGGCGGCCTGCCGTTCAGCCTCCCCGTTCATGACAGCGCCGAGGCCCTTGCCGCGCGGCGTCTCGGCGCAGCGCTGGTCTATGTGTCGCCCGTCCACGCCACGGCCTCGCATCCGAGCGCGGCGCCTCTTGGGACAAGCGCGGCGATCCGCTTGGCGCGGCTCGCCGCCTGCCCTGCCGTGGCGCTGGGCGGCATGAATGAAGGGCGCTATCGCCCACTGCGCGCGCACTTCCTCGGATGGGCAGGCATCAGCGCACTAAAAGTGTAATAATTTCAACGGCTTGGTCTAGAAGCGAAGCTTCGTGCCGACATAGACAGCCTGGCTGTCGTAGCGGCGACCGTCCACATCGGGCTCGGGCAGGCGTTCTTGGTCGACGCGATAGCGCACGCCGCCGGTGATCGCGATATTGTTGGTGATGCGCACCGCGCCGCCGACGTCGAGCGCATAACTGTCGGTCGCGCGAATGCCTGGCACGGCCCGGCTCGTCTCGCGATCCGCCGACACGGCGACCTGCCCGCTCACCCGCGTGCCATAGGACAGGCCCACGCGCGCACGGCCACGATCGACCAGCGCGGCGCCGCCCTGGTTATTCTCTTCGGCCACTTCGGTCGACAGGCGGAAACGCTTCCAGCCGACATCGACCCCGAGATCGTAATCGCTCGGCGTCAGTGTCGCGGTCCGGCGCTGCGTATCGACCGCCTCGGCGACCCGGCGCGTCGGCGCGGGTGTCGGCGCCGCGCTCGAGGAACCGCGCACGGCGACTTCGACACGACGCGCTTCCTTGCGTTCGGCACCGGCGGGCGTGAAGCTAATCGCCTCGCGTTTCTTGTCGGCAAAGGCCGCCGCGAGGCGCGGATCGGCACCAGCCGGCGTGAAGCGCCCGGCGACCGTGCGCGAGGACGGCGGCGGCGCACCGGCCCCGTCGGCGATGCTCGCGGCGATCGCGGGAATCGAGGTCGTGGCCATGCCAAGGGCGAGCGCCAGCCCGAGCATCGCGCCTGCGCGCTTGCCCTTCGCGGTGCTGATGATCCCCTGCTTCGACACTTGGTACGACTCCAATCCTTCACCGATACATAGCGTGGGCAACGTGATCGTTCCATGACTCAGAATCCGCTTTCATGCGAACTGTGTCATTCGTCCCACAATGATCCGCCTTCACAAGGGGCGGCGAGGGGGCTAGTCACCGTTCCGAAGACCAATATCGATGAGGCCTATCGTCATGAAATTCCCCTTGATCCCCGCTGCCCTTGCCGCCAGCGCGCTCGCGCTCACCGCCTGTGGCGGTGGCAACCGGGCGATGGCCCCGGTCGCGGTCGCGCCGAGCCAGATGACCCAGATCGGCGTCAACGCCTATCTCTATCAGGCCGCGATCGACACGCTCAGCTTCGCGCCGCTGCTCCAGGCCGACGCCGGCAACGGCATCGTGCTGACCGACTGGTATGCCGATCCCAATACGCCGGGCGAGCGCATCAAGCTCACCGCCGCGATTCTCGATGCGAGCCTGCGCGCCGATGCCGTGCGCGTCACCGCGATCCGTGAAGTGAACAACAATGGCGTCTGGACCGTCGCCCCGGTCGAGGCCGCCACGGTGCAGAAGCTCGAGGACATCATCCTCACCCGCGCCCGCGACATTCGCCGCACCACCATCGCCCCTGCAGGATAAATCATGACCGACCGCTTCGACTCGGCGGCCGCCGAGCGGCGCTGGCAGGACAAATGGGACAGTGAAAGCACCTTCGAGGCGGACAGCGCGTCTGCCCGCCCGAAGGCCTATGTCCTCGAGATGTTCCCCTATCCCTCGGGGCGCATCCACATGGGCCATGTCCGCAATTACACGATGGGTGACGTCCTTGCGCGCTACAAGCGCAAGCAGGGCTTCGAAGTCCTCCACCCGATGGGGTGGGACGCCTTCGGCATGCCCGCCGAAAATGCCGCGATGGAGCGCAAGGTCCATCCGGGCGCCTGGACCTATGAGAATATCGCGGCCATGCGCGCGCAGCTGAAGCGTCTCGGTTTCGCGCTCGACTGGAGCCGCGAGCTCGCGACCTGCGATCCCGACTATTACGGCCACGAACAAGCGCTGTTCCTCGCACTCTACGAGGCCGGCCTCGTCTTCCGCAAGGAAAGCGAAGTGAACTGGGACCCCGTCGACATGACCGTGCTCGCCAACGAGCAGGTCATCGACGGCAAGGGCTGGCGCTCGGGCGCGCCGGTCGAGCGCAAGAAGCTCTCGCAGTGGTTCTTCCGCATTACCGACTTCGCCGAGGAACTGCTCGACGGCCTCGGCAGCCTCGATCGCTGGCCCGACAAGGTTCGGCTGATGCAGGAAAACTGGATCGGCAAGTCGGTCGGCATGCAATTCGACTTCCAGCTCGACGCCAAGGCCGGCGAGGAAGACAAGGTCACCGTCTTCACCACGCGCCCCGACACTATCTTCGGGTCGAGCTTCGTCGCCGTCGCCGCCGACCATCCACTTGCGCAGGCCATCGCTAAGGACAATCCCGAAGCCGCCGCCTTCATCACCAAGGTCAAGCAGGGTGGCACCAGCGCCGCCGAGATCGAGACGGCCGAGAAAGAGGGCTACAACACCGGGCTTGGCGCGGTGCATCCCTTTGATCCGGAATGGAAACTCCCGGTTTTCATCGCCAATTTCGTCCTCATGGACTATGGCACCGGCGCCGTCTTCGGCGTCCCCGGCCATGATCAGCGCGACTTCGAATTCGCCACCAAATACGGCCTGCCCATCACCCGCGTCGTTGCCGCATCCCCCGATGCGGCCGACCAGCCCATCGAGGGGGAGGCGGACACCGATCCCGGTGTCGCGGTCAATTCGCGCTTTCTCGACGGGATGGACACCGCCGCCGCCAAGGCCGAAGTGATCGCCCGCGCCCAGCAGCAACGCTGGGGCGAAGCGAAGACGACCTATCGCCTGCGCGACTGGGGCGTCAGTCGCCAGCGCTACTGGGGCACCCCCATCCCGATCATCCACTGCGAGGATTGCGGCCCGCAGCCGGTGCCGAAAGACCAGCTCCCGGTCGTGCTGCCCGAGGACGTCAGTTTCGACGTCCCAGGCAACCCGCTCGACCGCCACGCACAATGGCAGGCGACAACCTGCCCCAAGTGCGGCAGCGCGGCGCGCCGCGAGACCGATACGCTCGACACCTTCGTCGATTCGAGCTGGTACTATATCCGCTTCGCCTCGCAGCCGACCGACAAGCCGTTCGATGCCGCCGAGGCCAATCAGTGGCTCCCCGTCGGTCAATATATCGGCGGGGTCGAGCATGCGATCCTGCATCTCCTCTACGCCCGCTTCATCGCCCGCGCGCTGTCCAAGGTCACCGACCTCGAGGCGCCCGAGCCCTTCGCCGGCCTGTTCACGCAGGGCATGGTCACCCACGAGACCTACAAGAGCCTCGATGGGCGTTGGCTCGCTCCCGAGGAACTGGGCGTCGGCGAGGATGGCGCGCTGGTCGAGCGCGCCAACGGGGCTGAAGTCGCCCGCGGCCGCGTCGAGAAAATGAGCAAATCCAAGCGCAACGTGGTCGATCCCGACCCGATGATCGAACGCTACGGCGCCGATGCGGTGCGCTGGTTCATGCTCTCCGATTCTCCCCCCGAACGCGACCTCGAATGGTCCGAGGGCGGAATCGAGGGTGCCAATCGCTTCGTCCAGCGCGTGTGGAAGCTCGCAGGCGCGCCGCGCCGGGCCACCGGCGAGGACAAGGATCTCGACGTCAAGCGCCACCAGGCCATCGCCGCCGTCTCTGCCGCGATCGAGGGCTTGCAGTTCAACAAAGCCATCGCGGCCCTCTACGAACTCGTGGCCGCCGTGGAAAAAGCGCGCGAATCCGCCACTCGTGACAGCGTCATCGACACGCTCCTCCACCTCATCGCGCCGATGGCCCCGCACCTTGCCGAGGAAGCCCATGCGCTGCGCGGCGGGGAGGGGCTCATCGCCACCAGCGTCTGGCCGAGCCACGATCCCGCCAAGCTCGTCAGCGACGAGGCCATCATCGTCGTCCAGGTCAACGGCAAGCTTCGCGACAAGATGAGCATCGCGCGCGGCACCCCCAAGGACGAGGTCGAGGCACAGGCGCTCGCGCTCGACAAGATCCAGGCGCAGTTGCAGGGCGCGGCCCCGCGCAAAGTCATCGTCGTGCCCGATCGCCTCGTGAACATCGTCGCGTGACCCGCACGCTCGCCCTCCTGCTCCTCGGCGCGTCGCTGCCGCTCGCCTCGTGCGGGCTGCGGCCGCTCTACGGGGCAGGGGCGAGCTCGGCGACCGCTCAGTCGCTCGGCATGATCGAGGTCACGCCAATCGACGAGCGTTCGGGCTGGCTGCTACGCAACGCACTCGTTGACCGCCTGGCAGTGGCTGGCGGCGCCGACAGCCCGCGCTATCGCCTCGACGTCCTCATCGACGACGATATCACCAAATTCGGCCTGCGCGGCGATGCCGGAGCCACGCGCGAGCGGCGCACGCTGCGCGCGCGCTACCAGCTCATCGACCTCGCCACCGGCGAGACGCTGGTCGACGCCACCGCCGGCTCGGACGCGGGCATCGACATCACCTCGTCGCCCTATGCGACCGTCGCCGCCGAGCAGAGCGCGGTGGAGCGGCTGAGCATGGAGGTCGCCGACGACATCGTCGCCCGACTCGCGCTTTATTTCGACCGTACGGCGCGCCGGTGAAGGGTAAAGCTTCGGAGATCGCCCAATATCTGAAGCGTGACCCGCTTCGCCTCTACCTGTTCCACGGCGTCGACGTCGCCGGATCGCGCGGTGCCGCCGCGCGCCTCGCCAGCCATCTGGGTGGCGAGCGCAACAGCCTCGATCCCTCGGGCTTCAAGGGCGATCCCGGCCGTCTCGTCGACGAAGCCGCGAGCGCGGGGCTTTTCGGCGATAGCAAGCTCTTCTGGCTCGAACCCGTCGGCAACGAATTCACACCTGCAGCCGAGGCGCTCCTCGGCGCTCCGGCCACCGAACATCCGGTCATCGCCATCGCCGGCGCGCTAACCAAGGCCAGCAAGCTGTTGAAATTGGTGGAAAGTTCGAACGAGGCCACCGCGCTCATCAGCTACGAACCCTCGCTGCGCGACATGGTACGCGAGGTCGGCCTCCTCCTCGGAGCGCGCGGCCTCTCCGCCGATGAAGGCGTTGCCGAGCGAATCGCCGAAAGCTGCGATCTCAACCGCGACATCGCCTCCAGCGAGGTCGAGAAGATCGCGCTCTTCATGCATCCCGACACCCATGTCGACCATGCTGCCGTCGATGCCATTGGCGCCGCTTATGGCGCGACCGAATGGATGGGGGTGGGGGACAGCGCCATGGATGGCGATATCGCTGCCGTGGAAGCCGCGCTCGCCGCCCTGTCGCCACAGGCGACCGAGTCGGTGCTCGTCTGGCGCGCGGTGCAGCGCCGCGTGCAGCAACTCCTGCCGCTGGCAGCGCGGGTCGCGGGCGGCGAATCCAGCCAGCAGGTCATTGCGTCGCAGGGCAGGGCGCTCTTCTGGAAGGACAAGCCGCTCGTCTCGCGGCTGCTCGTCAAATGGCCCGTCCCCCAGCTCGACCGCCTCGCAGCGCGCGCCATGAGCGCCGAGCGCGCCGTCATGCTCAAGCCGGGCGACAAGCGCGCGGCGCTGGGCGAGGAATTGCTCACCATCGCGCGCGCCGCCAAGCAGCCAGTCCGGCGTTGAGTCCTTGTGATAGCGACTAGATCGCTTCGCCCGAGAGGCGCTGGCAAATCATGTCGAGCTGGTCGAGCGTGCGATAGCCGAGTTGCACCTTGCCTCCATTGGCCCCGTGGCTCACACTGACCTTGAGACCCAGAAGGTCGCCAAGCTGTCGCTCGAGCGCGGCTATGTCGGGATTGGTCTGCCCACCGCCGCCCGGCGTCGCGGCCTTGCCGCTTTTGGGCGCACGATCGCCGCGGACCAGCGCTTCGGTGTCGCGAACCGAAAGTTCGTCGCCGATCACCACATCGACCAGCTTGCTCGCGTCGGGATGACCGATCAGCGCGCGTGCATGACCCATGCTGATGAAACCTTCCATCAGCGCCTGCTGGACATGCTCGGGCAGGTCGAGAAGTCGGACGAGATTGGCGACATGGCTCCGGGACTTGCCGACTTTCTTGGCGATATCCCCTTGGGAATATTCGAAATTCTCGGCGAGCGCGGCATAGGCACGCGCTTCTTCGAGCGCGTTGAGATCCTCGCGCTGTACATTTTCGACGATCGCCATTTCGGCGACCGCCGCATCGTCGCTGTCGCGCACGATCGCGGGAATTTCATGCAGTTGCGCCATCTGGCTGGCGCGCCACCGCCGTTCGCCGGCGATGATCTGGAACCTGTCGCCGACCGGACGAACAAGGATCGGCTGCAGGACACCGCGCTCGCTGATCGAGGCGGCAAGCTCTCCGAGCGATTCCTGGTCGAACGTACGACGCGGCTGATCGGGATTGGGGCCGATCTTGTCGACTGCGATCGTACGGATGCCTTTGTCGCTGCTCCCGCTCGCGGCGGTGGGGCTATCTTCCAGCAATGCCGAAAGACCACGGCCAAGACCGCTCGGACGGGCCATTATGCGGCCTCCTTCGCCAAGGCGGGCAGCCGATTGATGACTTCGCGTGCCAGGCTCAAATAGGCCGCGCTACCGGGGCATTTGAGGTCGTAGACCAACGCCGGAATGCCATGGCTCGGCGCCTCCGAGACGCGAACGTTACGCGGGATGATGGTGTTGAGCACCTTCTCGCCAAGGCACGCACGCACGTCGTCAGCAACATGCTGCGACAGCTTGTTGCGGCGATCGTACATGGTCAACGCGATGCCGAGGATCTCCAACTCGCTATTCACACCGCCACGCACCCGGTCGACCGTCTTCAAGAGCTGCGACAGCCCTTCCAGTGCGAAAAACTCGCATTGCAGCGGCACGATCAATTGCTTTGCAGCCACCATCGCGTTGACCGTCAGCAACCCGAGCGAGGGAGGGCAGTCGATCAGGCAAATGTCCCATTTTCCCGTAGGAATCTGTGAAAACTTGTCGCGAAGCCGGGTCACCCGGTCGCTCATCTCGACCATCTCGATCTCGGCACCCGACAAATCGACGGTGGCGGGCACGATGTCGAGTCGCGGCACCTTGGTGGGGATCGCGAGGCTCCCCACATCGTCGTCGCCGACGAGCAGGTCATAGCTCGACCGATCGCGCTCCCCCGCGCCGATCCCGAGCCCCGTGCTCGCATTTCCCTGCGGATCAAGGTCCACCAGCAGGACTTTCCAGCCGATGGCGGCCAATGCTGTCGCAAGGTTGATCGCGGTCGTGGTCTTGCCGACCCCTCCCTTCTGATTTGCGATGGCGATTGTGATCATGGCCGGCCCCTCCGCTTGCGCTGTGCCTTGTCGACGATCAGGATGCGGGCATCCGCGTCGGTCAGGCTTTCCTCCACTCGAACATCAAGGTGCCAGAAGCGTCGCGCCTCTTCCAGTTCCTCCAACGCTTTTTTCCCCTTGGGGAGCACCCAGCGTGTTTTTTCTGTGGATAGATGGTGGGACAGGTCGATGAATTTCGTGAGCGACGCGACAGCGCGACCGGTGATTACCTCGAATCGTCCCTCCGCTGCAGACGCCTTGCCCCCCACGACCGTCGCGTTGGAGATATCGAGCGCCGTGATCACTCCGTGGAGGAATGCGACGCGGAGACTACGTGGCTCCACAAGCGTCACGGGACCTTTGTGTAGGAGGGCGAGCACGATCCCCGGAAGGCCCGGACCCGAGCCGATGTCGACCCAACTGGCCTCCCGCCGAGGATCTTGCCGAACCAGTTGAGCGCCATCGAGGATATGGCGCTCGAACAGATCGGCTTCGGTCGCCTTGGAGATCAAATTCTGCGTTTGATTGGCCTCCAAGAGCATTGCTTCGAAGGCAGCGATTTTATCGGATGTTTCACGTGAAACAGGCCTACCGGTGGCGAGGTCCAGGGCGGAGAGCCTATCGAGCATGGCGTAGCGCAAAATGCAGCGAGGTGAGGGCGGTCGGCGTAATTCCCTGGACGCGCGATGCACGGTCCAGGGTCTCAGGCCGCGCCACGGAAAGGCGTTCTATCATCTCTGCAGATAGCCCCGGAACGTTGGCGAAGTCGAACTGCGACGGGATTGCAACCTCGAGATCGCGGTGGACCGAGGCCCAATCTCGTTCTTGCCGCTCGATATATGGGGCATAATATACATCTTGGCCGACCTCACGGGACGCAGCACCGCTGCCGAGCGCCTCAAGCGCTTTCTCCCGCGTGTCACTTCGGGTCAGCCAGTAGCGCAACGGGCGTGCGCTCGACGCGCTCTCTAGTATGATTGACTCATCTGTACGCCGCGAAGCCTCAGCCTTGGCATCGAGATGGGACCGGATTCGATCTGCCTGTCGGGAGGAGATACCACTATTCATCGCGGTGCTGCCCAAGCGTGCAACGGCGTTGTCCGCACGCAAATGAAGTCGTCGTTCGGCACGGGCGGTCATCATGCGATAGGGCTCGGTGACGCCCTGCAGGGTGAGGTCATCGACGAGCACGCCGATATAGCTCTCGCGACGGTCGAACGTGATCGGTGCGAGATCACAGGCGAGCGCCGCAGCGTTCAGGCCAGCGACAAGACCGAGCGCGCTCGCTTCTTCGTAGCCCGTCGTCCCGTTGATCTGGCCGGCGAGAAACAATCCGCCAATCTCGCGATGCTCCAGCGTCGGGGAGAGGGCGCGCGGATCGGAGTAGGCGTATTCGACAGCATAGCCCGGCTTTACGATCCGGCAGGCCTCGAGCCCCGCGATCGTCGCCATCATTTCCTCCTGCGCGTCGAGCGGGAGCGAGGTGGAGATGCCATTAGGATAGACGAGATGCGTGTCGAGCCCTTCGGGCTCGAGAAAGAGTTGGTGCCCGTCTCGATCGGAAAAGCGCCGCACCTTATCTTCGATCGAGGGGCAATAGCGTGGGCCGCGTCCACCGATATCACCCGCATAGAGCGGGGAGCGGTCTGCATGCCTGGCAATGACATCGTGGGTGGCGGGGTTCGTACGCGTAATTGCACAGGCTAGCTGGGGCGGACGCGAGGACCCGTCGGATTGGATTGACATGGTCCAGGCGTGGCGGTCGCTGGGCTGAGGCTCGAGCCTTGCCCAGTCGATGGTGCGACCATCGAGGCGTGGAGGCGTTCCCGTCTTCAGGCGACCTGACAACAAGGCGAGGTCGGCGAATTGCTCGCCGAGCTCGCTTGCCGCCCGCTCTTCGATCCGCCCGCCTTCCTGTGTTTCCATTCCGCGAAAAAGCTTGCCACCGAGGAACGTCCCCGTGGCGACGACGACACCGCGGCATGCAATTCGCTGATGGTCCGCAAGGGTGACCGCAACGATGTGACCACCTTCGATTTGGAGCCTGCTGACCTCTCCAGCGATGAACGTCACGCCGGAACCCGCCAGCCGCTCACGCACCGCGGCAGCGAATAGTCGACGGTCGGCTTGGAGCCGGGGGCCATGAACTGCCGCGCCCTTGCTGCGGTTGAGCAGGCGATAGTGGATCGCGGCGCGGTCGGCGGCCCAAGGCTGGACGCCTTCGAAAACGTCGACCTCGCGGACGAGGTGGCCCTTGCCGACTCCCCCGATCGAGGGATTACACGACATTTGCCCAATGTTATCGGTAGCGAAGCTTACCAAAGCGACAGACGCGCCGCGGCGGGACGCGGCGAGGGCCGCTTCTACACCCGCGTGACCGGCCCCAATGACAAGAACATCAACCATCGCGGCGATGTGCCCTCGCGACATGGCCAAAACAAGGCTGTTTCACGTGAAACATCACTTACCGAGGCAGAATTTTCCGAATATGCGATCGAGCACTGCGTCGACACTATCCTGACCCTTAAACCTAGCAAGCGCAGCCCGGCCTTCACGCAATTGTTCGGCAAGGAGGATGGGGTCGTCGCCACCCTCTAGAGCTTGCGCCAGCTGCAGCAGCTCGCTGCGCTGACGCCGGTTGAGTGTTCCCTGATCCTCTTGGGGGAGGATCTTCCGAGCTTCAGTCGCGATCGCCGCTAGCAGATCTTCAAGGCCACGTCCGTCCACCGAGGACACCGGAATGGCATGGGGGTGTAGGGCCGGCTCGAGATCGGCCTTCGACGTCACGATGAGACACTGAGGGTGGGGGGGCGCGTCTGCGACCGGGCCCATCCACAACAGTACGTCTGCTTCCTTCACCGCACGATGGGCTCGGTCGATGCCCTCTGCCTCGATCAAACCCGCGCCCTCTCGCCAACCTGCCGTATCAACGAGCGTATAAGCGATCCCACCGATCCGCAGTGGTAATTCGATCGTATCACGGGTCGTTCCCGCCTCGGCGCTGGTGATGGCGCGGTCGAAACCTGCAAGACGGTTGAAAAGGCTCGACTTGCCCGCGTTGACCGGTCCGGCAAGGACTAATCGGATGCCATCCTGCAGGACACGACGTTCGGGCAGTTCGAGAAGCTTCTCGACATCACGTCGAAGATCGATGATTGCCAAGGCGAGATGCGAGGTTCGACCAGTCTCCTCCTCATCGTCGACATAATCGATGGCGGCTTCGGCCTCTGCCGATAGGTCGAGCAGGCGCTCTTCGATCTTGGCCAACGCCGTCCCGAAACCGGATCGATATTGGCGGAGTGCCACCTTGCGCTGCGTTTCAGTTTCGGCGTGAAGGAGATCGCCGAGCGCTTCGGCAGCGATAAGGTCCATCTTTCCCGCGAGCATGGCGCGGCGCGTGAATTCTCCAGGATCGGCAAGGCGGGCCCTTCCCGTTGCAGTAAGCGTGCCGAGCAATTTGTCGACGACCGCGCGGCTTCCATGGACATGGTATTCGACGACATCCTCGCCGGTGGCGCTGCGTGGCGCCTCGAAGCCCAGCACCAGCGCCTCGTCGATGAGATCATGATCGCCAGGGGCCCGAAGCCGGGCATAGACAGTCTGGCCATGCAGGGGAGTGACACCCATGGCACGCGCCAGTGCGAACGCATCGGGACCAGACGTGCGGACGATCGCGATAGCGGCGGGCAGGGCCCCCGACGACAGTGCCGCGATCGTCTCCACGACCATCAGGCGAGGAGGGTGCCGACCCCGACGTTCGGATCGACGATCCCGTCATAGATCATGTTGCCAGCGACCCACAGGATGACCAACAGCCCGATATAGGCGATCCATTTGTAGCGCTCGATATATTTGGCGATGATATTCGCCGCGACGCCCATGAGCGCCACCGACAGGATGAGGCCGACGATGAGGATCCCCGGATGGTCCTTGGCCGCGCCCGCGACCGCAAGCACATTGTCGAGGCTCATCGACACGTCGGCAACCGCGACCGCCCAGGCGGCGGCGGCGAAGCTCTTCACCGGCTTCACGCCCGAATGTTCATCGCCTTCGACTTCGGGACTGCCGGGGCTCTCGCCCATGTGGTGGAGCTCGCGCCACATCTTCCACGCGACCCACAGGAGGAGCAGGCCACCAGCGAAGATAAGTCCAACGATTTGAAGGAGTTGGACGACGATCAGCGCAAAGAGGATGCGCAGAACCAGCGCCGCGACGACGCCGATGACGATGACCTTCTTGCGCTGTTCGGGCGGCAGGCCCGCGGCCAGTGCGCCGACGACGATGGCATTGTCGCCCGCCAGCACGAGATCGATCGCGAGGACCGACAGGAAGGCGGCCATCGCCTCGGGCGTTCCGATATTGGAAAAGTCCTTGACGATCGCGGCCCAGATATCAGCCGGGCCGCCGAGCGATAGTGCATCGGAGCTCGCCGCAGCGAGCAGTAGAAAAAGCTGTTCGATCATGCTCGGCTAACCCCTCAAGCGGCCTACTGGTTCATCGAGGCGAAGAAGTCCTCGTTCGACTTGGCATCCTTCATCTTGTCGAGAAGGAACTGCATGGCATCGACCGTACCCATCTGCATGAGGATGCGGCGCAGGACCCACATCTTGGACAGCGTGGCCTGGTCGACCAGCAGCTCTTCCTTACGCGTGCCCGACTTACCGACGTCGAGCGAGGGGAAGATGCGCTTGTCGGCGACCTTGCGATCGAGGACGATTTCGCTGTTACCGGTCCCCTTGAACTCTTCGAAGATGACTTCGTCCATTTTGGAGCCGGTGTCGATCAGCGCAGTGGCAATGATCGAGAGCGAGCCGCCTTCCTCGATGTTACGCGCGGCGCCGAAGAAGCGCTTCGGACGCTGGAGCGCATTGGCGTCAACACCGCCGGTCAGCACCTTGCCCGAGGAGGGCACGGTCGTGTTGTAAGCGCGGCCCAAGCGGGTGATCGAGTCCAAGAGGATGACGACATCCTTCTTGTGCTCGACCAGGCGCTTGGCCTTTTCGATCACCATTTCAGCGACTTGCACGTGACGCGAGGCGGGTTCGTCGAAGGTCGAAGAAACGACTTCGCCCTTCACCGAGCGCTGCATGTCGGTGACTTCCTCGGGCCGCTCGTCGATGAGCAGGACGAGGAGGAAGACCTCGGGGTGGTTTTCGGTGATCGCCTTGGCGATGTTCTGGAGAAGGACGGTCTTACCCGTGCGCGGCGGTGCGACGATCAGCGCGCGCTGGCCCTTGCCAAGCGGCGACACGATGTCGATCACGCGTGCCGACTTGTCCTTCTCGGTCGGATCACTGCTGTCGAGCGTGAGCTTCTCGTCCGGATAGAGCGGGGTGAGATTGTCGAAGTTGACGCGGTGACGCACGGCGTCGGGTTCGTCGAAATTGACCTGCGTGACCTTGGTCAGCGCGAAATAGCGTTCGCCATCCTTGGGGGCGCGGATCTCGCCTTCGACCGTGTCGCCAGTGCGCAGGCCCATCTTGCGGACGATAGAGGGGGCGACATAGATGTCGTCGGGCCCGGCGAGGAAGTTCGCTTCGGGGCTACGCAGGAAGCCGAACCCGTCATTGAGCACTTCGATGGTGCCCATGCCCATGATCTGCTCGCCCTCTTCGGCGTGCTCCTTGAGAATGGCGAACATGAGGTCCTGCTTGCGCAGGGTCGAGGCGCCTTCGACGCCGAGTTCTTCGGCCATGGCGACGAGTTCTGCCGGGGGTTTGGCCTTGAGTTCCTGAAGGTGCATCATGGGCTTTGGCTGCCTTTGGTATCTGGGTCTGGGAAACCCGGTACGCGGGGTCGCAGGACGCGACGGGAAAATGCGTACCGGCGCGGCGAGGAAATGCCGCGCATCGTGACTTCAAGCCGGTAAGCCCGAGCCGTCGCCTAGTCAACCGGTGAGCGCGGCGCGGCGTTCCCTCTCAAAAGGGTCGGACGACCGCGAGGATGACGATGAGGATGGTGGCGATGCCGGGCACTTCGTTGAGGATGCGCAGGGTGCGGCCCTCGAGTGGCCGCTGGCCCGCGGCGAGTTTCTTGCCAAAGGAGACGACCCAACCGTGATAGCCCGACAGGGCAAGCACGAGCAGCAGTTTGGCGTGAAACCAGCCAGCGATGAAATAGCCGCCGTTGACGGCGAGGCTCAGGCCCAGCGCCCATGTAACGAGCATCGCGGGCAGGAGGATGACGGTGCGGGCGCGGTCCTCGCGCTCGATCCAGGCGCGATCCTCGGCCGAGCCGGGGGTCGTTTCATGGTGATGGACATAATAGCGCGGGACGATGAACAACCCCGCGATCCAGAAAATGACGAAGATGACATGGGCGGCCTTGACCCAGATGGCCGCGGCGCCGAGCCAACCGATCATGCCGTCCATCGCTATTCCCCTCTCACCCGCGCGATCATCGTCTCGACATTAGCGATGGGGGTCGACTTGTCGATGCCGTGGCCGAGGTTGAAGATGTGGGGGCGGCCCGCGAAAGCGTTCTTCACCCGATCGACGGCGGCTTCGAGCCGTTCGCCGCCTGCAATGAGAAGCAGCGGGTCGAGATTGCCCTGGACGGGGAGGTTCGCGGGCAGGTTGGCGTGGGCCCAGTCGGGATCGATGGTCTCATCGATGCCGACCGCGTCGACCCCGGTCCCCGCGACATAAGCGGGGAGCTTTTCGCCGGCGCCCTTGGGGAAGCCGATGACGGGCACGTCCGGATGGCGCGCCTTGAAGGCGGAGACGATGCGGGCATTGGGTTCGATAACCCAGCGCGCGAATTCTTCAGGCGCGAGGCTGCCCGACCAGCTGTCGAAAAGTTGTACCGCATCGGCGCCAGCTTCGACTTGGCCCGACAGATAGTCGACGGTCATCTCCCCGATTGCTTCGATCAGCGCGGCGAAGCGCTCCCGGTCCGTATAAGCCATCACACGGGCCGCCATCTGGTCCTTCGAGCCCTGACCCGCCACCATGTAGGTCGCGACCGTCCACGGGCTTCCTGCGAAGCCTAAAAGGGTGATCGAGGGGTCGAGGGCGGCCTTCACCAGACGGACGGTCTCGTAAATGGGGTCAAGGCGCTCGGCATGGCGGGTGAGGTTGCCGAGGTCGGTGGTGTCGAGCGTGGGCGAGAGGCGGGGACCTTCGCCAGCGACGAAGCGAAGATCCTGGCCGAGCGCATAAGGGACGATCAGGATGTCGGAAAAGAGGATCGCGGCCTCAAAGGGGAAGCGGCGCAGCGGCTGGAGCGTAATCTCGGCGGCGGCCTCGGGGTCGTAGACGAGATCGAGGAAGCCGCCCTTGTCGGCACGCAGCGCGCGATACTCGGGCAGATAACGGCCAGCCTGGCGCATCATCCAGGCGGGAGGTGGATCGTGTCGCTCACCCTTGAGCACGCCAAGCAGGCGCTTGTTCGTCGGCATGGACGCCACCCTCTCTTCTCTCATTCTTATATATTTAGAATAGGATTGAAGTACGTAATTGGTCGGTTGGCAGCGGGATTTAGGCGGGGATACCGCTTTTGCCAACAGGCGCGCGTGATTCAGGGCGCGATGAGTCGCGGTGTGAATCGCGCCGAGTCATGCACGCTATCCACAGGATTCCACCCCGGCGGCCCGGCTGTGGATGAAGCCCGGGGTTGAATCGATGAAAGCGGGCGCGGAATCGCCGATTGGCGCGGCTCACAGTTTCGCGCTAGGCCGGGCCACAGACTTTTCCACAGAAAGGCACCCATGACCCTCATCCTCGCCTCCACGAGCCCCATCAGGCGCGCCATGCTCGACCAGGCGGGGGTCGATTACGATACAATGCGCCCCGCGGTCGACGAGGATGTCGTGAAGGCCCGGCACAAGGGCGATGTCGAGGAGCTGGCGATCAAGCTGGCCGAGGCCAAGGCCATGTCGGTCGATGCCGAGGGCTATGCAATCGGCTCGGACAGCGTGGTGAGCGTCAACGGGCGCCTGTTCGACAAGCCCGAGAGCCGCGATGCCGCGGCCGAGCATCTGCGCTTTTTCTCCGGCAAGGTCATGCATCTGTCGAGCGCGGTGGCCTTGGCGAGGGGCGGGGCGGTCGACTGGGTGCATGGCGAGACCGCGCGGCTGAAAGTTCGCGAGTTGTCGGACGCGTATATCGAGGCGTATCTCGCGGAGGAGTGGCCCGAGGTCGCTTATTGCGTCGGCGTGTTTCGGATGGAGGGACCGGGAGTGAATCTGTTCGAGCGGATGGAAGGCGATTATTTCGCCATTCTCGGCATGCCGCTGCTGCCGCTGCTCGGCGCATTGCGCGCCCGCAACGTGATGCCGGCATGAGCAAGGACGAGGAAGCTGCACCGGCGCCCCTGCCGGACAATGCGTATGCCGAAGTGATCGGGTCGCCGATCGAACAGTCGAAATCGCCGCTCATCCATGCTCATTGGCTGAAAGAGCTGGGGCTGGCGGCCGATTATCGGCGGCGCGAGGTCGGGAAGGACGGGCTCCACGCCTATCTTGCCGAGAAGCGGGTCGATCCGGCGTGGCTCGGCTGCAATGTCACGATGCCGGTCAAACTCGAGGCGATTAGGCTGGCCGACGAGGCGACGGACCGGGCGGTGACGACGGGGGCGGCCAACATGCTGGTGCCGCGCGATGGCAAGATCGTGGCGGGCAACAGCGATGTCGGGGCGGTGATGCTGCTCCTCGCGCGGCTGCACGAGGCGGGGCGGCCGATGGCACGGATTCACCTTTACGGCACCGGGGGCGCGGCGCGCGCGGTGCTCGTGGCGGCAGCCTCGCTCGGCCACAATGGCATCGTCATCCATGCGCGCGACGTGCAGAAAGCGGTCAAGTTGGCGGTGCAGTTCGGGCTTGCCTATGCGCCGGTGCCGCTCGACACCCCGCCGCAGGGCGATGGCATCATCAATGCGACCCCGCTCGGCATGGTCGGGCATGAATGCCTCAATTGCGACGTGTCGGGTCTCGGTGAGAATGGCTGGGTGTTCGACATGGTATCGGCACCCGTCGAAACGATGCTCCTCAAAGCTGCGAAGGCGAAGGGGCTGGGGATCGTCGATGGGATCGACATGCTCGTCGAACAGGCCGCGTCGAGTTTCGAGCTGTTCTTCGGCCAGCCACCCAAAAGGGCCGACGACGAGGCGCTGTTTGCGAGGCTCCGCTCATGAAGAAGCTCGCCATCACCGGCTCCATCGGTATGGGCAAGTCGACCGTCGCAGCGATGTTCGAGAAGCGCGGCATACCCGTGTTCGATGCCGATGCCGTGGTGCGACGCTTGCAGGGGCCGGGCGGCGCGCTGGTACGCGAGGTCGAACGGCTGTTTCCGGGCACGACCGGTCCGGAGGGCGTCGATCGCGGTGCGCTCGGGCGGATGGTGCTGGGCGACGGCGAGAAGCTGGCGCGGCTGGAAGCGCTGGTCCATCCGGCGGTGCATCACGAGCGCACGCGCTTCATCCTCGAACATCAGGACAGCCCCGCGCTTTTATTTGATATCCCTTTATTGTTCGAGACCCATGGCGAGGGGCAGTTCGATTCGGTAATCGTGGTGTCTGCGCCCGCTGCGGTGCAGGAAGAGCGCGTGCTGGCGCGGCCCGGCATGACGGCGGAGAAATTCGCCGCGATCCGCGCCCGGCAGCTACCCGATGCCGAAAAAAGGCGGCGCGCCGACCATGTGGTCGATACCGGTGTCTCGCTCCAGGAAACCGAGCGGCAGGTCGACGCGATCCTCGCTTGCATGGGGCTGGCGGCAGGCGCATAACACTGCCCATGCGGGAAATCATCTTCGATACCGAGACCACGGGCCTGTCACCCGCGGGGGGCGACCGCATGGTCGAGATCGGCTGCGTGGAGATGATCGGCAGGGTCGAGACCGGCCGCACCTTTCACGCCTATTTCAACCCCGAACGCTCGATGCCGTCCGAAGCCGAGGCAGTGCACGGCCTGTCGGAAGCTTTTCTGTCGGGCCAGCCGCTGTTCGCCGAAAAAGTCGAAGAGCTCTTGGAGTTCATCGCTGGCGATCCGTTGGTGGCGCATAATGCCAGCTTCGATTTCGGATTCCTCAATCACGAACTTGGCCTGTGCGCGCGCGAGGCGGTGTGCATGACCCGCATGGTCGATACGCTGCCGCTGGCGCGTTCCAAGTTTCCCGGGGCCAAGCATAGCCTCGATGCGTTGTGCAGCCGCTTCGGCGTCGACCGCTCGGCGCGTGTAAAGCATGGCGCGCTCTTGGACGCCGAGCTGCTGGCGCAGGTTTATATCGAGCTGACCGGCGGACGGCAGATCGGGCTTGGGCTCGACCCGGCCGAACTGGCGGGCGAGGCGGCCCCGATCGCGATCGCCGTTGCCGCCCCCGCGCCGGGGATCGAGGCGCGCGCCCCGCGCCCGCACGAGCCGACGGAACAAGAAGCCGAGGCGCATCGTAATTTCATCGCCAAGATGGCCGAGCCCTTGTGGAACAAGGTGCGACGCGCCAGCTAGGCAAGACGACCCCGCCGAATTTCGCGTGGCGGGCATAAAAGAGGAGGAGCGCATGGATATCCGTGTCGCCGGCCACCAGGTCGATACCGGAACCGCCCTGCAACATCATGTGGCGGATCGGATCGAGACGATGACCGAGAAATATTTTTCACGGGCAGTGGCCGCCAATGTGACGTTCGGACGCGCTCCTCACGACCAGTTTCGCTGCGATATTGTCGCCCCGGTGTCGAACGGGCATGTGCTGAAGGCTTCCAACCGCGCGGGCGATGCGCATATCGCCTTCGAAGGCGCCGCCGACAAGATCGAGCGCCAGTTGAAACGCTATGCCGAGCGGCTGCGCGAACGGCGCTCGGAGCCGATGTCCGAATTGCCGGCCGAGGCCGATTATCGAGTCCTCGATATCGGCAGTGACGAGGAGACCCCTGCGAGCGAAGCGCCCGCGATCGTCGCCGAAACGCATACCGACATCCCTAAGGCGAGTGTCGGCGATGCGGTGATGATGCTCGACCTTCGCAACGCCAATGCGCTCATGTTCAGGAATAACAAATCCAACGAATTGAACATGGTGTATCGGCGCGACGATGGCACCATCGGATGGGTCGAACCGGGACGAGGCTGACAAAGCGCCCAAGTCCCGCTAAAGAGCCCCCCGCCAGGGAGGGCAAAAGAGTATTGTGATGAATTTGAGTGATTTCATCGACTTGTCGTCGATCCGTCTCGACGTGGCCGCCAAGGACAAGCGCGCACTGCTCCAGCAGATGGGGCAGATTGCGGGGCTGAAACTGGGCGTCGAGCCTGCGCGCGTGGTCGAGGCGCTGGTCGAGCGCGAGCGCCTCGGCAGCACTGGATTCGGCGGCGGGATCGCCATTCCCCACGGCAAGATCGCCGGGCTCGATCATGTCTTCGGCATGGTGCTGCGACTCGATTCGCCGGTCGATTACAAAGCCATCGACAAGATGCCGGTGGACCTGTTGTTCCTCCTCCTTTCGCCGCCCGACCGCGGTGCTGAGCATCTGCGCGCGCTGGCGGCAGTGAGCCGGGCAGTGCGCGACGGGGCGACGCTCGAACGACTGCGCGGCGCGCGCGATCGCGATGCCTTTGCCGCGGTGCTGATGAACTGCGATGAACGCACCGCTGCCTGAGGGCGCACACCCGAGCGGGCTCGAGGCACATCTGCGTGGGCTCGAGGCGCTTTATGCCGCCGCTCCCATCAACCAGCGCTTCGTCTCCACCCTGTCGCTGGCCGAGGCGGGCCGGGCGAGGATCGATTTCACCGTCGAGGCCAAGCATTTCCACGCCGCGGGTGCGGCCCATGGTTCGGTCTATTTCAAGATGCTCGACGATGCGGCCTTTTTCGCGGCCAACGGGCTGGTGAGCGATCGCTTCCTCCTGACCACCGCTTTCAATTTGCACTTTACCCGGCCGATGGCCGAAGGGCCCGCAGTCGCCGAAGGCACTTGGATCTCCGGCAAAAGGCGCGTCCTGGTCGCCGAGGCACGGATCGTCGATGCCGACGGCGAAGAATGCGCCCGCGGAACGGGCACCTTCATGCGTAGCCGCATCCCGCTGGCCGGGCTCGACGGCTATCGGGTGCAGGGTTGAACGATCGCCTGCCCGCGGGGCTCGAGGCGCGCGGGCTGATGCGTGCCGCCGAGGGCGCCGGCGGCATGGCGATGGTGTTGCATAAAGGCGATGAAGAGCGCGGATCGCTGATGATCCTGCTCCTCGAAAGGGGCCGGGCGCAGCGACTCCTCGGCCGCGAACTGTCCCGCACGGGGACATATGAATGGACGGATGTCGGCCCCGCCGATCTCGGCAATCCCTCTGAATTGCAAGAGTTTCTTGCCAAATGCCGGCGCTACGACCCCGATCTGTGGGTCGTCGAGATTGATGTCCCCGACGCCGACCTTTTCCGGAAAGAAACCATTTTCGTTTCTTGATTTTGCCATTTTTAGCGTACATTGGCCCCCGGGATTGAAGCGGAGGGTGCGGCAAAAGGCGCGCATCACGCAGTCGGGGTTGCAAGCTTTTCGAGATTTTTTCGACGTGCGGACGCATGAGTGTCCGGGTCTCGAAACGGCAAGCGCACCGCCAAGACCGGGATGGGAATGAAGTTCAGTCTGCGCATCGCCGCTTTCGCGCTTGCGGCCACGGCGACCACGGCGGTCGCCCCCGCGCGCGATGTGCCCGAAATGGCAAGCCTGCCTATGGTCGGATCGGCCGTGGTACCGATCGTGGCCCTGCCCGAAGTGACCCTTCCGGCGACCGAACAATTGCTCGACCAGGGTGAATTGCTGAGCGGCGACGCCGAAGCGCTCGAAGCGCTGCTCGCCCCTGAGGCCGAGCCGATGACCGATATCGCGGACGTTCCGGCGCTGCCCGACGACCTCAAGGCGCTGGTCAAGCATTTCGCGGGCACCGAGCCCGCCAACCAGCAGATGGATTGCCTCGCGCGCGCCGTCTATTTCGAAACCCGCGGCGAACCGCTCGATGGTCAGTTGGCGGTGGCGGAGGTCATCCTCAACCGCGCCGACCATCACCGTTTCCCGAACAGCTATTGCGCGGTGGTCAAGCAGCATCGCCAGTTCAGCTTCGTGCGCGGCGGGCGAATCCCGCAGCCCAATCGCGACAGTCGCGCCTGGCGCACGGCGGTGGCGGTGGCACGGATCGCCGATGCGGGCCATGCCGAGACGGCGATGGGCGATGCGCTCTTCTTCCACGCCAATTATGTGCGGCCCAAGTGGCGGCTGAAGCGCATGGGCGCGATCGGCAACCACATTTTCTACCAATATCACTAGGCGACAGGCCGCCGGGCAGGGCTCGGTGGTCGCCTTTTGTTCTCGCGGCCGCTAGGGTGCGGGGATGGACTGCCTATCCGATTCGCCGCCGGTTGCGCTCGACGTCGCCCGCGGGGTGACGCGCCTGTTCGCGCGCGCTTCGACCTTCATGATCTGCGAGGTGCCGCTGCCCAACGGGCGGCGCGCCGACCTGATGGGGCTCGACGCCAAAGGCAAGCTGGTGATCGTCGAGGTCAAAGTGGCAAAGGCCGATCTCACCACCGACGCCAAGTGGCGCGACTATCTCGACTATTGCGACCGATTCTATTGGGCGGTGACGCCCGAATTGGCCTGGATCTGCGAGGGCGAGGACTATCTGCCCGGCACGTCGGGGTTGATCGTGGCCGACCGTTATGATGCCGCGATCCGGCGCGAGGCGGCGGAAGCGGCGCTGGCCCCGGCGCGGCGCAAGGCCGAGACGGCGCGCTTCGCCCGGCGTGCGGCACGGCGGTTGGCGGCGGGGCTCGACCCGAGCCTTGGTGACGAGCGCTAGCGCAGGATGGGGCCGAAGGTGAGGCCCTCTTCCTCTTCCTCCGCGACCTCTTGCTCGGGGCGCTCCGACGCCTCGATCATCGCGAGGAAGACGGGGTTGCGCGTGTCGCGGCGCGCATAGTCGCGCGCGCTGAGGCCAGCGCTATTGTCGGTGATGTCGGGATTGGCGCCCCTATCGAGCAGCATCGCGACCATGTCCTTGTTGCGCAGCCGCACGGCGAGGTTGAGCGGCGTCTCGCCGGCACGATTGGTGGCATTGGGGTTGGCGCGTGCGCGAAGGAGCGCCTCCATGCTCTGCAGGTCCTGGCGCTCGGCGGCGATCAGGATGGGCGGGGTGCCGTCGGCGCGGGCCAGATTGGGATCGGCGCCGCGCTGGAGCAGCAACACGGCCCAGCTCGGCCTTTTGTCATCGAGCGCGACGTGAAGCGCGGTCTCGCCCGACGTGCTGCGAAAGTTGATGGCGCGAAAATCGGGTCGGTCGAGATATTCGAACACCTTGCCGGCATCGACCTCGCGCACCGCGGCGATGAAGCTTTCGCCCTCCGACAAACGGCCCGCCTGTGCCGAGGCCGGCATGGGGTCGAAGAAAAGCGCCGTGAGGCCGAGCAGGGGGAGGAGCAGACGAAACATGAAACGACCCTATTACTTGCAGCTTGAACATGGGGGCGATCACGCCCTAGCAGTGCGGTGATGAATAGCAAAAAACCGTTCTGGGAAAAGCCCTTGGGCGAATTGGACGCCGGACAGTGGGAGGCGCTGTGCGACGGCTGCGGGCGCTGCTGCTTGCACAAGGCCGAGGATGCCGACACCGGCGACTATTATGCGACCAACGTGGCGTGTCGGTTGCTCGACCTCGAGACCGCGCGGTGCAGCGATTATGCGGGGCGCAAGGCCAAGGTGCCCGACTGTCTGCAGCTCAGCGCGGACAAGGTGGCCGACACGCGATGGCTGCCTTCGACCTGCGCCTATCGCCTGCGCGCCGAGGGCAAGCCCTTGCCCGAATGGCACTATCTCGTCTGCGGCGATCCCGAGCGGGTCCATCGCGTGGGCGAATCGGTGCGCGGCTGGACGGTGAGCGAGGACGAGGCGGGCGATATCGAGCATCACCTCATCGATCGTGCCCTCTGAGCTGCTGATCGAAGGCCTCGACCCGCCGATCGCGGTCGACGTGGTGCGCCATGCGCGGGCGAAGCGTTTCTCGCTGCGCTACGATGCGGCGCGCGACCGGGTGCGGTTGGTGGTGCCCAAGCGTGGATCGGCCCGCAGCGCGCTGTCATGGGCATCACACCAGCGCGACTGGATCGCGCGGCAGCGGGCCGGGCGACCCGAGGCGCTGCCGTTTGCGCCGAACGCGATCATCCCCTTTCGTGGCGAGCAGCTTCGCCTCATCCATCAGCCCGATGCGCCGCGCACGCCTGTCTTCGACGATGGCGCGCTGCTGGTCGGCGGCCCGGTGGAAGGATTCGCACGGCGCGTCGCGACGTTCCTGAAGGATGAGGCAAGGCGGCTGTTGCGCGAGGATGCGGCACATTATGCAGGGCGTGCGGGGGTCGAAATTGGCGCGATCAGCGTCGGCGATGCGAAAAGCCGCTGGGGCAGTTGTTCGGCCGATGGGCGCCTGCGTTTTTCTTGGCGGCTGGTGCTGGTGTCCGATGCCGTGCGCCGATATGTCGCCGCTCATGAGGTGGCGCATCGGCTCCACATGGACCATTCGCCCGATTTCTACGCTGCGCAGGACCGAATCTACGACGGCGATGCGCGCGCGGCACGGGCCGAGCTGAAGCGCCTAGCGCCGGGGCTGCGGCTGGTCGGCGGGGACTGAGGGCGGCGGCGCCAGCGGTTCGACCCGCACCATGTCGGGATTGTCGCGCGGGCGTGGCTGGGGTTGCGGCTGGGGCGCGGGCGCGGGTTCGAGCGGATCGCGGCGCGGCTGGCTGGGGCGCTGGAGCGGGTCGCCGCGCGGCTGGTCGCGGCGCAGCACGCCATCGAGCCATTCGTCATCGACCGGCGGCGTCGCGCCATCAGGCAGCGGCGCGAGCGGGTCGAGCGGATCGCCCTCGATCGGATTACCGTAGGGATCGAGCATCGGATCGCCGTTCATCCAGGCTTCGTCGTCGGGCTCGAGCTGCCAGTCGGGCAATTCGCTGCCGATATCGAAGGATTCGACCGGGCGATTGGCGACGGCCTTGGACATGAAGTCGCGGAAGGCACGCGCCGGGGCCGTGCCGCCCTGGAGCCCGCGCACGGGGCTGTTGTCGTCATTGCCCATCCACACGCCGGTGGTGAGCCCCGAGGAGAAACCGATGAACCAGCCGTCGCGGTTGGACTGGGTGGTGCCGGTCTTGCCCGCAGTCGGGCGGCCGATGTTGGCGGCGCGCCCGGTGCCCGACATGACGCCGGTCTGGAGGAGGTCGGTCATGTCGCTGGCGACCCAAGGGGCGACGAGGACGCGTGGGGGCGCGGGCTCGTGGCTGTAGAGGAGGCGTCCCTCGGCGGTGACGACCTTCGTAATGGCGTAGGGCGGGACCGAGACGCCGCCGCGCGATACGGCGGCATAGGCTCGGGTCATGTCGAGCAATCGCACTTCGGAGGTGCCGAGCACCATCGAGGGATAGGTGTCGATCTGGTCCGATATGCCGAAGCGGTTGGCCATGGAGGCGATGGTGCCGAAGCCCATGTTCTGGCCGATCTGCGCGCTGACGGTGTTGATCGAGCGAGCAAAGGCCTCGCGCAGTGTGACGGGGCCGAGGAAGGTGCGGTTGGAGTTGCGCGGGGTCCAGCCGTCGATGGTGACCTGTTCGTCCATCACCATGTCGTCGGGGCGAAGTCCCTGTTCGAGCGCGGTCAGGTAAACGAACAGCTTGAAGGAGGAGCCGGGCTGGCGCTTGGCGACGGTGGCGCGGTTGTAGATCGATTCGACATAATCCTTGCCGCCGACCAGCGCGCGCACGGCCCCGTCGCGGTCGATGGCGACCAGTGCGCCCTGTGCGCCGCCGGGGGCATGGGCGTTGATCGCGTCGGACGCCCATTGCTGCATGTCGGGATCGAGCGTGGTGTAGACGTCGATCGCCTCCGACGTTTCGCGGATGAGCGTGTCGAGCTGTGGTAGTGCCCAATCGACGAAATAGCGCGCGGCATTGCCGCCGGTGGGCTTCTGGATGACGATCTCGGCGGGATCGACCATCGCGGCTTCCTGGGCCGAGAGGAAGCCGTATCGGACCATCGAATCGAGCACCACGCCGGCGCGGCCGCGCGCCGCTTCGGGATCGGCGGTGGGCGAATAGTTGGAGGGCGCCTTGACGAGCCCGGCGATGATCGTCGCCTCGCCCAGCGTCATCTCGGTCGCAGGATGACCGAAGAAGGTGTTGGAGGCCGCATCGATGCCATAGGCACCGCCGCCGAAATAGACGCGGTTGAGATAGAGCTCGAGGATCTGGTCCTTGGAGAATTTCTGCTCGAGCGCGAGCGCGATGACGCCTTCGCGCGCCTTGCGGATCATGTTGCGGTCGGGGGTGAGGAAGATGTTGCGTGCGACCTGCTGGGTAATGGTCGAGACGCCGCGCGCCCCGCCGAGGCCATCGCCGGCCTTCAGCGAGATCCACATGCCGCGGGCGATGCCGATCGGATCGACGCCGGGATGCGAGCGGAAGCGGCGATCCTCGACCGCGACCATCGAGGTGCGCATGACCTCGGGAATCTGTTCGTAGTCGAGCCAGCGCCCGAAACTGGGGCCCATCGAGACGAGGATGCTGTCGTCATCGGCGCGCACGCGGATCGTCTGGCCAAGGTCGGTGCGGGTGCGCAGCTGTTCGTAGCTGGGCAACGACTGATAGGCGATGAAGACGGCGACGGCGAGGGCGAGGACGCCCAGCGCGGCCAAGGCGGCGCCCCATTTGGCGATGCGGAAAGCGATTTTCCTGATCTTCTGGCTCATGCGCCTCCGGGGGTAGGGCGGCACCGGGTCGGGAGCAAGCGATTAGGCGTCGCCATCGTCCTCGGGGGTGAAGTCGAGGCTGGCCGAATTGACGCAGTAGCGCAGTCCCGTCGGGCCGGGGCCGTCGGGAAAGACATGGCCAAGATGGCTGTCGCAAGCTGAACAGCGGATTTCCACGCGCTCCATGCCGTGCGAGCTGTCGCGATGCTCGTCGACCGCGTCGCCTTCGGCAGGGGCGGTGAAACTGGGCCAGCCCGAGCCCGAATTATATTTGGCGCCGCTTTTGAAAAGCTCTTCGCCGCATGCGGCGCAGCGGAAGGTGCCGGGGCGCTTTTCATCGTTGAGCGCTCCCGAAAAGGGCGGCTCGGTCCCGCCTTCGCGCAGGATGCGATATTGTTCGGGGGTCAGGCGATCGCGCCATTCGGCGTCGGTGAGATGCTTGTCGGCCATGGGCTGACAACCGCCGGACAGGCGGGTTGGTTTCCTGACTGTCCGGGAGGAAAATGGTGCGGTCGAGAAGACTCGAACTTCCACGGCCTTTCGGCCACAACGACCTCAACGTTGCGCGTCTACCAGTTCCGCCACGACCGCACCCGGAGCATCGCGGATCGAAGCGATCCACGCTGGTAAGGCGCGCCCTCTAGCAGGCGAATCAGAGGCCCGCAAGGGCCGATCGCACGGCTTTTCGGGGCATTAGTCGGCAAAGGTCAGGCTGAGGTCGCGCGCGGCCTCGGGAATGTCGGCCTCGGCGCTGTTGAAACTGGCGCTTTCGCCGGGCGCGAGGCGATCGGCGGGGCGGGCGATGGTCCAGCTGTAGACCACGCTGCCGGCATCGTCGATGAGCTCGGCACGGATCGGCGGCACGTCCTGTGCCTCCGCCGAGCTGTTGACGACGCGCCCGCCGAAGGTGAGCAGCTCGTTGCCGCTCGGCAGCTTGGTGCGCGACTGGCTGGTCAGCAGCAATTCGAGCGGACTGTCGCTCGCGGGGCCGGCCTCGGCGAGGCCGAGCTGGTCCTTCCACTGCGGCGGCGCGAACAGCGCGGCGCCCGCGACAGCGGCGGCAATCAATGCGAGGAGAAGCAGCCACGGCCACCAGCGACGGCGCGCCTCGGGCTCATCCTCTTCCTCGATGCCGGTAAAGCCGATGTCATGGACCTGCGTGTCATGGTCGAAGGGGTCGGCGACCTGTTCCTCGGCGATGGCCTCTTCCTGGTGCGCGGCCTGTTCTTCGGCCTCGGCGACGACCTCGGGGTCGATGTCGTCGGCTTCGAACGCCGGTTCGTCGGTCGCGGGTTCGGGTTCGGCGTCGTGCTCCGGCTCGGGCGGCGGCGGGGGCGGCGGGATGTCCTCGGCCTCCGGCATGGCAGGAGGCGCGGGCTCGCTCGCCACCGGCTCGGCGGGAGGCGCGGGCTCGGGCGGAGGCGGCGCAGCGACGGGCGGCGCCGCTTCGGGGGCCTCGGCAGCCTCCGGCGCCGGGTCGGGATCGGCGTGCCACTTGTGGCCGCAATTGGCGCAGCGCACGGTTCGGCCTTCGGGGGGGATGGCCCCCGGCTTGATGTTGTAGCGCGTCGCGCAGGCAGGACAGGTCAGGATCATGGTTTCCCTACTCGACTTTTAAGGACGAAAGCGCAACATGGCGCGGATGGCAAGTTTTGGCGGTAATCGGGGGAGTCGGATCGGGGCGACGATGCGACGGGGCGAGCGCGCGGCATGATCGCGTCGTTCGATCATGTCGGTTTGCGTTACGGGACGGGCGCCGAAGTGCTCCACGATCTCGACTTCAAGCTCGCCAAGGGCGGCTTCTATTATCTCACCGGGCCGTCGGGTGCGGGCAAGACGAGCCTGCTGAAGCTGCTTTATCTCGCGCAAAAGCCGACGCGCGGGCGGCTGACGCTGTTCGACGAGGATATCATGGAGCTACCGCGACGCGCGCTGCCCGCGCTGCGGCGACGGATCGGTATCGTCTACCAGGATTTCCGGCTGGTCAACGAACTGTCGGCCTATGACAATGTCGCGCTGCCCTTGCGGATCATGGGGCATCACGAAGAAGAGATCGCCGGACCGGTGGGCGAGATGCTCGACTGGGTCGGGCTGTCGGATCGCGCCGGGGCGCGGCCGCCGACGCTGTCGGGGGGCGAACAGCAGCGCGTCGCCATCGCCCGTGCGGTGATCGCCAAGCCCGAATTGCTGGTGGCCGACGAGCCCACGGGCAACGTCGATGCCGAGATGGCGGGACGCTTGCTGTCGCTGTTCAGCGGCCTCAATCGGCTCGGCACGACAGTGTTCGTTGCAACGCACGACCTGTCGCTGGTGAAGCAGACGCCGGGGGCGACGCTGCTTCGGCTCGACAAGGGAACGTTGAAGGACCCGACGGGTGCCTTGCGCAACCCGCCGCGGCGCGAGGCGCGCTAGGGTGGCGCGCGAGACGAGCCTGCTGCCGGGGCTGCGCGGCAAGGGTGCGGGGGCGACCGGCTACCTCCTCGCGATCATGCTGTTCGTCATGACGGTGACGGGCGCGGCGGGGCTCGCGCTTAACAATGGCAGCCGCATGGTCGCGGCGGCGAGCGCCGGCGATTATGTCGTGCAATTGCCGGGCGGGGCCGATCAGGCCGCGGCGCTCGAGGCGTTCGTTGCGGCGCAGGACGGGGTCGCCGAGGCAGCAGCGGTGCCGCAGGAGGATGTCGACGCGCTGCTCAGTCGCTGGCTGGGGCCGGCGGCGCAGGAGGCCGACCTGCCGCTGCCCGCGCTGATCGAGGTACGGATGGACGGCGAGGCGGCGGCGCTGCGTTCGGCATTGGCCGAGGAATATCCCGAGGCGGGGTTGGCGGCGCAGGCGGAGACGCTGGCGCCGCTGCTGGGCGCCTTGCGCGCGGTGGCGCTGGCGGGGCTCGGCCTCGTGCTGGCGATCGCGCTGGCGGCGGCGGCGGCGGTGGTGCTGGCGACCCGCGCGGCGCTGGCGGCCAATCGCGCGACGATCGCGACGCTTCATGGCATGGGCGCGACCGATCGTCAGGTGTCGCGCCAGTTCGACCAGCGGATCGCGCGCGAGGCGCTGACCGGCGGAACGCTCGGCAGCCTCCTCGCCTTGATGGTGCTGTTCGCGGTCTCGCGCACCGGGGGAGCGAGCCTG